>JAPKMU010000002.1 GCA_026645745.1 Anaerolineae bacterium | reverse complement strand
TCAGGACGTTCCGGCACGACAACGATCATCAACAGATAGGTGTCATCGTCGCTGAAGATCAGCGGCGATTCAATCCCGCGTGAACCATTCGGCTCTATAGACGCGACAACCTCGCCCGTCTCGGTGCTGATCAAATCGACCACGCGACCATTCGCAGCGGCGAGCCAATTCCCGTCATGGCTGAAAGCATAATGACGGGCATAATCGAAGGTTTCATATAAGGTACGGATGGGTTGAAAAGTGCGGGCATCCACCAAGACAAGCTCACCGTCAGGCGTTGTCCAAGCGAACCGATCAAAATTGGGATCGTAGAGAATACCTGTCGGGCGCTCTCGCCCGATTTCCCGGTACGGACGCAGAATTTCATCTGTACCGGTCTGCCCGAATGCCGCTCCCGAAAGGGCAAAGATGCCTATCGAAAACGCGAAAAGGACGATCAACAGGGGCAATAGTCGTTTCATACAATCACTGTCCGTCCGGGCTTAATCCGCAAGTTCTACTTTGCAGTATAGAAGGGAACGAAAAATTGCGCCCACGCCGTTGTTTAACGTCATACAAACGGAATCCCGCCGCGTCCCCTACGGGGTTGCGCGTTTACAGTATGCTTGAAAAAAGCGCACTTTCCACCGGAGGGCACTGCCCATGAAAAAGCTGATTTTGATCCTCTTTTCATTCATCATGATTACTGTCGCGCCGTTGACGGCACAGCAGTCCTGCCCAGCCGACGTGATCCTCGCGCTAGCACGTGCTGGCTCGGCATGTTTGAATACCGGGCGCGATCAAGCGTGTTTCGGGAATGGCTCGGTGAGCGCGAACGGGTTTGAGGGCGATGTGCTCTTTACGCAGCCGGGGAATATTGTCGAGGCAGAGCAGATCAACACGCTTCAGATCGGCGGCGGCAGCGAATACAGCGCGGCAACCGTCCATATCCAAGGAACGCTTCCTGCGGCTGATCAGCAAAGTGTTGTGATCTTCGCTTTCGGAACAGCGCAGATCACCAACCTTGCGCCGCCCACGAATGAAATCCTGATCAGTGCAACCGGTACGCTCAACGTGCGCGCACAACCGAACGCGACCGCGCCGATCTTGACTCAAGTGGGCGTGCGCGATTCGCTCACGGCAAACGGGCGACTCAGCGATAATTCATGGCTGCGTGTGATCGTTCCTCAGCGCGGAGAACCCGATCTCATCGGTTGGGTGACTCAGGATGTAATTAACGTGACGGGGGATGTGAACACACTTACCGTGATCCGCGATCCTGAAACCGAGCGCTATTTGCATCCGTTTGAGGTCATCGAGATCAGCACGGGAGCGGACGATGCGCCATGTACAGGTACACCGGAAAGCGGAATTCTGCTGCAAACGCCGAATGTGACCGATCAAGTGACCTTCACGATAAACGGGATAGTGATACATATCGCTGGAACCGTATTTGTACAAGCATCCAACTCCGCCGCGCTTGAGATCAGCGTTCTTGCAGGCGAGATCGTGCTTGAGGACGGCGCATATTTTCCGGCAGGGTCGCTGTTTCGCGTCGGCGCATCAGCCAGGTTTGAACCCTTTGATGCAGCCAGCCTCGCTGCGCTGCCGATCAACAACCTACCGGCGCGCTTCCGCCTGCCCGCGCCGATCACCGAAGAAAGTTATGATGCCGCGCTGATCGCGTATCAAGCTCGTTTCGTCACGCCGACACCACCGCCGCCCAATCCAACCATCGAAGCCGCATGCCGCCGCACTGTGCGCTTCAATACCGATCTACGCGCCGGAGCTGGAACCAATTACGAAATCGTCAACAGCCTTGCCGCTGGTGCGATCATTTATCCGGTTATCGCCGCGCCTGACCTCAACGGCGATCTGTGGTATCAACTGCCGAGCAGCAGTTGGATCAGCGTGGCATATGTTGAAGAAAGCGGAAACTGTGATCCGCTCCCTGTCACCGGGCGCGCCGATGCCCCGAGCTTTAACGGGCTGATTTTGGAGACATGCGAAAGCACAAACGGACCGATCCGCGCCGGGCAAAGCGTGACGATTGAGTTTGTGCCCCCCGCTTATGACAACATCAATGACGCGAATAACGCGACACGGATTGATCCCGGTCGCATCTTCATTGAAAACCGGCGCATCCGCCCGACAGTTTCAGCGCCGGTTGCGATTGGCAGTGGACGCTATATTCGCACATTCTCGACGACATGGACGGCTGAAAGCGGCACATTCCGCATCACAGGCGACCGCCTAACCTATACCGTGATCTGCGACATCGTGGTTCCAGTCGGTTGATCAAAAAAGGGGACAAGCCTTACAGCCTGTCCCCTTTCGCAGTCGCTTCCGACTATTCTACTGTCACACTTTTGGCGAGATTTCGCGGTTGATCCACATCTGCACCGCGCAGCGTCGCCACATGATACGCCAGCAGTTGCAGCGGAATCACCGTCACCAGTGGAGAAAGCAGTTCCGGCGTTTCCGGCACATAAATCACATGATCGGCTTTCGTCGAGATGAATGTGTCGCCTTCAGTTGCTACTGCGATCACGATTCCGCCGCGCGCCTTCGCTTGTTCAATCTGACTGATCATTTTCTCGTACACGCTGTCTTTGAGCGCAATCGCAAGCACCGGCATATTGCGGTCGATCAGGGCGATTGGACCGTGCTTCATCTCGCCTGCCGGGTAGCCTTCGGCGTGAATGTAGCTGATCTCTTTCAGTTTGAGCGCGCCTTCGAGCGCAATCGGGTAGTTGATGCCGCGTCCCAAGTACAAAAAGTTGGAATACTGGTACAGGCGCTCCGCCAGCGCCGCGACTGCCGGATCGCCGTCGAGCGTGCGGCTGATTAACTCGGGCAGGTGCGCTAGATTGCGCACATGTGTCCGCCGCGCTTCCGGCGTGAGCGTTCCGCGCAGCTCCGCCAACCGCAGCGCCAAAAGGTACTGATCAGCAATGCTGGCGGTAAAGGCTTTCGTGGATGCGACGCCGATTTCTGGTCCAGCGTTCATCGTGATATAGCCATCGGCGACGCGCATCGCTTGACTACCAATCGCGTTAACGATGCTCCACAGGGTCGCGCCTTTTTGCCGCGCCTCTTCCATCGCGGCGAGGGTATCCACCGTCTCACCGCTTTGGGTGATCGCCAGCACCGCCGTTTTGTCATCGACAATCGGATCGCGGTAGCGGTATTCGCTCCCGTAGTCACATTCGACGCTCAATCGCGCAAGGTGTTCGATGTAGAACTTTCCCACCAGACTGCTGTAATGGCTTGTGCCGCATGCGACGATCACCATACGAGTCAGTGATCTCGCCTTTTCTGGTGTTAGATTCAGATCAGGAAGCAGCACGGTATCATGGTCAAAATCAACACGACCGCGAATTGTATCGGTGATACTGCGCCCCTGCTCGAAAATTTCCTTCTGCATGAAGTGCTTGTATTCGCCCTTCGCTGCACTCACCGGATCCCAAGGAATGTTGTGAACTTCCGCTTTGATCGGAGCGCCGTCAAGAGTCTGAATTGTCGCGCCGTGCTGAGTAATGACCGCCATCTGGCGGCTTTCGAGGAAGATCATATGGCGAGTCTGTTCAAGAATCGCGGGAATGTCCGATGCGACGAACATTTCGTTTTCGCCAATCCCGACGGCAACTCCGCCCGCGTTCCCGATCCGCACCGCAATTAACCGATCCGGCTGCTTACGACTCATAACAACAATCGCATGCGCGCCGCGCAAGTACGCAGCCGCCATCCGAGTCGCTTCTGCGACATCGCCATGTGCGCCATCTGCTGCCAACCGCGCGATTAACTGGACAATCACTTCTGTATCCGTTTCGCTGCGGAACTCTACGCCTTCTGCTGCCAGTTCTTCGCGCAGTTCAAGATAGTTCTCGACAATCCCATTGTGAACGACGACAAACTCGCCGTTCATGCTGATATGAGGATGTGCGTTGTGTTCGGCTGGCACGCCGTGTGTCGCCCAGCGCGTGTGTCCCATTCCGATTGAACCGCTGATCGGCTCGCCTTCTAGCTTTCGCTGCAAATTCGACAGTTTACCGACATCGCGCCGAATCTGAATTTGATCCGATTGAATTACCGCAACCCCCGCCGAATCGTATCCGCGATACTCCAAACGGCGCAGACCTTCAACGATGATCGGAGTGGCGTCACGCAAGCCAATATAACCGACAATCCCACACATGGCAGAGTCTCCCTAGATCTGTTATCAGGTTTTTGAAAGACGTTCCACGCTGCCGTCCGCTTGTCGCACCAGTTACCCGGTGGTTTTCACAGTTGGCATCCATTCGGAGGGGAATATTCAGATGGGATGGTGGATTCACCCCGGCGGCATCCGCTGATCTGTCGATTTTCGCGCGTTTTTCCGCGCTTAAGTCCTTCTTGGGAAGGACAACCGCCACCTCGTCAACTCGGCGTATGCCGAGTCCGTGCGCTCGCTGATCCCCTATTCGCATTGTGCTCGCACATCATAACGATTGCTGACGCGAATGGCAAGGAAGAACTGCATCGGTTTGAGCGGTTCGAGCGAAAAATCAATTAAAAAGGATGCCCATTGTGAGCATCCTTTGATGGTTCAACCAGACTGTCTATGTTCCTTCATGGCGCTTAATCAGCGTATCAACCCAAACATCCACGCCTTCGCCCGTCTTTGCCGACACTTCAAGGATTGTCATTCCGGGACGCACCGATTGAATGCTGGCATGCGCCGCATCACGATTAAACTCGACCGCTTCAGCAATGTCGATCTTTGTGATCACCGCCAGATCAGCCGAATTGAACATCGGCGGATACTTGAGCGGTTTGTCTTCCCCTTCAGTCACAGAGAGAATAACAATCCGGAAATCTTCGCCCAGATCATAACTTGATGGGCAGACGAGGTTGCCGACATTTTCGATGAACAGGAAATCATAATCCTTCAAATCCCAATCACCGAGGTATTCCTCAATCATATGCGCTTCAAGGTGACAATTCCCCCCTGTCACAATTTGGCGCACAGGCGCACCTGCTTCGGCAAGACGGCGTGCGTCATTGTCCGTTGCCAAGTCGCCAACCAATGTTGCCACCCGATACCCGCGTGCAACCAAACGCTCAATCGTCTTGGTCAGCAGCAAGGTTTTGCCGCTGCCGGGGCTGCTGACAACGTTGATTGTCGTTACGCCAGCAGCAGTAAATCGATCACGCAGTCCGCGTGCAAGTTCATCATTCTTACTCAGCACGCTCTGCTGAATCTGCAATATTCTCGGCTGCATCCTCTGTCTCCAATTCCAGATAATCGATGGACAATTCTTTTCCCTGCCGAATATCCCCTGTCAGTGCTCCGCAGTTCCCACAAGCGAACCGCTGGATCGTGTCAAGCGTTGTATCCACACCACACGCTGCACAGTGAACAATCACAGGGAGTTCTTCGATTTCGAGGGTCGATCCTTCGAGAACAGTTCCTTCTGCGGCAATATCATAACAGAATAGGAGCGCGTCCTTCTCCACTCCCGCTAACAGCCCAAGGCGCAAATGCACGCGTGCAACATGCCCCGCATCTGCGTTCAGCGCTGCCTTGCTTGCGACTTCGACCAAGCTGTGCGCAATCGACAGCTCGTGCATTATTTTTTCCCTTCAGACCCTAGCAGAGATTACACAGGGGTTAATCACAAAAAAAGGTGACAACCGCGTAAAACTCGATTGCAAATATCACTGCATCCCAGATTTTACCGTTAGTATGCTTCATTTAAAGTTAGGTTAAATGTTGTCCGGAGGTTCTAGTGAGCCTAAAGATTCTTCCGAAGCACTTATTTCAGGCGTGGGTGGATCGATTACATACCACGCACCGCATTGTAGCCCCCAAAGAAGAGTACGGTCAGTATATTTACGGCGCGGTTGAGGCTGGAGAAGTAATAACGCTCCAGTATCCAACCAGTGTTTTACCCCCGAAGAAATATCTCCTTCCGCCGCGCGAAGAGCTGTTCAGTTTCAATGCCAAGACGATGGAAATGAATCCCATCATCGAGGACATTCCACCTACCATTATCTTCGCCGTCCACACCTGTGACATGCATTCGTTGATGCTCCTTGACAAGATTCATAACACTGGCTACGCCGACCAGCATTATCAGGCACGGCGAGACAAAACGGTATGGGTTAGCGTCGAATGGAGCATGCGTTTTGCAAGAGCATGGGAACGCTTTCGGTTCCTGAGCAGTTCGATATTCACCTGACCGATCTCGGCGACCGCTACGCCGTCGATATCGGGTCGGAGCGTGGTGAAGCGCTCATCGGCGGATTCACCGGATTCTGGGAACCTCGGGACGCCGACTACCAAAGAATTAACGAGGTGATGGCGGAAAAGTGGAAGCACTTTGAATATCGCCTGAACTTCGATGTTACAGAACTGCCTGACCTGCTTGCCGCTACGGCAAAAACCACGGTGTGGGACGAACTCGGAGACATTTGTCTCGCGTGCGGGCAATGCACAAAAGTCTGCCCCACCTGCTATTGTTTTGATGTGACGGATGAAGTTGATCTTACACTCACAAACGGGAAACGTGTCCGCGCATGGGATAGCTGCCTAATCGAGAAGTTCGCGGTTGTGGCAGGAGGTCATAACTTCCGGAGTTCACGCGCTCGCCGGCTGCGTCACCGCTTCATGCGTAAAGGTAAATATCAGTACGAAGCCTATGGCTTAATGGGTTGTGTCGGCTGTGGACGCTGTGCGCAATCTTGTCCGGTTCACATTACTCCGGTCGATACATTCAACCGTCTGCACGCGCAGCGGATCAAAGCCGAAATTGCCGCGCAGGTGCCGGGCTGAGGATAAAGCGATGACAACACTACTAAAAGAAACCCTAGAGAACAGCTCGATCTACATACCCACTCCGGCACGCGTGATCGAAACCAAGCAGTTCACAAGGCTGGAAAAATGGTTCAAGATCGAACTGCCGAGCGGCTACTCAATTGCGCATCGTCCCGGTCAATTCCTTGAAGTCTCAATCCTCGGCGTCGGCGAAGCGCCAATCAGTGTTTGCTCTAGCCCCGCGCGTAGCGATGGCACGTTTGAATTGTGCGTGCGCCGCGTTGGTAAGCTGACCAATGCTCTCCACAGCCTCGCACCGGGCAGCATGATCGGCGTTCGCGGTCCGTTCGGTCGCGGCTTCCCAATTGAACGTTTTCGTGGGAAAGACATTATCTTTGTGGCGGGCGGTCTTGGACTTGCGCCGCTCCGTTCGTTGATTAATGAAGTGCTGGATCAACGCGGTAAATATGGGCGCATTGCCATCCTCTACGGGACGCGCAGCCCGCAGGAGTTCCTATTCCAAGACGATATGCGTCAGTGGCAGGAACGCGGCGACATCGAATTTCACGTTACAATTGATCGCCCTGCGCCTGACTGGAATGGAAATGTCGGCGTGATTACCACACTGATCCCGCGTATTAACTTCCACCCGCGCAATACCATCGCCGCTGTTGTCGGTCCGCCTGTCATGTATCGCTTTGTGCTGATCGAGCTTTTGGCAAAGGGTATTGCGGAAGGCAACATTTGGATGAGCTTTGAACGCCAGATGAAATGCGGCGTCGGCAAATGCGGACACTGCCAGATGCATCACATCTACACCTGTCAAAAGGGTCCCGCATTCTCGTATGCGGAAGTGAAACACTTAGAGGAGGCTTTCGCATGAAGCCTAAAATTGCATTTTTTGAATTCACAAGCTGTGAAGGCTGCCAGCTAACCGTCGTCGACTCGCTTCAGGATCATCCTGAGCTTCTCGATGTGGTCGAAATCGTACAGTTCCGCGAAGCCATGTCCGAAAAGGGCGAAGATTACGCCATTGCCTTTATCGAAGGCTCATGTACCCGCCCATCTGATGAGGCACGCATTCGCGAAATCCGTGAACGCGCGACCTATGTTGTAACCCTTGGCGCTTGCGCACATCTGGGAGGCATCAACGCGATTCGCAATCGTCAGGAACTCGAAAGTGTGCGCGAATACGTGTACGGTGAAAAGAAAGACTGGTTTGACACTTATCCTGCGCGTCCGATCGGCGCGGTCGTCAAAGTAGATGCAGAAATCCCCGGTTGTCCAATTGACAAAAAAGAATTCGTCACCGCCGTGACCCATCTACTACAAGGGCGCATGCCGTACATCCCTGACTACCCGCTGTGCATCGAATGTAAGCTCAAAGAAAATGTGTGCATGTTCTTGCGCGGCAAGACATGTCTGGGTCCGATCACCCGTGCGGGCTGCGACGCAATCTGCCCAACTTATGGCGACGGCTGCGAAGGCTGCCGCGGTCTCGTTCCCCATGGTAATGTGGCATCATTGAAAAATGCCCTGCGCGAACGCGGCATGACGGAAGATCAAATTGATGCGAAGATGACAATGTTCCTGACCTACCAGCAAATGGAAAAAGAAGGGGCGGCCCAATGACTACGGTGAAAGTAGACGTTCATCACCTCACCCGCGTAGAAGGGCATGGGAATATCGTCGTGGACGTGCAGAACGGCGAACTCAAGCAGTGTGAGCTGCAAATCGTCGAAACTCCGCGCTTTTTTGAAGCGATGCTGCGTGGTCGCCCATACGATGAGTCCTCCCACATCACCTCCCGCATCTGCGGCATTTGTGCGGTGGGTCATGCGACGGCATCGCTGCGTGCCACCGAACGCGCGCTGGCAATCACACCCAGCCCGCAAACCGTGATGCTGCGTAAGCTGAACTTCCACGGCGAAATCTTGGACAGCCATATCCTACACGCTTATATGCTGATCGCACCGGACTTCCTCGGCGTGGGCAGTGTGATCCCGTTGGCGAAAAGCGCGCCGGATGTCGTACTGCGGGCACTCCGCATGAAGAAAGTAGCGGGCGACCTGTGTAAGGCAATCTGCGGACGTCACACCCACCCAATCGCGATGACGGTTGGAGGTTTCACCGCATTCCCGAAACTCGCAGAACTGCGCGAAATCCGTGAACGGCTGATTGCCATGCGCCCCGACTATGAAGCGACTGTCGAATTGTTCTCGACGCTCAAATTCCCGGCATTCGAGCGCGACACCGAATACATCGCGCTCCACAAAGACGATGAATACTGCTTCATCGACGGCGTGATCGCCAGCACGGACGGCGGAACATGGGATATTTCTGAATATCGCCAAGTCACAAACGAGCAGATCGTCCCACATTCGTCCGCCAAACACACAAAGAATCAGCGTCAATCGTATATGGTGGGCGCGCTGGCACGCTTCAACGTCAACTACAATCAACTGCATCCGAAAGCGAAAGATGCAGCGGCAGCGCTCGGTTTGCAGCCGATCACCGTGAATCCGTATATGAATACAGCGGCACAGGTTGTCGAGATCGTCCACTGCATCGAAGATGCAATTGGGATCATCGATCAACTGCTGGTGCGTGGGATCAAGCCAGAGCCGCCTGCCCCGCCAACCCGCATGTCAGGAACAGGCGCAGGTGCAGCGGACGTGCCGCGCGGGACGCTGTTCCACGAATACACCATTGAAGATGGAAAGGTTGTCGGCGCGAACTGCATCATCCCGACCGGACAAAACCTCGCCAACATCGAAGCGGATATGCGCGGACTTGTCCCTACGATTTTGGATCGCTCACAGCAGGATATAACGCTGGCGCTGGAAATGCTCGTGCGCGCTTATGATCCGTGCATCTCATGTTCGACGCACCTGCTTGATGTGAAGTTCGAGTAAGGGTCGAGCGACGGTGACAAATACGCTCATCCTAGCGCTTGGGAATCCACTGCGCGGCGACGATGGAGTCGGCGCGGCGGTTCTTCAGGCGCTTCAGGATAAACCACTACCGGATGTAACGCTGATCGACGGCGGCACAGCCGGCTTAGAAACGGTGCTGCTGCTAGAAGGCAGAGACTGTGCAATAATTATTGATGCGGCTGAAATGGGAGAAGCGCCGGGGACTTGGCGGCGCTTCTCGCCCGATCAAGTGCGGTTGGAAGCGCGCGATATGCACTTGCGCGGCACAATGCACTATGCCGGATTGTCCGAGGCACTCGCGCTCGGTGAAGCGATGAACATGCTCCCACCGCAGATATTTATCTTTGGCATTCAGCCGGAAGAAATCGGTTGGGAAATTGGACTCAGCGAGGCGGTCACGTCAGCGGTTCCAGCGGTTTGCGCCGCCATTGAAGAAACTTTGCGACTCCAATTGGAGATGTAACATGGCATACAAGATTCTGATTATTGACGACGATCCCGATATTGCGCTAGCGGCACGCTTGATCCTTGAAAGCGCGGGCTATCAGGTCGTTGAAGCTCGCTCCAGCACTGAAGGGTTAGAAGCGGTGAAGCGCGAAAAGCCAAACTTGATCGTCTTAGACGTGATGATGGAAACTGCGACTGCTGGTTTCCAGACGGCGCTGGTTCTTCGCAGCCCTGAAGAAGACTCGGAATATAAAGACTACAAGACAGTTCCGATCATCATGCTCACCGCTGTGCATGAGACCATGCCCTATCGTTTCGCGCCCGATGAGAATTACCTGCCCGTTGACGTGTTCCTCGATAAACCCGTCGATGCGGTCAAACTGCTCCCGGCAGTTGAAAAACTGCTTACTCAACAGCATGCCTGATTCGCATCCTATCCCGCCCGAAGCGTGGAGTGCGCTTTATCATGCCTCCGCTGCGTTTCACAGCACCTTAGTTTCCGCAAAGGTGCTGGAAACCATTGTTGAGCATGCGCTTCGGGCGTTTAACGCCGATGGCGCTGCCGTCTATCGTCTCGATCCCGATGGAAGAACATTGGTGTGTGCTGCGACGTTAGGAGCATGCAGCACTGCGATCACACCGCTCGATGATGTCAACCGTGCGGTATTGAGCGGCGAATTCGTGCGCATCAAAGGCGATCACTCGCTGGCTTGCGCGCCGCTCGCAGCCGATAACTTCATCGGGATGCTGTGCATCTGCCCGCAGGAAGCAGTTGCGGGCACGGATGAATGGCGGCTGCGTGAATTTGCGGATCAAGCAGCTTCGGCACTCAGCCATGCGCTCCACTATGAGGCTCTGCAAAAGTCGGATCAACAGCGCACCGAATTTGTTCACGTCGTGACACACGAGCTGCGCTCACCTGTGGTTGGCGCGCAGAGTCTTCTGCGGGTTCTGCTTCAGGGCTTAATCGGCGAACTCACACCGCAGCAGCAGGACATTCTAAACCGGCTTTCGCAGCGTATGGACTCACTGCTGGCACTTATCAATGATTTGTTAGCACTTGCAGCAGCGCGAACTCGCGCAGATCAACCACTTGAGCGGCTTGATTTAACAACGGTTGCGCGCGAAAGTGCTGACACGTTTGTGTACGACGCAAAAGAAAAAGCGGTCGCGCTCAATATTCAAGGGGTAGAGCACCATGTACCCGTCCGCGCCACCCATCAAGGGCTGCGGCGAATCCTTGATAATCTTGTCGGAAATGCCGTCAAATACACGCCAAACGGTGGAAACGTCATCGTAGAAATTACACGCAAGGGCGATCAAGCCGTAATCCAAATCAGCGATTCAGGCATTGGCATCCCTAAAGAAGCGCTGGAGCGTATTGGCGAGACCTTCTTTCGTGCCTCAAATGCGCAGTCCTCCGGAATCATAGGGACGGGTTTGGGATTGGCAACGGTCAAAGCATTGATCGATGGTTTTGATGGCGTGCTAGAAATTACCAGTGAAGTCGGCAAGGGATCAACGTTCACAGTATACCTGCCGCTGAACGGCATCGACCCGACCCCCTCTGCTTAATCGATAATCACTCAGGCTGCCGCAGTCCGTCCATGTAAGTACGGACTGCGGTTTCAAATGCATTGTCAAGATCGCCGCCGCGCTGAAACTGCCCCGCAAGTTCGAGCATCACAAAACCATGTACCAATGCCCACCCGCCGCGCAGTGCCGGCAGCGACTTCGCCGCACCAACCACACGTGCCATGATTTCTTGAAGCGGCAGCACGAGCGCTTCAGCCGTCTTGGGATCAGGTTTCAGTGCAGACATGGTGTTTGCGAATACCATGCTGTACGTGACCGGATGCGCGTGCGCGAACATTCGATAGCCGTGCAGCATATGGATCAATGCGGATGTGGGATCAGCTTGATCTTCAGCGCTTGCTTGACTTGCAGCAGCAAGCATCGCTTCAACCAACGCGCTCGCGGTCGCCGCGTTGACCGCAGCCAGCAGCGCCGTTTTGTTTTTGAAATGGTGATACAACGACGGGGCTGCTATCCCAAACGCCGCCGCAAGGGATTGAAGTGTGAGCCGATCAAGCCCTTCAGACTCGATCAGCTCACGCGCTTTGTCGATTAAGTCTGCACGCTGCACTTGTGACGGGTAAGGCATCGGCTACACTCGCTGCATGTGTGTATCTTTGAATCCTGAGGCGTATTTTAGTCCATAGCCAATCGCCCGATCCATACCGATGTGCGCCAACCAAATCGCGGCGATTTGAATGAATACCGTGTTTTCGCTACTCAAGGCAGCAATCAGTATCACACACGGGATTGTATAGGTGTGAACGAGATTGTAGGAAATCGCACCCACACGCAGGTTGATCACATAGGGAATTGCGGATAAATCGGGCACGAACAAAAATACCAGAAAAACCCACCATGCCCCACCCGTTCGGGCAAACAGCAAAATACCTCCGATGAGCAGTGCCAACGCTTCTACTCGCAGCAGCGCGTTCGGCAGACTGACGTTTGGTTTATGGTCAGCCGTTTTCACTTGGGTCGGATTCAGGATCATCGCGCACCTCAAACCTATTGTCATTAGCCTTCACAAGACTAATGCTATTAGCCTTCACGGTGCGTGTCAACTTACATTTTTCTAACCTGTTGCGATTTCGACGATCAAATCGGCAAGTACGTCTGCCATAAGAGCGTGTCCGGCAGGACGCCAATGATACTTATCGCATGAATAAAACAGGGGTTCTTCAGATGTAACCGAATCAAACAGGGGCTGCGGATTGCGAAAAGGGATACCTTCATCTGTAAGAAACTGTGCCAACCATTCCCAAATTGCCGTATTGCTTCCCGGTCGCTCCCAGTTAAGCGGAGCGATGATCACGCCAAACCGCGCGCCATTCGCCTCAACCGCCTGACGAAAGCGGCGAATTAAAGCCGCCGTTATCTCATACGATTGACTTACAAGGGATTGTTGACCGGTCGCCTCGTTGAAGCGCATAACGCCGCGAATCAGACTCAAGCGGTCGTAGAGCAACCTGTACAAGAAAGACAGATTGTACAAATTGTCATGAATGATGTTCACTGGCGGCTTACGAGGATCGATCTGTGAGGGATCGCCTTCATGAAAAACCAGCTCCGCTTCGTCATCCAGCTCAAAATATGGATAGTACGTCGAGCCGTTATAACGCAGCAGGTGGCTGTTTTCGGTCACATCATTCGCGGTTTCAAACATCAGGATCACCACGTCTGGCGCGTACCGAATCCCTTCTCGCTCATACAGGATCACCGACTGGGCTGTGTTATATCCTTGGTGTCCGCCATTAATCACTTCGAACGACACCGATCCAGAAACCGGATTATCATTCAAGCGTGTCTCCGCCTGTCGAAAAAAAGTTTGCTCAAGCGAAACTTCAAAGCCAGCAGCAAGCGAGTCACCCGCAATCCACACACGGCTTGCGACCCCAAAATCATCATAGGTGTGCTCAACATCGCGCAAGCCTAAGCCGTTGATCGGTACGGTTTGGCTGTATTCCCCCAAACACGTCACATAGAGGTAAGTCCCGCTCATGTTCGGAACATGCCGCCAACCGAAGACCGGATCATATTTGTAGAAGATGTGCGGGTACAGCGGCGCAACCCGGACAACAATTTCGATCATCCCAAGTGTTAATGTGATGGTAACGATGCTGATCAGCAGCAGCCGAAGCGCAGTTCGCCTAAGATTTCGACTGCCGGGCTTTGGATTCAATGAGGGAGCGGCGTTCATTTTTGGCTTTCGTCAAAGGTTACCGAGTGTCGTCTGAACGGGCTAGGTGCATTGCAGTGATAAACTCTGTCATCACAGTACCCATGAGCGCATGTCCGGACGGCGTCCAATGATAGGCATCACAGGTGTAAAACAGGTTCTGACCAGTAGATGAATTGTCAAACACCTCTTGAGGATACCGGTATACGATACCCTGCTCCTCTAGAGTCTGCGTAATCCACTGCCACGCTTCCAAGCTTGGGTTAATGCGATTCCAATTCAACGGAGCAATGATCACCCCGAAAGCTGCGCCATCTGCTTCAACAACGCTTCGGAGTTCATCGAGCAGCGCGGCAGTGATCTGAGAGGCGCGGTCGAGTTCTGCCGCGTACTGTTCATGAGTCAGAGTCAGTGTGAAACCTCGCCCCACTGTTGCGCGATCATAGAGCAAACGATACAAGTTTGAAGCACTGTAGAGCGCATCATGAAGCGGATTCAATGCAGCTTTGAAAGGATCAGGCTGCGACACATCACCTTCGTGAATCGTCAGCACACCTTGTTCGTCAAGCGCAGCATACGGCAAGTACGTCGAACCGCCTGTGCGTAAGAAATGGTTGTTATCGCTAATGTCGTTTGAAGGTTCAAACAGCAGAATCACAAGATCAGGCTGGTAGCGTCTGCCTTCCACCATATAGAAGGCGAGCGACTGCACCGTGTTGTAGCCCTGATGTCCTCCGTTGATTATCTCTACCGGGAATGCGCTTCCCTGATTTAACAGGACATTGGCTTCACGAAATGCCGTCACATCAAAAGGAACTTCAAAACCCGTCGTCAGCGAATCACCCAGCAGCAGCACACGATAAGGATCATCTTCTGTGCGCTCATAACTGTGTTCAACATCCCGCAGCCCGTGACTATTGATCGTGACGGTTTGATGGTATTCCCCTAAACATGGTGGAAACAGATACGTCCCTGTGAAATTGGGAATGTGTCGCCAGCCTGTTGCCGCATCGTAAACCACAAACCGATCAGGATAGAGCGGAACCACTCGAACGATAAGCTCGATGACCGCCAATGTGAAGGCAACTGCGAAAGAGCCAAAAATCAACAACCCCACAACACGTCTCAACCAACCGGGCTTACCCGTCGGCTTTGTTTCGATCATGAGCGTCCTTCAGACATCATCAAACGTGCGCGGTACTGAATTGCTTCAGCCGCATGCGGCACATCAATCAACGCGCTGTCGCCAAGATCAGCAATTGTGCGCGCCAACTTGAGCATTCGATGATAGCTTCGCGCACTAAAATTCAACCGCCGAATAGTCGTCTCAAACAGTGATTTTGCGGTGGGGGTCATCGAACAATAGGTCTCGATGTCGTTCACGCCAATATCGCTGTTGGCGTATACGCCTGTCAATGCCGTATATCGTTCACGCTGGCGTACCCGCGCCTGCTCCACGCGTTCCCGAACAACCGCCGAAGTTTCGCCGCGTTCCGTACCCATGAGTTTATCGTAGTCTACCTGCGGCACATGAATATGAATATCGATCCGATCTAGCAGTGGACCTGACAACCTCGCTTGGTACTTGGCGATTGCCGTCGGTGAGCAGGAGCAAGCATGAACGGGATCGCCGTGATACCCGCAGGGGCAAGGATTCATCGCCAAGACCAGCAAAAAACTGGCAGGAAACGTCATGCTTCCGCCAGCTCTGCTGATGGTCACAATTCTATCTTCAATGGGCTGTCGCAAAGCTTCGAGCGCTCTGGGCGCAAACTCAACCGCTTCGTCGAGGAACAACACGCCGCGATGCGCAAGCGTTGTCTCGCCGGGGCGTGGTGTACTGCCGCCGCCAACCAACCCCGCCTGTGAAATTGTGTGATGCGGCGCGCGGAAAGGACGTGACGCGATCAACGGATGATCAGCTTCAAGCAAGTCGGCAACCGAATAGATGCGCGTGATTTCGAGCGCTTCCACAAATGTCAGTGCGGGCAGGATACCGGGCATTGCGCGGGCAAGAAGTGTTTTTCCCGTCCCGGGCGACCCGATCATGAGCAAATTGTGATTTCCGGCGGCGGCGATTTCCAACGCGCGCTTGACCTGCTCTTGTCCTTTAACGGCTGAAAAATCGGTGATTGCGCCAAAGTTATCAGGCGGTGTTTGGAGTTGTGAGGGATCACTGCGAAAGACGGGAATCGGATCAAGCCCGTACAGATGCTCAATCAACTGACCGAGAGATTTCACCGGGTAGATGTCAACATCGCTCACCAGCGCGGCTTGCGGTGCATCTGCCGCAGGGAGATACACGCGCCGAATTCCCGTCTGCGCTGCCGCATAAACCATTGAAAGAATGCCATTCACATGGCAAACCTCGCCATTGAGCGAAAGCTCACCAATAAACAGCGCATTCTCAAGCTCAGGGAGTGGGGCTTGATCGGTCGCCGCAAGCACGCCCATCGCAATCGCAAGGTCATAGGCGGTGCTGTGTTTGGGCAGCGACGCCGGACTCAAGTTGACGACATACGCCTTATTTGGAAACTGCATCCCTGAATTACGAATCGCTGATTTAACACGTTCGCGGCTTTCTTTGATCGCGTTATCCGCCTGACCAACGATGACAAACTGGGGAATACTCGCACGCGGGTTGAAATCAGTCTGAACTTCAATGATGAATCCATCTAAGCCCACCAATGCACAAGCGCGAACAGTCGAAAGCATATTTTTCCCCTTCGGCGGCACGTGCAAGATTATAGCGTCACCGAAACGTTTGAACGATCTATACGCATCTGAACCTGCGCATTAAGAGAAACGAATCAAGCGCTTAACTTGTAATGAAGAAGCACGTCTTGTGCAGATTTGGAGACTATACTGATCATCAAGGATTTATTGTGCTCACCAACAGAAAAGGCATCGTTCACATGCGATTTCGTACTCTGGCAATAGTTAATGCGCTTGCGTTTGTGGCGATTCTCGCCATGAACTTCCTTGCTCAATCAGCGGATATTTTCCCATATACCACAACCGAACTTGGCGAATCCCGCGCGATCTTTTTTCTTCCAGCGGGCTATGTATTCGCCATCTGGGGTGTGATTTACTTAGGGCTGGGCGCGTATATCACCTATCAACTGCGCCCCGCCAATTATGACAGCCCTATTCATGAACAGATCAGCATTTTCTTCATCGTGAGCGGCATTGCGAACGTCACTTGGCTGATCCTCTTCCTCAACAATCTTATCTGGGAAAGCACGGTTGCGATGCTTGTGTTATTGGCATCGCTCCTTGCAATCTATACCCGCCTCAACATTGGTCGCGCCCGCGTGACAACACTCGAAAAGTGGGCAGTGCATATCCCTTTCAGCATTTACTTGGGATGGATTACGGTTGCAACGGTAGCCAACTTCGCGGCGGCGCTGTACACGTCGGGAAACGTTACCGCGTTATTGGGCATCACAGCCGATGTGTGGGCAGTAATTATGATGGCAGTAGCGGCGGTGCTTGCCGCACTGATGCTGATCATCCGGCGCGACATTGCCTATGCGCTTGTCGTCGTATGGGCGCTCGTCGGCATCTATGTTCGCCCGTTTGATACGCCCACATTTGCGGTGCTGTCATCACTCAACAGCGGGTTAGTTGATACCACTGCGCTCGCCATCGCAATCGCAATCGCGGTTGGAGCAGCAGTACGCCTGTTTGTGCGTCGCCCTCAACCAGCAGCAGTCGCATAACATTTCTGAAGTTCTAGCTGAGAGAAAGGCGCTGCGAATCATGCAGCGCCTTTTTCGCATGTTTTGCCGTCAATTCGACATATAGATCAGGTACAATACGCGGACTTTGGAAAGAGGAGCAGCAGCCCCATGTTTGACGACGCCGCGCGCGAATTTCTCCGCAAGCCGTTGATCGCTCGCATTTCGACCCTAGATAGTGATGGCTATCCGCATACTGTCCCGGTCTGGTTCATGCTTGAAGGCGATGAGATCATTTTCATCGCGGAGCGCAGGACGAAAAAGGTGAAGAACATCCGCGCCAACCCGAAAGGCTCGGTATCCATCGGCGGCGAATCCGGCGAGTCTTCGTATCTGATCAAAGGTGAGATGATCGTCGAAGAAGACCCGGATTATGCGTGGATGAAAAGAATGACCCGCTATTACGAAGCGCCGGAACAAGCTGAAAAAGACATCGAAACTTGGCTCAAGTTTGACATGATCATCATCCGGCTCAAACCGACCCGTGTCATCAAGGTTGTATAAGATGGCGAAATCTGCTTCTCAACCACTAGCAGACCGCATCCGTCCAACCACGTTAGAGGAGTTCGTTGGGCAAGCGCATCTCGTCGGCAAAGGCAAGCCGATCTACCAGATGATTCAGGGCGACAAAGTGCGCTCAATGATCTTCTGGGGACCGCCGGGGGTTGGCAAAACGACGCTCGCGCGCATTATCGCTGCGTCAACCGGACGCGGTTTCTTCGAGCTTTCCGCTGTGAGCGCGGGCAAGGATGATCTGCGACAGATTGTCGAGCGGGCACGGCGTGAACGCGGCTACCGTGATCCGAATGCCGCGCCGGACTTATTCAGCTTGATGCCGCAAGATGAGCAGCGCAGCACACCCGCGCCGATTCTGTTTCTCGATGAAATTCACCGCTTCAACAAGGCGCAGCAGGATTTTCTGCTCCCGTATGTCGAGGATGGCACGATTATCTTGATCGGCGCAACAACCGAGAATCCAAGTTTTGAAGTCATCTCGGCGCTGCTTTCCCGCAGTCAAGTTTATGTGCTGAATGCGCTCACGGTTGACGAGATCAAGCGGATCATCACGCACGGCGCACAGGTGCTCACAGTGTCGCTGGACGAAGACGGGTTAGATTTTCTCGCTAACTACGCGAACGGGGATGCGCGCCTTTCGCTCAATCTGATCGAAAATGCTGCCGCTTTGTATACGACGGACAAAGATCGACGGCTCACGTTAGAACATCTGAAAAGCGCGCTCCAGTCGAAGCATATGCGTTACGACCGCGCCGGAGAAGAACACTACAACACGATCAGCGCCTTCATAAAATCGATGCGCGCCTCAAACGTCGATGCTGCACTCTACTACTTGGCGCGTATGATCGACGCGGGCGAAGATCCGATATTCATCGCCCGGCGCATGGTCATTTTCGCCAGTGAAGACGTGGGGCTTGCGGATTCAAACGCGCTGGTGACTGCGAACAACGTTTTTCGCGCGGTTGAAACGATCGGCTACCCAGAATGCACATGGGCACTTTCGCACGGTGCGATCTATCTAGCGAGTGCGCCGAAATCACGCTCAACCGAGGCAATTTATGCCGCGCTCGAAGATGTTCAACGGACGGGTAATCTGCCGATCCCAATGCAGCTCCGCAACGCCCCTACCCGCTTGATGAAAGACCTCGGCTATGGCAAAAGTGACGGTTCTGAGTCCTTCCTGCCGGAAGAACTCTCCAAGCGCCGCTACTACCCGCCCAAAAGTCAATAATCCGAATCGGTCAGGTATTCGGCGCGGGTTTCGCGCGTCTGCTCAAGCTGTTCTGGCGTAAGCAGCGACCAGAAAATATCGGGCGTGACCACCCGGTTCGCGCCCGCCTCCGAATACCGGCGCAGCCAATCAAAGAATGGATCTGTCCCCAAATCCTCGCGCAGGGCATGGAGCATGCGAGCGCCGCGCAAATACACCGCGTTGATATACTGCCGCACCGTCGTGAACGTGTAGACCGGGCTGTCTACGGACGCCGCGATATAGTCTGACTGCGAACGCACAAACGAGTTTACGCGGAAATCCCACCACCAATCGCGCAAATCAGGATAGAACTCCTCGAAGAAGATATATTCGCTGTAAGTCGCCAGCGCTTCATCGAGCCAAGGCGTGATCGCTTGATCATTACCGACGCGCGCATACCACCATTGATGCGCGACCTCATGCACGGTGATGATCGTCAGGTAGCCACCCGGTTCACCGGTATAGCCGCGAAACCAATCGCGCCCGACAAAAACCAAACCGCTGAACTCCATCCCATCGGCAAAATCCCCTTCGACCACGACGAAGCGAGGATATGGGAATGCACCAAACAAATCTGAGTACATGCCCAGCGAATTTACTGCGACCAGAAGCGCATGCCCCGCGCCGTCTACTGCGCCGCTTGTGCTCCCGGTTGAGGCTTCAGTGAACGAATACAGCTCAACCATCGTGCCATCAGGTGCATCTTGCAGCGTGACATTAAATTCATCACTCATACTTGCTGCAAACTCGCGCGATCGCTCAAGCTGGTAATGCCACACAGCATTTTCCGGGCGGTCAAGCTGACCGGGTGCGGCGATTGTGAGGTCGGATGGTGCATTATTCACGATCAGCGTCACATCCCAATCCGCCGATTCTGCGACGATTTGCTCGCCAATCTGTACTGCATCATGTGAAATCCATTCCCCGCCGCGATTCACCGCAACCGTTGCCAGCCAGTGACCGAGATTCATCTGGCGCACGGTGTATCCAAAATAGCCGTTCAGCGCGTTCAAGCCTGTGCCAACGGGCGGCACTGCGAGACGATAGGAAAGCTCTGCTTGCAGCGCACAACCGATTGCCAGCGGCGCAGAGAGTTCAACGGTTAAACGCCGTCCGGTGAGTTCAAATGCTGTTGCTTGGATGATTTCCTCACCTGTCAGCGCCTCGACTGTCACGCCGTTCATCGTCACTACACCTGAAAAACGGTTTGGCTCAAGGTTCAAAACGAATGTATCCACAGCATCACCGGAGTGATTCGTCCATTGAACTTGGTGCTGCACTTGGACAATCTTGGCGGCGTAATCAATTTCAGCCGCAACCGTATGCTCAGATCGGCTATACGCGCCAGAACCGGGGCACGCGCCGTCCGGCGTATTGGTCGGCGGAATGTCGATTTGCATGGATGGAGTGGGAATGATTTGTAACACGCGGCTTGCTGGCACATTCAAGGTCGGCACAGGTGACCCGTGATCAATCGTGACGCGCACAGTGGTTGGGGTGAGCGGTGCAGGTTCAACCGCCCGGAAATTGCACCCGGAAAGTGGAATGATCAAAAGCGTGAGTAGCAGAAGAACGGTTGTCACCAGCGGCACATCCTCGTAAGTCCAAACGGTTTAAGTATCCTGTTCCTAGCCCCAATGCGCAACGATCTTTACAATCCTGTGTTATCTTTTTAGCATTCTCGTATTTGACTCACGTGATTCTCAGGTTCTTTTTAGGATTGAGGAGGTCGGAGCTTGACCCAAACACCCCTTCGCACACAGATTCGCGGGTTGATCCGTCTAACCCGTTGGAAGGAATATATCCCATTTGTCTTGCCGCTTACGGTACTGGGATCACTTCTTGCCGCGCACCCAAACAATGTGTCACTCGATTGGCGGATGATCGCTGTGACCATCGCCAACATTCTTGCCGTCGCTTACGCTTTCATGATCAACGATATTGAAGATGCGCCGGACGATGCACGCGATCCAGATCGCGCCGCTCGCAACCCAATTTCAACGGGCGAAATCGGTTCACGCTTTGGTTATGCTGCGTGCCGCCTAGTCGCTGTCGTCACGTTGATCGCCTATGCGGTGTGTGGTCTGCATGTCTTTTTGATCGGTGGGGCGACCCTGCTCCTTTCTCATCTCTACTCATGGCGTCCGGTGCGTTTAAAAGCGTACCCTGTGACGGACATTCTCTCCCACTCGCTCATGTTGAGCGGTCTGCTCCTGCTTGCGGGCTATTTCGTATATGACGCTTCACCGGGAAACGTCTGGTTGATCGCCATTGGTGCATCGCTGATCTCTGCTTACGGTCAGCTTTATAACCAGCTTCGTGATTACGACATGGATAAAGCTGCTGGGTTGAAAAATACCGCGATCATGGTCGGCGCGGGCAATACGCGGCTGTTGATGTACAGTGCGATTGCGCTGGGCGTGGTCTGTTTCCTCTTCGCAATTTTTCAAGGGGCGTTCCCGACATGGCTGGCAATTCCGCTGGCGGCGGCTGTCGGCGTTGCGGCGATTTATCGTCCGCGTACCGATATGCGCGGCGGTGAGGCAGTCGAAATCAGCGGATCGATTCAGATTCAGTTCATTATGGCGATCAACATCGTCATCCTGATTTGGCTGGCGGAACAGATTGCCAGTCAGTTGATCGTACTCTAAGCTCAGCCCCGCATTTTCGGGTACAATACGGCACATTTGTGAAGTGGGAGCGCCTGATGACGCTCCCCATCAGCCGGATCAAAACCCGAAACTCATGAATCCTCCTGCTCCTCTCAATCTGAATGACATCCACAGCATTCTGTTCAATGCGCATATTCTCGCTTCAATCGTTCTTGGCTTCTGGAGCGCGTCGGTCGCCATACGCAACCAATCGATCAGCGGCAATTTTTGGGGTGCGGTGTTCACCAGTGCGATTATGGCAGCGGTTGTGCTGCTCGTCGGAATCATCATGATGCTGCAAGGATTACGACCGGAACGCCTGACCACCTACCTTTTGTACATGAGCTGGCTGATCGTGATCATGCCGGGGTTGTTCAGTCTGCTTCGCGGACGCGATGACCGGAATGCCGCGATTGCGTTTTCGATTTTATGCTTCTTCAATGCCGCCACCAGCGTGAGCATGTTCCAACGCAATATCATTGGACCTTGGGTGCTGCCGTCATGAATTTGCACATTTCGGCAGCGATCGTTCTCGTTCTGCTGCTGATTGCGGGATGCAGCGATTCGCCGACTCCGCTCCCAATCGATCTGCCACCGACCGCCACACCAACGCCTGAATCTGGAGATGTGCCGCAGCCGCCAACTGCTGTGCGTCTCCTGTTTGCTGAACATGTTGATACCGCTGTCCCCGACGCTGACCGCACAATTTTAGATGCAGAGGGAATCATCCTCGAAAACGCCCCGTCCCAGCGACTCCTCGACGGTGCAATCGTCGATCTCGCCCCATCCGAAGTTTTTGTGCGATTTACTGACCCTAATCTGGATAATGCGCGGTTCTTCGTCTCTCCCGGTGTGTTAAATCGTTCGGTAGCATTCAATCCCGCCGCACTGCCGTTCGATCAAGCGGCGGTCTTGCCAGTGTTCCGGGAAAGTTTCAGCGTTTCAGCGAATGATCCGCGTACGGTGCTGGCACAAGCGGGTTATCCCGACGGCTTTGATCTAAATGTGCTGGCGGTGAATGGCTTCGATCGGGTCGGCTACGATTTGCAGGTATTGTTCGGGCGATTTTTGAACGCCCCCGTGAGCATCGACTCATACTCGCAAACTGAAGCGCAGCGCCGCTTTCAGGGCAGCACCTATCATCTAGCGATTTTCTCGTGGGGCGACTCTAGCGTGCGCGACGAATGGATCACGATTGTGGGCGCGGAAAACGTCGTCGACTTGCCTGCGCTCACTATACTGTATCAACTCGGAAGCGGCGTCACTGTGACAGAATTTACACCCGGCGGTTTTCCAATTCCGCGTCGAAATCCATAATCACCTTTGCGTCTTTTTAGCTTTGCGATAAAAATAGACCTCATCGATCGTGAGGTCACTTATGCACCTGATCGTCACCCACGAAAACGCCGATTTTGATGCGGCTGCTTCCCTCCTCGGCGCATATCGTTTGAACCCGCGTGCGGTTGCTCTCTTGCCGGATCGTTTGAACCGCAACGTGTCCGCCTTTTTGACGCTCTACCGGAGCGCATTTCCGTTCGTCACACGTGCTGATCTGTTCAGCGAAAAGCGCCCGCCGCGCATATCGCGCGTCACGGTGGTCGATACACGCCGACCGCCGTCGGCGAAAGGCATCAAGCCAAGCACACCGTTGACGATCATCGATCATCACCCGAATGATGGTGCATTTGCTCCTAACGAGACGTTTGAAGGCGAAATCATCGGCGCAAACGTGACGCTGCTCGTGGAGCGCATGATCCCCAAACAGGTCACGCTGACAACACTTGAAGCGACGCTGCTGATGCTCGGCATTTACGAGGATACCGGCTCACTGTCGTATCGCGGCACAACCCCGCGCGATATGCGTGCCGCTGCTTGGCTGCTCGAACAAGGTGCGGCACTGGATACCGTCCGCCGCTATCTTGAGCCGCCCCTGAACGACGATCAACAGGCAGTGCTTGAGGCGCTCGTCAACCGTGCCGAAACACGCTCGATCCAAGGCTATCCAATCACGGTTGCAGCAATCGCGCTCGATACCTACATGGCTGAACTGAGCGCAATCGCTCATCGGTTGCGCGACACGCTCGATCCGGCGGCGCTGTTTTTGTTCGTGCAGATGCCGCAGAACGAACGCATGATCACCCATTTGATCTGCCGCTCAACCGATGATGCAATTGACGCCGGGGAGATCGCGCGTATTTTTGGGGGTGGTGGGCATTCGCGTGCCGCCTCAGCACCGATCCCAAATCCGCCAGCGCTGGAATCGCTGACAACTCAAATATGGGAATTGGTCAGCTTGCGTGTCCGCCCGGCGATTCGCGTAGCAAGTCTGATGTCTTACGGCGTGCAAACTGTCGAAGCCAATACGCCTGTCCGTGATGTCGCGGGAAAACTTCGGCGGCTCGGTCATGAAGGTTTTCCCGTCGTGGAAAACGGAATCGTCGTCGGGCTGCTTACCCGGCGGCAGGTTGACCGCGCCCTTGATCATCAGATGGGCGATTTGACTGTGCGCGCCATCATGACCGCTGGCGATGTGACCGTCACCCCAGAATCGCCTGCCGCACTGCTCGAAAAGTGCATGGTCGAAAGCGGTTGGGGTCAAGTCCCCGTTGTCGATGAAAGTGGGCATCTGATCGGCATCGTCACGCGCACTGATTTGCTCAAGCATTGGGCAGAGGTTCATCCGGGTGTTTCCGGCGCTCCCTCCGATGCGCTCCTCCCGCAGTCGATTTCGCGGGAGCAGATCGCGCGCGTTTTGGGCACACCAGCCGTACTCATCGAACGGATCGCCGCTCATGCGGTGGATAAAGGCGAAACCGTCTATATGGTCGGTGGCGTTGTCCGCGATATTCTGCTGGAGCGCCGCAATCTGGACATCGATTTTGTGGTCGAATCATCGCATGAAGGCGCTGCGATCCGCATGGCGGACACATTGAAGGCGCGCTACGGCGGCAAAGTCACGAGCTTCAAACCGTTTGGTACAGCGAAATGGAAACTCGATCAAACAGTCGCGGAGGCGCTCGGTGTACCGCTGGCTGAACTTCCTGATCACGTTGATTTTGCAGCCGCCCGCAGTGAGTTCTACGAGTATCCAACCGCCCTGCCAACGACCTATTCCGGCGGAATCAAACTCGATCTTGCCCGCCGCGATTTCAGCATGAACACGTTGGCGGTGCAGCTTAGTTCATCCAGTGAAATACCCTCGCAGACTTCTGCGATCAGCAGCGGTTATCCATTGATTGACGAATTCGGCGGCGTGCGCGACCTTAACGATGGTTTGATCCGTGTACTGCACAGCTTAAGTTTTATCGACGATCCGACGCGCATTCTACGCGCCGCGCGCTTTGAGCACCGCTTTGGATTTACGATTGAGCCGCGCACCGCTGAACTCATGCATGATGCGTTCCCAATGCTGCGTCGAATCACAGGCGAGCGCGTGCGCAACGAAATCACGCTCATTTTGAAGGAACATCGCGCCGAAAAAGCCCTGATTTCGCTGCATGAGCGCGGCGTACTCAAAGCCATTCACCCAGCGTTTGTCGTTCCTGCCCCCGCCGCCCAAGCTGTTGAGACAGCGCTGCAAGGAGAACTGCCGCCTGATGTCCTTTCCATAGACCGCGTTGAGTTGGCGTGGCATGTGATCGCCGCGTTTATCCCGTTAGCCGTCCTTTCTGAATGGCTCGAGCGGCTGTTCTTTGGCAAAACCATGACCGACTCGCTGACAGATGCCGCGCAGATCGTCCAAACTCCCGGCGTCCTGCATGATACGCATGCCCCCCCAAGCCAGATTACAGCCTATTTGGAAAATAAGATTTTAGATGTGCGCGGCGATATGGCGCTCCTCGCCGCAAGGTTTTGTATGGATGACGAAATCGCACGCCGCAATCTTGAGCGATATCGCACCGAATGGCGACACGTACGCCCGGTCACAACAGGGGAAACCTTGAAAGCAAAAGGGTTGAAGCCGAGTAAATGCTTCAGCATCCTCTTGAATCGCCTGCGCGCTGCCCGATTGGATCAAGAGATCACGACCGACAGCGCCGAAAATGTGCTGCTCGATGAGTTGATGGGGAAAGGAATTTGTCGTGACTACAATTGATTTACCCTCAAGCGATCGCCCCGCACAAATGGAGATCGGGTTAGCGATCACATTCCGCACCGCGCGCTTGGAGGATTTACCCAAACTCGAATGGTATGGGCAGTACACACACTTTCGGAATGTGTTCCGTAAAACGTACAAAGAACAGCTTCAAGGGCGGCGCTTAATGCTCGTCGCGGACTGCGGCGGGTTTCCAATCGGGCAAATTTTCATGCAGACAGGCGGCGAAGCGCGGCACAAAACGTATTTCTATTCGCTGCGCGTGATGGATATGTTTCGTGGTCACGGAATCGGTTCTCGCTTGCTGGACGAAGCCGAAAACATCGCCGTCGCCTATGGATATATGAGCGCAAATATCGCCGCTGCCAAAGATAACCCGCGTGCACGCCAGTTATACGAGCGGCGCGGATTTTTATTAATAGGAGAAGATTCAGGGCGTTGGAGTTACGTTGATCATGAAGGCAAAAGTCGTCACGTTCACGAACCGTGTTGGGTATTGGAAAAAACCCTGCTCCTGCGCTAAAATTCGCCGCCATGTTTCTACACCCTATACAAGCTGTATCGGGATGCTCAAATAAGTCAAAGGAATTACTTTATGGCGATTGAACAGAGTGCAGTGCGCGTTACGCGCTGGAGCGGCGGTCAGCATCCTACTCTTTCTGCGATTACCCGCCAGATGCAGCGCGAGGCGATGCGCCCGTACTTCTGGGAAAACGCTCCCAATTACCGCTACGGTATTCGCAGCCACAACTACACCAAAGTGATGTATGTGGTCGAAGGCACAATCGAATTGTCCTTCCCGGATACCAATGCCCGTGTCCGCCTGCGTGCTGGCGATCGGATTGAAATTCCGACCGGAGTCCGGCATGGCGCGATTGTGGGCAGCAGCGGCGCAAAATGCGTCGAAGCAGCGCTCGGTCGCGTTTAGCGTCCTGTCCGCGCGCTAAATGCGATACACACAGCATTTTCGACGCCAGCCCCATCTTAGCCCTCACCTTTGGTCGTTCAGCATCACAGGCGCGATACGTCATCCCCTGATTTGGAATTGGGATGACATTCAAGCGTACTCGCCTGTTGAACGCGCCGCCGCCCTCATCTGCGCCCACCAACCGACCGCACCGCCTGATCCTGCACTGATGTTCGATGCCGTTTGGCGCGGTGTTCGACTCGCTGCCCTGCTTGACGAAATCGAGATCGATCCGGCGGTCACTGGCGCGACCCTGTATGCCGCTGACGGTTACAGTTCGAACCTCACGTTGGAGCAACTGCGCGCTGCGTATTTGATTTACGCCATTGATGGGCTGCCGCTCCCACAAGAACACGGCTATCCGGCTCGGATCATCGTGCCGGAGTTGTACGGATATAAATCGCCCAAGTGGATCGAGCGGGTGCATCTCGCCGCCGATCCTGCACCCGGTGTATGGGAATCGCGCGGCTGGACTGCTTCCAACCTTCGTCCGACGCTCGCGTTTGACGATCCGCGTGTGGACAAAGATTACCCGCTCGGTCAACCGCTCACGCTCTCCGGGAAGGCGCTCACCGAACAGCCGATCCGAGCGCACCTGCATCGCCCGGTGAGCCATCATGCATTGCCTGTAGCCATGCAGACGAGCGCGATGGGAGTGCTCCGGGAATGGCAGGTCACATGGACGCCCGACATTCCCGGCGATTTCCTGATCTACGTTTCGACAGGTGACACGCAAATTCATAAAGTGGTGCGAATCCGATGAGCTTAACCCGCCGCGAGTTTCTGTCTGTGTTGGGCATTGCCGCCGCCGTGCCGTTTGTCGAGCCGGTTTCGCGTTTAGTCCTGTCGAGTAATGACGCATCAGGTGACTCACCTGCTCTGCTGGCGCGCTTATTTGACTCAATAGACAGCCATTTGGCGGATTCGGTTCATCCAATCCTAGAAGCAACAGAGACGGACTATCGTCTACCGTTTGGCTGGATTAGGAAAACACAAGCCCAGCCAATCCCTGCCGCTGAGTATTTACCGCCAACATCAATCACGGCTGATGCACGCATCTCCCCGGCAAATGGGTAAGCGCATCTGTTCCCGCTGCGCCATTGTATGAAAAGCCAAATGTGCTAGCCGAAATTCGTCCCCTGTATTGGGGCGAAACGATTCGTGTGACAGACATACTTCTTCCTGCCAACCCGGGCGACGTAACATGGCTGGAACTGCACTATGATTTGAACGAAGGCTATGAATGTGTTGTATGGTCACAGGCTCAGTTTTGGCATGCTATCCAGTTGACCGAACCACCGCCGTCCGTAACGCGCTCTGCCGTGATCGACCGAGAAACCAGTACGCTTTACGCCTATGATGGCGATCAGCTTGCTTTTTCTGTACCCGTGCTGTTAGGGTACGAACAACCAACCGGAAAATACCGCTTAAGCGAGCGAAAAATGAATAACTTTTCGCTCGTATCACAGCCGCTGACCGCGAATCATTATGAGCGTCTTCTGCTGTTGGGGAGTGCGCTCCGGTGTATGTTTGGCGCGAACAACTATCGTCACGGCTATGGAACAGCGCTTCCCATTTACGCCGCCCGTGCCCTGTATCAATTTCTGCCGGATGGCGCGGAAATCCATGTCATTTAGCGGTTGATCGCGTATGTTCCGGGTCTTTAGGATCGTCCGTATTTGTAAACGTCCACATTGATATTCATTCAGTAGGCACAGAACGACGCTCATGGAACAAACGACCATTTGGATCGCATTGATCGCTGGACTGGCGAGTTTTCTTTCGCCATGCGTTTTGCCGCTCGTCCCGGCGTACATTAGTTATATGGGCGGACGTGCTACCTACACCGCCGCCGCTCAAAGTGATTACCAGTTTAAACCGACGCTCCGCCAACGTGTGACCACACTCACGCATGGACTGGCGTTCGTCGGCGGCTTCACCTTTACGTTTACCGTTTTCGGCTTGCTTACCACCGCGTTTGTACAGGTGATTGGCGGCAGCAATATCGATCTCGCCAAGACGATCATCTCACGGGCGGGCGGAGTCCTGATTGTCTTTTTCGGGCTGCATTTCTCAGGACTGCTTCAGCGCTTTTTCGTCTTCCTGCAAAACCGCCCCAATGTGCTTAAAAACCCATTGTTTACGCTTGTTTTTGCGGTTCTCGTTTCGCTTTTGATCTTGTGGGCGTTTGTCGATCTGATCATCGCGCTGCCCGTTCTCGCTGTATTTTGGCTGTATCTGATCATCAACAACGCACTGATCGCCCCTGAGCCGTTTTGGACGAAAATCATCAACGGGCTGCAATTGGCGCTGTACTCGGATACGCGCCGCCAGATGACCGCCGCCGGTCATCAAAGTTACGCGACTTCCGCGCTGATGGGCGTTGTCTTTTCGGCAGGCTGGACGCCGTGCATCGGACCAATTTACGGCAGCATCTTGATGATGGCAGCCGGTCAAGGATTGGGGGGTGATACGGGGAGCATCGGGACAGCGGGTATCCTCCTTGTGGCGTATTCGCTTGGTTTGGGTATTCCGTTCCTGCTTGCCGCCCTTTTGCTCGACCGCGCGACATCCGTTTTGCGCCGCCTCGGAAAGCATGTCCACAAAATCGAACTCGTCGCGGGTGTGCTGTTGATCATCGTCGGCGTGCTAATCGCGAGTGAACAGCTTCAAGTCCTCAGCCAAAGCCTAAATACGCAGTTCGCTGATTTTTCATATCGCTTGGAAGAATGCGCGACCCAACTTGGATCAGGCGAAATCGGATTCGGGGATTTTGGCGGCTGTATGAGCGCATCCGACGCGCCAACCACGCTGTATATTCAACCTCCGCTCTAGCGTGTTCCGGCTTTCGCGCAGTACGGTACGTCTCGTCAGTGTGATCTTTCTATCGGCGGCGATCTTGATCGTGATCGCCGCCGGACTTCCCAATCGCGCCGCTTATACGGGCGTGATCACCCCCGGTCAGCCGCCTACTGCCCCGGAAGTCGGAGCGCTTGCCCCTCGGTTCACCGGGATCACACCATCGGGCGACACTTTAGAACTGGTGGCATTGCGCGGAGTGCCCGTCGTTGTCAATTTTTGGGCGACATGGTGCGCGCCGTGCATTCTCGAAATGCCGGAACTGCAAACTTTTCACGAAGCCCATCCGAACATACACATGATCGGCGTTAATCTTGGTGAATCCGCCGAGCATGTCGCCCGGTGGATGCAGAACGGAGGCTTCACCTACCCCACCGTACTCGATCTGTCCGGTGCAGTCGCCCGCCTGTATGCCTTGCGAGGGCAGCCGACGACGGTTATCCTTTCCCCCAACGGCATTGTTTTGAACATCGTTTACGGCGCAACCACACGCGCCGCCCTTGAATCTGTCTTAGCGCCTTACTTGGATTAAACACCTGATGAATACTGCTCCTTCGCCTAACCGCGACCGCCAATTTGCGCGCAGCCTCAACCGCTTGACGTGGCAGATAGCGCGTAATTGGCTCAAAATTGCGATTGTGTTCTTCGGCTTGTATTCGACGCTGCCCATTTTGACGCCTGTGCTGATGAAACTCGGCTTGACCGCACCTGCCCAAGTGCTTTACACGGTCTACAGCCCATTTTGTCATCAATTCGCGTTTCGCTCGTTGTTCCTGTTTGGAGAACAGCCCGCCTACCCGCGCGAAGTCAGCCAAGAGAACACGCTGACACCATTTGAACCTTACGCGGTGGCTGACCCAAATTTTCAACGTGCCTATGCCAGTTGGTTCGAGCTATACCGTGATCGCATGGGACTTGCACCGCTCGAAAACGGCGCATCTATCCGCGATCTGTACGTTTTTACGCCTTGGCTTCAGTTCGCATCCCGCGAGTTCGTTGGTAATGAGCAGATGGGCTATAAAACTGCGCTGTGCGCGCGTGATGTCGGGATTTATCTCGCTATGTTTGCCGGTGCGCTGATCTACAGTATTCCGACGATCCGCCGCCGTCTGCGCCCAATACCAGCACTTGTGTATCTGGTTCTTGGGCTTGCGCCTATTGGGATCGACGGGATGAGTCAACTGCTTGGCTATCCGCCGTTCAGTCTTTGGGCACCGCGCGAGACAACCCCGATCTTTCGCATCGTCACGGGGATTGTCTTCGGCTTTTCGACGGCTTGGCTGATGTTCCCACATTTTGATATTGCCATGCGCGAAACAGCACAACAAATCGAGGATAAGTTCTTGCGTGCAGGCGTACCGCTGCGCTGAACGCTCTTGACGTACAGACCATAGACAAGAAAACACCCGCTCAAACCGAGCGGGTGTTTTCTTGTGTGGATACAAGAACTCCGGGCTAGCAACCACCCGTTCCGCAGCCGCCGTCTTCAGTGGGCGTGCGCGTGAAGGTGGGTGTGCGCGAGTTCGTCGCGGTCGGCGTGAGCGGCGTGAATGTCGCTGTTGCCGTTGGGATAACGGGCGTGAACGTGGACGTAAATGTCCGTGTCGCCGTCGCAGTGAATGTGCTCGTGAACGTTGCCGTGCTCGACGGTGTGAATGTCCGTGTAAACGTCGCGGTGTTCGACGGCGTATTTGACGGCGTGAATGTCGGCGTGAACGTCCGCGTGAACGTCCGCGTGAACGTCGGTGTGAACGTCGGTGTATTCGACGGCGTAAACGTGCGTGTCGCCGTGAACGTCGGTGTGAATGTCCGCGTGTTCGTTGCCGTGTTCGATGGCGTAAACGTGGCTGTGAACGTCCGCGTAGCTGTTGCGGTGAACGTTGGCGTGCGCGTGAACGTGCTCGACGCGGTGAACGTCCGTGTGAACGTCGGCGTGATCGACGGCGTAAACGTCCGCGTGAACGTGCTCGTCGGCGTGAACGTCCGTGTATTCGTCGAAGTGCTGGACGCGGTAAACGTGCGCGTCGCCGTGAACGTATTCGACGCGGTAAACGTCGCCGTAAACGTTGGCGTAATCGACGGCGTCAGCGTGATCGTCGCAGTCTGCGTGATCGTCGGCGTGCGCGATGCCGTGTACGTACGGGTTGGCGTCCGTGTATTTGTTGGCGTCCGTGTAAACGTCGCCGTGCGGGTTGGCGTCCGTGTACGAGTTGCTGTCCGCGTGAATGTCGCGGTGCGCGTGAACGTCTGTGTGCGTGTCGGCGTATTCGACGCTGTGTATGTACGGGTTGGCGTGTTGGACTGTGTAAACGTCGCGGTTGCCGTGTATGTTGATGTCCGCGTCGGTGTAAACGTCGATGTAGACGTCGATGTCGCCGTCGCGGTAAATGTCGCGGTACGCGTAAACGTCGACGTGAACGTCGATGTCGCCGTGAACGTTGATGTCGCCGTATTGGTTGTGGTTGACGTGAACGTCGCGGTGAAGGTCGGCATCGACGTATTCACCGGTTCGTCGGTCGGATCAATCGTGCACGCCGGAGCAGCGACCGTGAACGTCGACTGACCAGTGCCAACGATGATCGCGGGACCACCAGCAGCAGGTGCCCAACCGCTGAACACCACATACGCGAAGATTGACACGCCGGAGTTGATGGCGTAATCGGCTTCCAACTGCGTACCAAGCGCGGCATTCTGGCTGTCGACAGGCGAAATATCGGATTCACCGCTGGCAGCGTCCCAGAACTGCGTGCTGCCCTGACCGACAGATGGACCTGAACCGCCAAACCAGACTTCTTCAAGCAGCCGTCCGGTATCAGTCGCCCAAACGATGTTGAAGCGCTCGACATATGCCGGGATCGTGCGCAGGTTGGTGATCAAGAGACGCGCCCATGACCGTGTCGCATTACCACCCGTTCCTGAGAGCGAAATTTCGATACCCGGTTCTGCATAGCAGTCCAACGTCGGTGTCGGAATCGGATCAATCTCAATTTCGATCACGCAGTCGTCAGTGCTAAGCGGGTTATCGAACGTGAGGGTGATGTTGCTTACGAACGGCTCCATATCCAACGGGCTGTCCGAGAACAGGAACGATACTTTGTTCGATCCGGGGATCAACGCAACATCGCCCGTCCCATTAAATCCACCATCCGCGCCGCCCGTTCCAACATCGGTCGTCGGCGGGATATCTGCGCCTGACCAAATCTCACCTGTCGTGCCGCCTGCCGTCATCAGCATGTTGGTCAGCGCCGAATCAGGGTAAACGACATCGTTACGCGCCCATGTCACCTGTGCACGCAAGAGATCGGTCGGGTTGACATACGTGTAATTGATGTTGATGTCAATTTGACTGGTTGACAAGAAGATCGGATTGCCAACCACCGTAATCGACTCGCATGTGAAGATAACCGTCGCCGTCGCGGTGGGCGAACCTGTTCTCGTCGGCGTGAAAGTACGCGAAGCCGTCGAGGTAATGGTCGCCGTGTTCGAAGGTGTCGGTGTGAACTCCGAAGTAAACGTCGAAGTCGCCGTGAACGTATTGGTATTCGTCGCCGTGAGCGTATTCGTGTTGGTTGGCGACGGCGTGATCGGGGTCGGCGGAGCGGGCGGCAGATCAACCGTCAGGAACGGACCATCAGCAGTGCGGAAAGTCTCGTTAATGGCAGTACGACGCGCTTCCAGACGCAGATACGGTCCAAGACCGAGCCAGCCAACAATCGGCGTGATGAGCGGATGGTTGAACGTGATCACCAAGTTAACAACGTCACCGGGACCACCTGCATCGAGCCAAGGCACACCGTTGTTTGGCGTAGACGGATCATCCATTAAGCATGCCGGCGCGAGCGGGCTTGTTCTGGCGTCATCATCGTCAACACCTAGATCAAAGCGTGTGCTGAAGCGCGGATCAGACACCGCATTTTCACGGCGCGAAGAACAGACCATTAAGTCGAACCAACCGGGCTCGTTGGAGCCGCGAAGCTGGGCAAACTGCGTGGTCGATCCGCCTACAGTCGCATCGAATGGACGGAACCAGACGTAATACCAAGGCACGTCGTCAAGGTTCGCCAGTGTCAGTGCGCCATACGGGTTTGTGTCCGATGTGGTGTACTGCTTCGGAATGAGCATATTGCTCAGGTTAAAGGTTGAATCGGCAGCCGAAGGACCACCCAACGCCAATCCGGCAGCGCCTTGCCGCGCCTCATTGAAGATGGAGAGGATGCGCAGGAGGTCGCGGCGGCGGTTCTGATCGCCCGGATCAAACGGATCGCAGTCCTCGTCTTCCGAAGCTGCGAGGTCAGAAACATCACCGTCGCCGTACCATGTCGCATAGATACTTTCCGGCGCGCCCCAGAAAACTGTAATCTCTCGACCGCTGACCTCAATCGTGGAAACCGGTGCGCCCGGATCACCCGCGATTTGCTCCAAACGAGTCTGCAACATCTCGGCGTCAGTGTCACCATCGTCGATCAAACATGGAACCATCGATTCAGGATCGTTTGCTGCCGGGTTCGCTCCAATGTAGCTCAGCGTCGCATCGTACAGATCTTCATCATACTGACCTGTCGTCGCATAACGCGCCGCAGTACGCGCCGCGTTTTCGAGCGTCAGCACTGCTTGAAAAATGCGCCCATACTCGATGATGCCGAAAACTAGTAACAGCAGCACCGGGAGCGATAGCGAGAACTCAACAAGGGTTTGCCCTTGTCGACGTCTTCTATAGCGTTCCTGTTCTTCGTGCATCGGTTCCATTCGTTCGTCCTTACCGTATAACATCCGCCGTCGAGCTACTGTGCAAGGCGCGTGAACATGCGCGATGCGATTTCATTGAACACCAGCGTGAGTTCGCTGGCGGTTGCTGCCGCAAAGTAGTTCCCGCAGCTAACACGAGGAGGCAGGGGTCGGAAATCCTCGCGTGTAGAAGCGCCCAATTCATCGAGCGGGACTTCGCACGCACCGCGCGGTCCCCAAGGCGCGTCAGCCGCCAATGGATTTACAACGCCATTGCCAATGCGGGTTGGCATGAACGCCTGCCAATAGTCATTGTCAATGCGCTGGTTATCACCCACATCCGCGATATAGCGCAGCAGTTCTTCCGCGAGGAAGTCGACGACACGCACTTGGCTTTCAAAGTCCTGTGGGTCCCCGTCATATCCGCGCTGGCAGTTGTAATCGGTTGCGCCGCACGCGTAGCCTGCGATATTGCCATCAACATCGTAAATCGCGTCGTAGTTCAAACCGAAACCGATCGTAAAGACAGTTGGGAAGATCAGGTCTTGGCGCGATTCACCTGTCTGCAAGTTGCGAACGGCGAGGTAGTCTGCCCAGTCGCGCGCGTAATCGTCAACGTCGTAGTATTCTTCGCACTCCGTGTTGAGCGTGTTATCCAGCGCCACAAGCAGAGGAACTGTCGCTTGATTTTCCAAACCGCAGAAGTGCCGTGTCTCCGGATAGATATCGAGGCAGAAGGGATAGTACACGTCACGCACGAGTTCACCCGGTGTGCCACCCGATGTCGGATCAGCGCCGTAGGGGCAAAGACCGAATGCGCCGTAGTCACCGGGAGTTGGCTCATAAACTTGGTGAGTTCCATGCGTTGCGCTCGTGTACGTATTGCCAATATGGAACGGGTTCGCTTCGTTGCCGAGCTGCGGTTCAGTAGCGGGGGCAGCGCCGCGCACATTGAAGCGCCCAATCGGGTCACTCGCGCCCGCCGCGCCGGAACTCAACATAACCATCAGCCAAACCGCACCTTCACGACGACCAAAGTCATTGAGTAGGTTGTTCGCCTGACGAAGCGCCGCACCGATGTTACTGCCTGCGCACGATGCGCGGAATTCGTAGGCATAGTTGCGCGGGCGACCCGCCACATAGCTCAACACCCAGTTCGGCATCGAGAGCGGGTCATTGGTTGAGACGTCGTCAATCAGTGTATCGCGGTCAGCATAGCTGTTGCTGCGCGGCGCAAGGGGGTCGAGCGGATTACCTGTGTATTTATATGTCGCGTAATCTCCACCGAAGCGCGGAGCGAGCACCGCCGCATCCATCGGGCAAGCGGTGTTCACCGGTTGATCGACGGTGTTATAGATCGCTTGCCCCATGAATTGGTCGAGGCTGGTGAAACAGCTTGCACCATTCACCACACAGTCCCAGTTGCCATCAAGATTGGTGTCTTGATAGAAAGTGGTTTCTGCGCGCACGCCCATCACTGTATTAAGGACTTCGTCTGCGCCGCGCCGCACCTGCACACTCGTAACCGGGTCCAAGAGGTTCGTCTGTGTTTCGATCATAGGTGACTGATCACCGCCTCCATCGGGGTCGATGATCGTCGCCGTGCGGTCATACGTGACGAATGCAACACGGTCGCCGCGTAAGAAGTCAAGACGATCAAGGAAGCCTTGAGCCGCTTCGCGCGCTTCACCAAAGGGTTGGCAGACAAGATCGCTGAAGTTCCAGTCGGAATTCGGGTCATTGCAGCACGCGAAATAATCGAATGACGGAACAAACCCGATATATGCCAAATCGACCAGTTCATCAGATGCTACAGGAGAGAAGATATCGCCTGTACTTGTGTCATGCTCCAAGAACCAGCGCTGCATATCGTCTTCTGTCGCAAAAGGCGCGGGATCAGACCCGTCATCCTTGATGTATTCATCAACCAACCATTGGCGGCGAATACGTGCGCGCGAAATATCGCTCGCGGGCCAAACGCGAACGCGGCACGTCACGCTCGGTGGTTCACGATGCGTATTGAGATCGCTGTCGGGCGTTACTTCAGCGACAAGACCCGTTGGCAGCCATGCCGTCGGTTGGTACAGCGAAGAAGGACAGTGATAGCTGGGCATCGTTGCAACATCAGGATGATAATCCGGCGTTACGACGTCAATCCCGCCCATGACTTGCGTCTGTGTCTGAGAAACCACAAACGTCCAGTCCCAACACGCTTCAATCGGAATGGGTGGTGAGTACGTTTGGTCGGCATACAGACGAATATGGTTCTGATGCGGCGGCAGATAACGGTAGCCATAACCAGCGGCTTGCCAGTCGGCGTACTGCGTTTCGTTGAGCATCGCTTCCGACACGTCAAACACCAGCACAACGTCCAACACGGCGGTCTGCGAGATCGCTTCGACCGTCAGCGTAACTGTGGTGTAACCAAGCAGGTGTAAGAACGCGGTTGGCGCGTCAATCTGTGCCGTCACACGAACGAGTTTCAATTCGTCATCCGTGCAAAGCTGTTCGTAACGCATCAAGTCCACCGGATTGGCGGCGGTATTGACGCTGCCATCTGACAAGAACAAATCCGTCCCGTCACGGTCAACCGGAGTACCGGTGTCATCGCGGTAGCGCTGAACTCGGCAGGTTTCGACCAGCACCGTAGTTGGATCAATCCCGTAAACTTCGATGAACTGACGTGCCGCAAGATTCAACTGCGCGACGCTTGCCGCTTCGCCAATCACATCATCCGACACATCGAACGGATCGCCTTCGTCGTCCGGCACGCGGCGCATCTGCCCCGCCGCTGCGACCGCTGCCGCGTCAACTGCACGGCTGAGGCTGCTGTACCGAACAAAAAGCAGTGAAATATCGGTGACGATGCCGACAAAACCAAGCAGCGCAATCATCGCCATCGCCAGCAAAATGATTGATTGACCGCTTTGGAGGCGTCCTCGCCCGTTCTTTCTAAAGAGTCGTCGTAAACGTGCCATCCAGCACCCTCACTCCGCTAATCCACAAATTCAATAAAGGGGTCAGTTGTCGGAAGCGGGAACATCGCCCACAAATACAGGTCAGGCTTTCCGTCCCGTTCAAAGGCTTCAAACACAGGCGACAGAACCGGAATCTCAAGAAGCATTTCGTGTTCCCAGTACACTTCCACCAAGACAAGCCCTTGGCTGGGGATCATGCGCCGTTCAGCGGGATCAGTCAGATTGTAGTTGGGTAGGTTGAGAATTTCTTCGACCCGCTCAATGTCCCACTCACTGCCAATGCAGCCGGTGTCAGGAATTTCGTGATTTCCGTACCACTGGAATCCCACCTGCCGCTCGGCGCCTGCAACATCCGAAGGAGCAGGATCATACCCGGCGATTTCGGAGAAGTGGGCATTCAAGTCATACAGCGCCGGATTTGAGGCGGCGAGTTCAGCGTCACGCGTATCGACCGAAGCACTCCGATTGAGGTCGAACGGATCGCGCAAGTCGAAAGCCAGCACATCCAACGTGAAGTCCGGAGCTAAGTGACATTCGTTAACGTTGGTGGGATACCGCCCCACGACCAGAAGCTGAGGAACGTCGTCTACTATCGGACGAGCGGCTGGATCAGTGTAGTTTGCTTCCACCAATTCCAACGAAAATGCCGAAATGATGATGTCGTCGACATGGTTATAGGGGTCTAAGCGTGTCGGCAGACGGTTCCGCATGTTAGGGAGCGAAACCAGCATACGGCAGATGACATCGTCATAGAAGGTAAGTTCCAAGTTGCTGCATCCAGAGAACAAAGCCTCCGCAGCCGGTGGATCGGGCGGACCGCCCTGAATGGGAAGGGGCCAAGTTTCACGCACGCGTAAACGTGCGGAAGCTTCTGCCGCTTCCTGTCCCACCGTGTACGGTATCTCATAATTTAGCGCAACGTTGTCATTTGGTACTGGGCTGGAACGGTTATCCCACTCCAGTGGAGATCGGTCATCTTGAAGCGTCGTTGCATAACGCGCTCCCATGCGGGTGATGTCCAGCAGATTTAGATAGGTGTTCGCCAACCAGCCGATCTCGACCAGACCTGCAAACAAAATCAGCAGCAGCGGGGTAAGCAGTGTCATTTCGACCAATGTTTGCCCACGTGGACGACGCTGCCCCTGTTCACCCGTTTGAGAGACATTCACAGCGGGTGCACCGTCGAGGATCTCGATTAGCTTTTTCCAGACGCTTTTGCCCATGACCCTTGCATGATCCCTTTCTCTCCCCATAACTGAGTGTACCATAGCGTATTCTGGTTCGGAGTTCGATAAGTGTCCAGAAGTTGATAGAGAATTGTCCGAAGTTTCCCCGATCATATGGGAGTCAACCTGCAAATAAAAAGGCGACCTTTGGGGGAGGTCGCCTTTCGGTTTTATTTCTGTTTACCTTAATGGACAACGGCTTCTTCATCTATCATGATTGCAGCTTTTACAACGTATCCGCGCCCATGCCGTGATTGAATGATCATCGGGCGTTCCGGGTCTTCTTCAACTTTGCGGCGCAGATTGTGAATATGGTTGCGCACCAACGCTGCATCACCGACCCCATCCGGGTACTTCCACACGTTCAGGAGCAAATCTTCCGTTGAATAGGCTTCACCCGGAACGCGGCACAAATGCAGCAGCAGATCAAACTCCACCCGTGTGAGCGAAATTTCTCGATCATTGACGAAAACACGGTAGCTTCTCGGCTGAATACGAATTGTCGGATTTTCGTCGCCTGAGATTTGGACACTCCGGCGAATATGTGCGCGCACCCGCGCCGCAAGTTCACGCGGATATATTGGCTTACGTAGAAAATCATCACCACCGGAATTCAGGGCGTCTACGGCAGTTTGCGTGTCCCGGGTTGCACTCAAGAATAAAATTGGAATATTCCGTGTGGGGGGGAGTTCACGCAGCATACGCGTTAACGTAAATCCGTCAATATCCGGGAGCGTTGCATCAACCACAATCAGATGTGGCGTCTGAACCTCGATTGAACGTAATGCTTCGGTGCTGTTCGCAGCACGCTGTACGAGATAGCCTTCGCGTCGGAGCGTAAGCTCTACCATATCGAGAATACCGGGATCGTCGTCTACAATAAGAATGGTTGTCATTTGGACACCAACCTATACTAATCTGCTAACTACTGAAGCGCTTTGCCTACAATTCAGTATAGCGAGAAATATAGCGTTGTTCGTGCCCAAATCGTGAATTTTTCATGAATATGACAATGTCACCCAACTATTTGTAATGAATGTTGAACCATCTGCACGTATGCACTACTACACATTTGATAAATTTTACGTACTTCAAAACTCATTTCGACGCACAACAAAATCATCCCCTTCTCGCGTCTGAGAAGGGGATGAAATCTACAGCTAAGGTTGATGCTGCAAGCGGATTTTACGGAGTAGAAATCATGTAGCCGACGCCGTGAATGGTGCGGATATAGCGGCGGCGGCTCTTCTTCTCCAGTTTGGCGCGCAGATTGCGAATATGCGCACGCACCAAATCAGGATCGCCCGTGCCTTGCGGGTATTCCCACACCGCCTGAAGCAGGTGACCGGGGGACAGGGCTTGATCAGGATGCTCCATCAAATACCGAAGCAGCTTGTGTTCCGTCATCGTCAATTGAACAGTTTCATCGGCGGCACATGCCTGAAACGTCTCTGAATCGAGACGAAGATCGCCAATTTCAAGACTTGCCTTACCGTTTTTCTCCCGGTTGCCGCGCCGGAGGAGCGCACTGATTCGCGCCCGAAGTTCTGGAAGTTCGAACGGCTTCACTACGTAATCGTCTGCGCCTGCATCGAGTCCAGTTACAATGTCATCCACATTCCCTTTTGCCGTCAAAAACAGAATCGGGAGTGTAATAAAACGCGGATCGCGCCGCAGCCGACGACAAAGCGTAACGCCATCCATTTCCGGCATAATGATGTCGAGAATCAGAAGGTCAGGCTTTTGTTTTTCGAGCAGTTGGAGCGCCTTAATGCTGGAATTGATCAGTGTCATCTCATACTGTTCATGTTCCAAAACGCGTCCCACTGTTTGCAGCACTTCATTCTCATCATCAACTGCAAAGATGTGTGCCACGATACCTACTCCTTGACTAGCGGGAGGCGAACAATAAAGCGGCTTCCCGTACCCACACGACTTTCTACGCGCACGCTCCCGCCCAGCCGATCGAGAATTTGTCGACAAATGTGCAACCCCAAGCCTGTGCCTTCGCCAGCGGGTTTTGTCGTAAAGAACGGCTCAAAAATCAAATCAAGGTTCTCAGGCGGGATTCCAATCCCGTTATCCCAGACCACAACCTCAACATGATCATCCGCATGTCGGTCGTGGACGACAACACCCATTGCACCCCGTTTGCGACCGCGTAAAGCATCATGCGCGTTTAGTAACAAATTCAACCACAAATCATTCAAATCTTCACGTACTGCGATCATGAGTGGTATGCCATGCACCTCAACCTCAGAACGTACCTCGATTCCTTCCCGCTGGACATGCGCACGGATCAAGAAAAGCGTTTCCTCGATTGTTTCTACCACATTGACACGCTGAACGCTCGACGTGCGTTCCTTATGCACTGTCGTCAGCAAGCGCCGCACGACTGCCGCCGCACGTTTGCCACTGCGAAGGATTGCCTCCAACGCTTCACGCGATTTCTCGTCAAACGTCGTTTTCAGCAGCAGAAGTTCCGCGTCCAATACAATCGTGGTCAGCGGGTTGTTCACTTGATGCGCAACAGCGCCAGCGAGTTCGCCCATTGCCGAAAGCCGCGCCGCGCCCACCAGCCGCTCTTGAGCCGTTTGTAATTCTTGGTAGCTTACTTTTAGTTGGCGAATCAGTTCCGCATTCTTGATCGCCGTCGCCGCTTGAGCAGCCACACCCATAGCGAGCTGTGTCTCACGCTCATTAAAGGCGCGCGTGCGCTCTGTATCGACGATCAAAATAAAGCCAATTGTCTCGCCTTGCAAGGTCATGGGGACGCCTAGCATCGAGCGTCCGTTGACTGCGTCCAACATTGCTTGTGCACCAAGCGTACTTGTATCGCCATTAGCGGACGCGCGGATGAATTTATGTTCACGCAGCGCTTGAAGTGAGCCGCCAAACGTGTTCAGCGCGGAGTCGCTGTAGGTTTCTTCAAGCCATGTTGCTGTACCACTGCTGATCAATCGAAGAAGGGATCGTCGATCCTGCCCCAGCAGCGCAAATTCCACCCAATCCGACTTAAGGAGTTGATTGACTTCATCAGCCGCGCGGAACTCGGCACGATGATAGGCATCGCCAGAATGCAACTGCTGCGAAAGCAGTTCAACACCGATCGCTTGTGCGCGATGAATCACATCTAAAGAGGGCGGGGTCTCTTGCGCTTTGACGTAGTACGCAAGCACAAGCCCAAGCGGCTGTCCATCGAACACAACCGAAATCGTCACGAGGGATGCGGCACCAAGGCTTTGGAGATATTCTTTTTCTTCGGGGTTTTCCGGTCGAAAAGCCGAAATCAACTGCACTTTGTTCCGCAGTCCAGCAGCCAAACCCGGATGGGATTTGAGCGACAGTTCAGGCGCATAGCCAACCCGCCACACAGCGCGCTGTGAACGCGCCCACACAACCGGCAGATCCTGTGAAGAATTCCAATGAAACACATCGACACGCCCGCAGTTCAACAGCAAATTGACCTGATCACAGATGTTGATCATCGCGGTTTCGAGTGAAAGTGATGAATTTATCTGCTGACTGGCATTCACCAACGCGGAGAGATCATTTGTGCGCTGGAGATTCATCCCATGAACGCGCGCATTCTCGATGGCGATTCCTGCGTCGGCGGCGAGTTGTTCCAAAAGGTCTTGATGGCGACGGTTGAAAATCGTCTTTTTTTGACGATTAATCACACCGAGCACTGCGATCCGCCTATCTTTGACTGATACGGGAACATACAACAGCGCATTGGTGTTTGCGGTTTGCTTGTATTTACCCGGAAAACCAGCCGCGATTAAAATGGATTCCCCTGTTTGATACACATGACTTGCAGATGGATCGGTCTGTCTTCCCCGTGACACGCTGCCACCGTCCGCCGCCCCTACTTCTGCCTGAATGGTAAGCTGTCCGCTGTCTCCCTGAGGCATAAACAGAACGGCTTCTTCGGCGTCAGCGATATGACGCGCAGCCTGTACAACACGGTGAAGAACCTCACTCAGGTCGAGCACTTCTAAAAGTGACCGCGACAAGGTAAACAACATTTGGATTTCGTCATCGCGCCAAATCGATAGGCTCTTGGGTGCTGTGTCTTGATCGCGCTCATCATCCAATCCTTCAATTGTGGGAAGTGGGATGCGCAGCGCTTCGCTAAGTGCTTTCATCAACGGAGCACGGTCAAGCTGATCGATAAACATCACACGCGAATGATCAACAGCATTTTGTGCTGAATGCAGCACAGCCGGGGTCGATGTATACCCAATGAGCGCTACAGGGTGTAATTCCCTGCTCAAAACTGCTAGGGTGCGTTCCCCTGTGTTTCGGTCAAACATCGCAGCATCAACGAGGACTGCATCGGGGGTTTGTGTGCGGAACATAAACAGCGCGTCACGATGCGAAAACGCACTGATCAATTCATAGTAAGTTCCGCTCAATGCCGTTTTTACTGTCTGGGTGATATCGTAATTTCCCGCCGCGACCAGCAGTCTCGTCATGCTTTCTAACTAATCCTTTTTCGCTAAGCGCTGACGGCGGCGTTCAAGATCATCTTCGTCGGAAGCGTGAGTCTGCGCTGCCGGATCAGAGGTCTGTTCCGGCTGTGACCGGACTTCGTCCGCCGCCTGTATCTGCTCACCTATTCCAGTAATGGTTTCACGCGCGCGGCGCAACACATCCGACAAGCTCGGAAGTCCCGCAGCACCTTCGGCGGGTGGAACATCCGCTTGAGAGCGCTTCGCCGCATCAATCATCGCTTCAAGCTGTTCTACACGTTCCACCAATTCACTCGCCGCCGCTTGATGTTGGTATAAATCACCTTGCAGCATCGCTAAACGCTGTTCAGATCGTCGCAGTTCAGCAATCAACGAACGTGCGGCAACATCGTCGCCGCGCTCGACCGCAGCATCCGCAATTTCGTCCAATCGCGTAATTTCGGCTTCTAGCGCTGCGATCTTTTGACGCATATTCTCTTCGTATGCAGCGGCATCACGGATGCGTTCGTGCATCGCTTTGATCTCGCTGTCGATGTTTTTCCCTAACCGCCCCGGTGTCACGGATACACTTCCGGGGAAATCATGCAGTCCGGCTTTCATCAGCGTATTCAGCTTTTTCAGTAAGTCCGCCAACGCTTGCATCCTTTCCGCACAACGCGCCTTACATCTTATGATAACCCATCGTGAATTTACCGTGAAATTGTGTACTCACTACCCTATTGTAATCCGAAATACCAGCATCGGGACACCACCCGCTAATTCTGTTACCACATTGTTTGTCTGAAAAACAGAATGTAAGCGAGGATCGTGAGGGTTTTCTCCCGGCGTTTGATACGGATAGGCGATCAAATACTCCGCGCCGCTGGATTCGATCAGTCTCCACAAAGCATCAGCATCACGGATGATCGGGATCACCTCCGGGCTGATTAGCCCGCCAATGTCGAGCATTGGGCGCGGCGCGAAATATCCTACCGCGCCAATATCGTGAATGGCGATCCTCGTTCCCTCAGGGATATTCTCCGCCACCCATGCTGCCACTGTCACCATATCGCCGTCGATGATCGCGACATCGCGCACATAGGTTTCGCGCCCCAAAAACAGAGCAAATACCGCGAAAACCAACACGGCAGACATGCTCACACCACCGCTGCTGACCCGCCCCATCAGTGAGCGACGAGAGGCGCGCACCCATTCCAATGTTCCGACCACGCCCGCCGTGATCAGCGCTGGAAGCGCAGGAATGACATAGCGTCCGTGCTGCATATCCAGAGGCAGCCATGCCGCGTATAACGCGATCAAACCGATCCCCCACGCAATCAACAGCCAGCGCACCGCGCGATGCTTCGTCTCGCCCCGCCGAAGTGAATTGACAACAAACACGAACCAACCCGGAATCAGAAGCATCTGACCGCCCGCCAGCAGCGGCACGATCATTCGGATCAGACGCTCCCCATAGCCCAACTCGAACAGTGCCGCCGCTTGAGAACGCTTCGCCGCTGCCGTATTCGGGAGCAGTCCACCCGTCAAGTTCAGGTTATACACAAAATAGGGTGCGGTCATAACTGCGAAGATCGCCGCCGCCGCCGCGAAGAACACCAGCACGCGCAAAATTCCGGCTTTTCTAACAAATCCGATAACCAGCGCGATCCCTGCCAGCCCTGCGAGCATCACCCCTTCGGGGCGCGTCAGCATCAGCAGTCCGGCAATCGCGCCAAAAACCACACCGCCGCGTATCGTCAGCGTTTCCAATTGGCTGATAAATGCGATCATCACAAGCGTGAGCAGTGAAAACAGCGCCGTTTCCATACCACTCGCCGCCGCCCAAATCAAATGCCATGCGCTGACTAATGCCAATCCTATCAACCACGCACGCCGGTTTTCTGGCATCAACCTTTTTGCAAGAAGAACGCCGAGAATCCCTGTCAGCGCTAACGCCGCACCACCAAGCGCGTGAGTCCATAAGCGAAAATCGATACCAAGCCAATAGCCAACTGCCAATATCACCGTATATAACGGGGATGTACTCGCGGCGCTCGGCTGACCGGGCAGGAATGACCACTCGCCAAGCGTGCCAAGATTGCGCCCATAGGTCTGATGAATCCAACTGTCATCCAGCGGGAAGTTTCCCCCACCTGAACCCACGTATACAGCCGTCAAGAGCGCGGCAAGAGCGGCAATCAACACGAAAACGAGCCAGCGATTTTTCATGATGAGGGAGTGTCCACCACTTGATAGAGGATTACATCGCCTTCGCGCATGAGTTCGTGTAAGAAGTCCGGCGGCACATCAAGGATCGCTCGCAGCGGCGCAGGCACTCCATAGGGTTCGATCACGACGTAATCGATTTGATAGCGCTCGGCAATCTCCGCGATCACGTCCGGCGCTTCATTCGGGATCACCACACCGCCCAATCCGGTGAAGGTATACAGCATCGCCGGATCATTAATCATCACGCGCGCATCGTCGGGAAGTTGATCGCTCAACCATTGATACATTTCTGGCGGTTCTCCGGCATTCACCTGACCGCGCCCGCCGATCCACACGCTGATTCCGACCGCGTATACCACCAGCGCTGCCGAAAACACCCGCCGCGCCGACTCAACACGCCAGCGCCGCCGCTTCCCCCACCACGCGATCACCGCATCGAGTCCGACGACGCTTAACGCCGCCCAAAACGGAATCAGCGCTGCCGCCGAATGGAGCAGTCCACCGCGATAACCGGGAAACGGGAAAACCAGCGTAAATGCGAAATGCAGCCCGATGACGTAGAGCGCAAACGGCTGTACAAAGCGATCGCCGCGCCGCACCCACAATCCGATCAGCATCAACGGCGCGAGAACGATCACGCCTTCAACGGCGATGAAAGTCCCTAGATTGTTCGTGAATGCTTCCCAACGGGATTGAAGAAACACGCCAATCCCGTCTGCGAACAATGTGGACGGCGACGCATCCGGCGGAAAACTGAACAAATCGTCATAGCCGCGAAACCACGCCGCCTGTATCCCGCCCACAGGGAGCGGCGCGCCAATTTCGTTCAGGTTGCGGGCAAACCAGAATCCCATGACGGCGAGATAGCCGATCATGAGCATGATGAACAAGAGGACTTTCTTTGTGATCTTTGTGTGACCCCAAAAAATCACGACCGCCGCGCCGACGATCAACAGAAGCAGACCATCCGCCCGCGTCAAGTGACCTATTCCGGCGAAAACACCCGCCGCCAAAGCCAAACGCGCGGACTTGGATTGACTCAGCAAGCCGAGCAAACCCAGACACGCCGAACCCGCCAGCGCATACGCCGCGAATGTATCCGTCGCACCCCAATAGCGTGTAAAAAAACCGCTGAACAAGGTAAGAAATCCGGCGATCCACGCATGGCGGCGCGTCCCGCCAATCCGACGCCCGACGCCCCATCCGATCAGCGTCGTCAGCCAGAACATCAACCACAGGGGAATTTGCGCGGCGGCATACGTAACCCCGAACACACGCATCGAGATTCCCGCCGCAATCGATGTGAACGGCATCCAATAAAGATGCGACGGAAAAATACCGCTTTCTGGCAGCGATTCCGTTGCGCCGATGTACGTCCACAAATAGGGTTCGGTCAAGCCATCGCCATTCGCCAGCCGAGCTGCCGCATTGTAGTGATAAAATGCGTCGGTATACCCCGGCGCGTTGATCAAGCGCACGAATAGGAAAGAAACGATTAAGCTGATCAGAGCGAAGCGAAGAAAAGCGCTCATAATGCAATAGGTTCTTGGCGCAGCCGCCGGTACAAGGCAAACGCGAATGCGATTAGGATGAGGGTGCGGAAAATCACAAGCACGGTGAAAGGTGCTAACAGCGCACCGGACATCACCCCGCCCGTGTCACCTGTGCGAATCCATAAAAACGGATATTCGGCAAATGTGACCACCATCAACAGGATCAGTCCCATCACACCGTCACGCGTTGGGAAGCAGAGCAGCATCAACGGGATGATCTGCGCCAACCACTGCGGACTCCACCCTTGAGCTTGCAAGAAGAAAATGAGCAGCGTGATCCCGACAAACGCGACCAAGCCGCGATCATCAAAGCGGCGGGCACGCACGAACACAAGCAAGCCCACTGCCGCCGCCGCCGCAAGCC
>JAPKMU010000029.1 GCA_026645745.1 Anaerolineae bacterium | reverse complement strand
GAAGTCGGCATTTCGCCCATCGCGGGCGGCGAGTCGCGCTTTGCGGTCGGCGTGTATGATCTGCCGAGCGCCGCGCTTTATACAACCGCTTCACTGGAGGCGAGTGATCCGCGCACAGCAAATGCCCGCTGGTTGAGCGATGGGCGTATTCTCGCCCACGCGGACGCAAGCGCCGCCGGAGTCGCCCCCGGCTATTATGTTTATGACGTGATCGGCGAAGGCGCAGCCCCGACGCTCGCCGCCGCGCTGCCCGCTGATACGGTGATCCGCGCTGATACCGAACTGCGCGCCGGAGTGATCCGCGCGTTGGTCGCCTCCGCCGTTGATCCGGGCGCACCGCTCCGCGTGATCGATGTCACGCTCTCCGACGGCACGATCACCGAAGTCGTCAGCTTCGCCGCTTCGATTGGATCGCCGCGCTTTTCGCCGGATGGCGCGTATATCGCCGGATTCCTCCGTGCCGAAAGCCAACTGGATCGCGGTGCGCTCCTCGTGATCAGCGTCTCAGGCGGTCGCCAGACCTTGATCAACCCGGTTGAAGGGCTGGCGGGCGAAGTTTGGGGTGTTTCGTTTTAGCAGTATTTCTAATGGAACATAAATCGTTAGATTTCTCATTTTCCAGATTTTGAGGCATAATGGAGACAATGGTTAACGGAGCATAACATCCCCTTTCAGGGCGGCAGTCTGCTCATTGAAGGATTCATAATGATGACTGGTGAACGGATTCTATTGGTCGAAGACGAGGCGCGCATTGCCCAATTTATTGAGCGCGCTTTGATATATGAAGGCTATCGCGTCAGTGTAGCCCGCGACGGAGCATCCGGGTTGAGCATCGCCCGCGATAACCCGCCTGATCTGGTCATCCTCGATTGGATGCTGCCGGGTCTTGACGGGCTGGAAGTCTGCAAGCGGCTGCGCGCCGCCAGCAATGTCCCAATTTTGATGCTGACCGCCAAAGACGAGACGAAAGATCGTGTCGCCGGGTTGGATGCGGGCGCAGATGATTATCTCGTCAAACCGTTTTCGGTTGATGAACTCATGGCGCGTGTGCGCGCCTTGTTCCGCCGCAGCACGCCGTCGTCACGACCGGAAGTGCTCCGCTTTAGCGATCTTACGCTCGATACCGGAACGCACCGCGCATATCGCGGCGACCGCGCCATTGATTTGACGGCGAAAGAGTATGAACTGCTCGAATTGTTCATGCGCAACCCGCGCCAAGTGCTCACCCGCGATGTGATCTTCGACCGCGTGTGGGGCTATGACTTTGGCGGCGAAAGCAATATCATCGAAGTTTATGTGCGCTATCTGCGCCAAAAGACCGAGCAGAACAACGAACCCCGGCTTGTTCATACCGTGCGCGGCGTCGGCTATGTTCTGCGTGAGGAAGAATAGCGCGGCACTGCCGCCATCATGACCCTACGCAATCGCCTGATTCTGCTTTATTCCGGACTTCTGGCGGTGATCATCATCCTGTTTAGTACGATGCTGTACGGCGTCACCCGGTGGACACTCGTCAACAGCGTCGATACGACACTCGTTCAAACCGTCGAGCAGGTGATCGCCAACAGCCGCCCGTTCGTCGTCTCCGAGTTTGGCGATCCTTCCCTGCGCCTCAGCTTACCGGAACTCGATTTTTTCCGCGCGTCCGGGGTTGTGGTGCAGGTCTGGGAGATCGACGAAGGCGAAGCGCCGCGTCTTGCCGGTTCTTCAAACAATCTGCCTGATTACACCGAACCGCTTGCCCCGAACCGCCTGTATTTTGAGGATGCGCATTACCACGCGCTGGACGAACCGCAAGCGGATCATTTCTCAAATGTGCTGCTCAACGGCGAAGACTGGCGCGTGCTGGCACGTCCGATCCGCGTTTGGAATGACCGCAAAATCGTTATCCAAACCGCCGCGCCGTTTTACACCGTGAATCAGGCGACGCGTGCCCTGTTGGTCTTAATGGTCGTCAGCACAACCGTCGCCTTGATCGGCAGTATGGCGCTCGGCATGGGCTTGAGCGACCGCGCACTCGCTCCGATTGAGACGATCACCCAAGCCGCCGCCGGAATCGTCGCCAAAGACGATCTGAAAACGCGACTCCCTTGGACGGGTCCGATGGACGAACTCGGACGGCTGACCTCGGTCTTTAATCAGATGATGGAGCGGCTTGACGGCTTATTCACGGTGCAGCAGCGGTTCGTCGCGGATGTTTCGCACGAACTCCGCACCCCATTGACGGCAATACGCGGGCATTTTGACCTCATCAAGCGCTACGGCATGGACGAATCTTCGATGGAAGCCATCGAAAGCGAAGTCGAGCGCATGTCGCGCATGGTCAACGATCTGCTGCTGCTCGCCAAAGCGGATTACGGCGGCTTGAAGCTCGATCTACAGGTGATCGACCTTGATACGGTGATCAGCGAAGTCTATCGTCAAGGGCGCGTGCTGGTGAAGGATCAGACGGTCACGCTCACGATTGGGGATTTTGAGCCTGTCCGCATCAGCGGCGACAGCGACCGCTTGAAGCAGTTATTTCTCAACCTCGTATCCAATGCGATCAAATTTACCCCGGCAGGCGGAACGGTCACGATCCATCTGCACCGTTCGTCAACACACGCAATTGTCGAAGTCACCGATACCGGAATCGGCATCGCCCCCGAAAGCCTGAAGCATGTGTTTGATCGGTTCTATCAAGCAGAGCCATCACGCAAGGGCGAAGGCGCGGGGTTAGGGTTATCGATTGCGAAGTGGGTTGCCGAGGCGCATCACGGGACGATCACCGTCGAGAGTATGGTCGGGATGGGAACCACTTTTACGGTAGAAATCCCTCACTTGGAAGGGACGACAAGTACACCTGCCGCAGCCGCAGCAGTGACACGTCCGCGCTTGGGCGTGATCCGACGTCCCGCCGCCCCTCCCAAGAAGCCTTAAGCAGTGGGATTCAATTCGTTAATCGTCTGAATCAAAACGGTACGAAGCGGGGTATCGGCAAGCGTGTAATACACATGACGACCGGTTTTTGTCCATCGGACAAGCCCAAGTTCGCGCAGATACTTCAACTGATGTGAGACAGCAGGTTGATCCATACCCATCGCCTGCGTTAAATCGCTCACACACCATTCCGCATCTGCCAATGCTTTTAGCATACGTACACGCGTCGGATCAGCCAGCACTTGAAAAAACCGTGCAACCGTCCGCGCACTTTCTGGAGCAAGCATAGGGATCTTCGACGCCATATTGCCACAACCTATGGGGGACATCTATCCACCTTCAAATTCTATATATTAGGGACTTACCAACCATAGCAGGTTAAGCGAGAGACTGTCAATAGGTTTAAATACACAAAACTTGCAGCCAAAAGTACACCTATAACAGCAGAAAGCAGCCGTGATCCCAATTCTACGTAAACAACGGAAAATAAACACTTCAGATTCACCCCTCGCGGCAGCCTTCGGAAGCGCCATTAGTACATTCATCGCCGCCGCCGGGTTGATCTTTCTCAGTCTTCCGCTGATCGCTTTGATTCTCCGGGCGCTGCAAAGCGGCTTCCCCGATCTCGCCGTGTCAGGCATCCCGCAAGCGCTCCTGTTGAGCTTCGTCACCACGCTGGCGACCGCCGCGCTTACGCTGATCGTCGGAACGCCGATTGGGTATCTTCTTGCACGGCGCGAGTTTCGCTTCAAACGGTTGATCAGCGTGCTGATCGAACTGCCGATTGTGCTGCCTCCTGCCGTCGCGGGCTTGGCGCTGTTGATCGCGTATGGGCGGCGCGGGATGGTCGGCAGTCTTTTGGCAGACATCGGCATCACGATCCCCTTTACGATTTATGCCGTCATTATGGCGCAGACATTCGTCGCCGCGCCGTTTTATATCCGCGCCGCGCAAATTGGATTCTCCACTGTGCCGCGCGAAATCGAAGAGGCGGGGCGTGTCGATGGCGCGTCCGGTTGGACGCTTTTCCGCTGGATCACGATACCTGTTACGTTTCATGCACTCGCGGCGGGGCTGATCCTCAGTTGGGCGCGTGCGCTCGGTGAGTTCGGCGCGACGATTCTATTCGCAGGGAGCTTGCAGGGGCGAACACAAACGATGCCCCTGCTGATCTACAACGTGATCGAACGCGACCTCAACGCCGCGATTTGGACAGGCGTGATCTTGATTGGATTAGCGGCGCTGGCGCTGTTCGTCTCCAGTTGGCTCACCCGCCCGCGTGATCACGGGTAAGCGCTTATCCCGCCGTTGTTTCTCCGCCAAGCAGCGTCAATACTTCACCGGTGATGTAACTCGAATCGGCTTCGGACGCAAAGAATACGAACGACGGCGCGATTTCTTCAGGCTGCGCGGGACGCATCATCGGCGTATCCTGCCCGAATACCGCGACTTTATCCGGCGTTTTGTCGCTCACGTTCAGCGGAGTCCATACCGGACCCGGCGCGACACAATTCACGCGGATTTTCTTTTCGACCAACTGCTGCGCCAGCGACTTGGTGAAGGCGTGGATCGCGCCTTTCGTCGCGGAATAATCGAGCAGGTGGCTTGATCCTTCCAAGCCTGTGATCGACCCGGTATTGATGATCGCGCTCCCCGGTTTCAGGTGCGGAACGGCGGCTTTTGCCATGTAGAAATAGCCGAAGATGTTCACGCGGAAGGTGTACTCGAACTGATCGTCGGGAATATCGAGGATGCTTTTTTGGCTGTGCTGGTGCGCCGCATTGTTGACCAGAATATCCAGCCGCCCCAATTCGCGTACCGTGCGTTCTACTGCTTGACGGCAAAATGCAGCGTCCGAAACATCGCCGGGGATCAACACGGCGCGGCGTCCTTCGCGGTCAATCGCCCGTGCTGTCTCATCGGCGTCGATCTGTTCCTGCGGCAGATACACAATCGCCACGTCTGCGCCTTCACGCGCATACAAAACCGCGACCGCTCGCCCGATCCCGCTGTCGCCGCCGGTAATCAGCGCGACTTTTCCGTTAAGTTTGCCTGATCCCTTGTATAGGGGTGCTTGATATTCCGGGCGAGGGTGTATCGCCGCCTCAATACCCGGTTTGGACTGTCCTTGTTTGGGGAACGGCGGTTTCGGCTGTTCTTGTGCCCCGCCGGAGCTTTGACTGTTGTTCATGAGGGACTGCCCTCCACTTTGTTGACAGTCCCGATCATGACAGGAGGTGAGCCGCGTCAACTCCCCCACTTCACCCAATCGCAGCCATACCACATGAAGGAATCTTTTCTAAAGTTGAGAACGCACGTATGCCAGCGCTTCTTCAACGCTGTCAAACAACTTGACGTTGAAGCCGCCCAAAAGTGGTGATCCCATTCCTTTTGCTGCCAATCGTAACAGTGGATCTTCAGTGATGACGATCACCTGCCGGATGTTGGGATGTTTCCAGATCGAGTTTTCCTTCCGCAGCGTACTTGCGGATTGAAACAAATCGTCGATACCAAGTGAGACTTGAAAATTGGTGATCAGGAACAGAGGCACTTCGGCGGGGTCAAGAATCGCGAGGGTGTCGCGGTTCATCGCCTCTAATTCGCGGTTGATCTCGAAATCTTTCGAGACCGTCGTCAAAATTGCGGGAACGTCGGAGAGCCTTTCGACCGTATAGTTCATGGTGATGCCTTTACATCCCCATCGATAGCCCGATCGTATAGCGGAGATGTATCAGGGGAGTATAAAGAATTTCAGAAAGAAACTCAGATGATCATCTATTGATGCGTTTTCCTATTCCGAATTCTTGAGCCGAGAGGGATGAAATGTTTTTCCCCTCTCCATCGCTTGCGATGGAGAGGGGGACGATAGTAGAGTTTCTGCCTACTGCTCCTCACCCCAGCCCCTTGTATCTTGAGAAGACCGTAGAATAACGGTGAAGGGAAGGAGGGGGGTGAGAGCTTGGAAGCCCCGGAGGCGAGAAGCCTGCTGGAGAGATGAAGCCCACCTCCCAACTCACGGCGCGAAGAGGCTGAACGGTATCCGAAGCGAAAGAGCTTGTAACGACAAGGGAAGCCGAGGCGCAGTGGGGACGAGCACGGGAGGAGTGGGTCATGCTGTACGTTGGGATTGATGTGGCGAAAGCGACACTGCAAGTGTGTGTGCTGAGCGAACCGAAAGCGCAGCAGCGGGAGTTGGCGAACAACCGGACGGGATACAAGCGGCTGGCGAAGTGGTTGAAAAGCTTTGGTAGTCGTGAGGTCTGGGTGACGTTGGAAGCGACGGGGACGTACGGCGATGAGGTGAGTGGGTGGCTGTATCGGGAAGGGTATCGGGTGAGCGTGGTCAATCCGGCGCGCATCAAGGCGTATGCGGAGAGCCAACTGACGCGTCACAAGACCGATGCGATTGACGCGCACCTGATTGCGGATTTCTGCCGGACGCAGCAGCCGCCGCTGTGGACACCGCCCAGCGACGCCGAGCGCGAACTGCGGGCGTTGGTGCGCCATCTCGATGACCTGAAAGCGCTGCGACAGGCGGAGAAGAACCGCTTGGAAGCGAAGCCGGATAGCGTGGTGGTGGTGCACCAACTGGAGCAGCTCATCGCCGTGCTCGATGCCCAGATCGCCGACACCGTGCAGCGCATTCGTGACCATATCGACCGCCATCCCGATTTGAAGACGCAGCATGAACTGCTGACCAGCATTCCCGGACTGGGTGACTTGACCAGTTTTCACCTGCTAGCGGAAGTGGGCGACTTGCGCCGCTTCACCGATGTCCGCCAAGTCGTGGCGCTGGTCGGACTGAATCCCCGGCAGCGCCAGTCGGGACGGTCGATGCACTACACAGCGGGGATTGCGCGGATGGGACGCAGCGACCTACGCGCGGCGCTCTACATGCCCGCCGTCGTCGCCAAGCACCATAACCCCGTGCTCAAGGCTTTCGCTGAGCGCTTGACCCGGAATGGATTGAAAAAGAAGGAAGTGATTGTCGCCGTCATGCGTAAGCTGCTGCATCTGGCATATGGCGTGATCAAATCCGGTCGTCCCTTTGATCCGCACTATGCCCAAGGGGTGACACCCAAAGTTGTCACCCCTTGACTTTCAAGACGGTATCTCTCCAACCTTCGGTTAGAGAGGGGAGAAAACAAGGGGTTTGTCACTTAATCGGCTTGATTGGCTCGATCAACGCCCGCAGCGCCCACAAAATGATCCCCGTGAAGATGAAGAACAACCCCATCAACATGAACAGGACAAACAGCAGCATCGACCCTACCGCTAAGGTTTGTGAGACGCTGTAGCTGTAAATCACGCCTGCCCCGAACAGCGCCGCAACCACCAGCGAGATCACGCCGGGGACGGAGAAGAAGAACAGCGGGCGATGCTGCACCACCAACACAAGCAGACCATCCAGCACCGTGAACCCATGTTTCAGCACTGAACGCTTAGGTTTGTCATCGTAGCGGATCACGATCGGCACTTCGACGACTTTGTATTCGTGCGTATGTGCCAAAAACTGCATTTCGCTTTCAACCGAGAAACTGCGCGAGCTGAACGACAATTCCGCCACCGCACGCGGCGAAAATGCCCGGTAGCCGCTCTGCGAATCTGTCAAGGTCACACCGGATAAGATATTCGTCAGCGCATTGAATCCCCAATGCCCCAACACGCGCGCTGGCGGCACAACACTTTCACTGCTCAAATAGCGCGAACCGACGACAATATCGGCATCCCCGCTTAGAATCGGCGCGGCGATCTGATCAATCTGCTCCGGCATGTGCTGCCAATCACCGTCGAGCGTGACCACGACTTCGGGATCGAAGTCGCGCGCCCGACTGAATCCGGTGTTGAGCGCGCGTCCTTTTCCGCTGTTTTGATCGTGCGCGACCACGACCGCCCCCGCCGCTGCTGCGATCTCACGGGTTGAATCGCTTGAACCATCATCGACGACGATCACCGTTTCGACAAACTGCCGCGCCTTTAGAACCACGCTCCCGATGAAGCGTTCTTCGTTGTAAGCCGGGATCACGACGACAACGCGGGGCTTGGAATTAGCGGGTACTGTGACTGTCATGCAGGTTTCCGTTCATTGTGTAGTGATGTGTGCCTTTATTAGACACGTCCGTTTACATAAGCGTTATTTAGTGAGCTGCATCAGCCTATCTCATCACAGAATCGGCGGAAACCCCAATGTGGTCGTCCAATCAATTAGTAAAGCGGCAGCCGCCCAACCCGCTAATGCGACGATCACATCCATCACAAGATTTAACACAACTTCATCAGGGCTGAAACCGGCTTTTTCGACAATTTCCCACCCAATCGTCAGAATCAGCACCAGCACCAGCGGCGTCCCCCAAACGCCGAATACGACACCCGTCATCGTATGTCCAATTGTCCAATAGTCAACAGCGGTTGTATCGCCGCCCCTTGCCCACAAAAACAGCCCAGCCAAAACTGCTCCCCACACGATGGTGACGACAATACGAATCGTTTCGACTGACGCTGGCTCGTTTCTGAGGCGAGTACTGATGACGAATGCCGCCCCAGTCACCAAGAACATCATTGCTAGCGCAATCGACAGCCGCGACTTTCCCGCGAACAAATTTTGTGCGGTGGCTTGGTCGTTCATTACAAGACTCCTGAAGGTGTTAAATTGACAATTACATTTATGCCACCGTTCTAGGAATTGTCCACAACACAAATTACCCCCATCGCATGGGCGATCGTGCGGGTCGCACGGTCAAAATGACAACGATTAACAGTCCCTGTGACTGTCATATAATTTTCCATTCATTGATTCTTGTTGTATGCTTCTATCAGACACAATCATGTTGCTCTGTTTGCGATATTGTGCCGTATTCTCAATACACTAAGATTTCGTTCTGTTCATTGGCTTGTCAGCGGTATGAAGCTACTTTACAATACATGTGAGCATCTGCATCTTCCAGTGAATTACCGCCGCCAACGCAATTATACCGGTATGCCGCAAGCCCAAGCAGAAGTTTCTAGGTTGAAAGATGGATGTTTCTAAACTGATCTCCCGTAGCATATGAGTTAAAGTTAAGAAACGGTTTCGATGCCAATGCCATTTGTTGATCACCACCTTCATTGGGAGTCAGCATCAACCACCCGCATTGACTAAGCGGGCATTTGGATCAAAACAGTCTGAGAGAGCATCTCGTTTTGAGACGGCGATCACAGGCATAAAGGGGATTCAGTGAGTCTAATCAATCGACTGCAGTTCAAGTTCTCAGGGTATCACAAGCGGTTTATTCGTGCCGCCGTCGTTGACGTGCTGCTGCTCTGGAGCGCTTACGCGATCGCCTTACTCGGTCGGTCGCTGATCAGTGAACGTAACCTTTTCACAGGGGCTTACTTCATCGCGTTCACGACATGCTGGATGATTGGTTTCATGTACCTGTTCGGCGTTTACCGCCGGATTTGGTCACGTACCAGCGGTCATGAAGTGACCGTGCTGATCAATGCAGTCACCGCCACCACCGCAATCTCATTGGTGATGAATCTGCTGCCCGCCGATCAACCGATGCCGGTCAGTGTCATTTTGTTTGCGCACATGTTCGCGCTGGTTGCGTTTGTCGCTGTACGTTATCGCTCGCGTTTGCTGTACGGCTTGGCATGGCGCTGGAACGCCGTGTGGAAAGGTCAGCTCCCTGATTCACAGTCGCGCTTGATGATCATCGGCGCAGGCGAAGCGGGTCAAACGCTGGCGATGCGCCTACGCTATCGCACGGCAGGGCAAAAGTATGTTGTCGCCGGGTTTGTTGATGACGACGACGACAAGCAGGACATGATCCTTGAAGGGGTGCGCGTTCTCGGCAAGCGTGAGGACATCGTCCGCCTTGCTAACGAACTCGCCATCGACTTGATCATCGTGGCTATGCACAACGTCACCGGACCAGATTTCCGCGCTATTCTTGCCGAATGCGAAAAGACCAAAGCGCGAATCAAAATCGTACCGGACTTTTACGGTCAAATCGAAAATAACGAGCGTCCCGCGCTCCTGCGCGATATTCAGCCGGAAGACTTGATCGGGCGCAACCGCATCACCCGCCATGAAGCCGTTGATCTGCGCCCTGTCATGAACCGTGTGGTCTTCGTCACGGGGGCAGCAGGTTCCATCGGTTCGGAACTCAGCCGACAGATCGTGCTGTATTCTCCGACAAAAGTGATTCTGATCGACAACAACGAGAGCGGCTTGCACGATCTCTCGATTGAACTGCGCGCGAAACACCCGAATGTGCCGGTGATCGCTGCCCTTGCGGATATCACCCTGCCAGATCGGCTTCAGCGCTTGTTTGACGAGCATCGCCCGCAGTTGGTGTTTCACGCGGCGGCATACAAGCATGTGCCGATGATGGAATACTATCCGCGTGAAGCCGTTCGCGTGAACATTTGCGGAACGCGCAATCTTGCCGAGCTTGCCAAGGCTTACAACGTCGAACGCTTCGTGTTGATTTCGACCGATAAAGCTGTCAAGCCGTCGAATGTGATGGGCGCGAGTAAACGTGTATGCGAACTCCTGCTTCATGCGCTTTCCAGCGACCCCGGATGCAGCACTGTTTTTACGGCGGTGCGCTTCGGCAACGTGTTAGGCAGTCGCGGAAGTGTCGTCCCGACGTTCAACCAGCAGATCGAAAACGGCGGACCCGTGACGGTCACAGACCCGGAAATGACGCGCTACTTCATGAGCATCCCCGAAGCGGTCAACCTGATCATTCATGCTGCCTGCTTGACCAACCGCGACGATATTTTCATCCTCAAGATGGGCGAAGTTGTCCGCGTCGTCGAACTTGCCGAGCGCATGATCCGTCTGCGCGGTCTGCGTCCCTACATCGATATTCCAATTGAATTTACGGGCATTCGCCCCGGCGAAAAACTGCACGAAGAACTCTATGATCCCTCGGAAAATCCGACGGATACGATCCACCCGCATATTATCAAGCTCGATACATGGCACAACCGCTTTGATAGTGACCGCTTCTGGCGCAAACTCGACGCGCTCGTTCAAGATGGCGGCGATTATGAGCATGCACCGCTCGATCATCTCCGCGATTTGATCGACACGCACATCACGCCTACCGCTGTCGAACAGAAGCCGCATGAATCAAGCAACGGCGCGAATGCCTATATGGGCGCGGCGGATTAACAAATAAAAAGCGCCTCCCTGAATAGCCGGGGAGGCGCTTTTTGATTTCTGTTTACCCCGCAACCGGAACAACCGGAACAGGTTTCGCACTCGGCAAGCGCTTACGCACAAACTTGACCACTTCTTCAACCAGCGGCGGCACCAACCCAAGCGCGAACAGCAGCGGCAGCAGTGTATTCGGGACAGCCGTCATGCCGACGGGCAGCACATAAATCGCTACCAGCGCGATTGCGACCGTGACCCCTGCTGCGATCAAGCTCCACTTGTTGGTGAAGAACCCGATCTCCCACAGGTTGTCTTTCAAACTGCGGGCAGTGAACGCGCTGCGCAGAATCTTCTGCACCATGAATGTGATGAAGATTGCCGTTTGCTGGATCGAAAGCGCAGCCGCGCTGTCAACCGCTAAGCCCATCTCGTCAGTCGCTTGGCGCGCCAGCAAGAACGCGACCAGCATAATCACCGTTGCGACGACGCTTTGCAGCCCGATGCTGAACCACATATAACGCGTGATCACGGGTTCGTCTGCCTTGCGCGGCGGACGTTCCATCACATCGCGTTCTTCTTTTTCCGTCGCTAACGCGATGCTCAACCACGAGTCACCCAACAAGTTGATCACCAGCAGTTGAATCGCCGTGAGCGGCGTCGGCAGCCCGATGATCGCTGCCACAATGAAGATGCCGACTTCCGCGCCGTTCGTGCTCAACAACGCATGAATATACAAACGGGCGCGGTGCAAAATCGTGCGTCCAACTTGTACCGCGCTGGAGATCGCTTCATACGTCCCTGTCAGGACAGCTTTACTCACCGACTTGGCGAGTTCCGTTCCGGTAGACATGGCGATTCCGACGTTTGCTTCTTTGATCGCCGGAGCATCGTTCACACCGTCACCGACCATCGCTACGAGTGCTCCACTGCGGCGCAGCGCTCCAACGATGATCACTTTATCTTCCGGCGTTACGCGCGAGAACACGACGCCCGACGCGATCTTGCGGATATGGTCATCGCTCAAGGAGTCGACAATCGACATGCCCTCTTTGCGATTCGAAGCGGCAGCGCGGGCGATCTGCTCCAACTGCATGCCATCGATCACGACTTCCACACCCGTTCCCGGAGGCACAAGCCCAACATCACGCGCAATCGACAGGGCGGTTTCGGCGCTGTCACCTGTGATCATCTTGACCGACACACCCGCATGACGAAGTTGCTCAATCGTGACTTTCACTTCCGGTCGCGCCGGGTCAGAAATCGCCACCAAGCCAGCAAAGATCAGGTTAGCTTCGTCATCGTCTTGCAGTTCCGTCCGGTGTTCCGTCCAAGGACGATACGCCAGCGCCAGCACGCGGTAGCCTTCACGCTCAAAGCGGAGAAGCTGCGCGCGAATTTTGCTCAAGTCGCCATTTTCGAGTGGGTGAATCGCGGCATTGCTCAGGTAGTGGGTGCAGCGTTCGAGCAGCAGACCGGGCGCGCCCTTGACATGGAGATGAAGCTGCCCCGTCGCCATTTCGTCAAGCGTTGACATGCGCTTACGTTTGCTGTTGAACGGAATTTCTCCGCGCCGGTATTCGCGCAGTTCAGGCGTAATCGGGTCGCCCGCATTGCGCAGCAGCCGCCCAAGTGCGTCGTCGGTGCTGTCGCGCAGATTGTTCGCAAACTTGATGATTTGCAGCATCCGCTCGGTGTCTGGCGCGGGGCTGCTCCAGTCCATGCGATCAACCTTTTGCTCATCAATGCCGAAGCCCCAAAAATGGGTCACGGTCATGTTGCCGTAGGTGATCGTTCCGGTTTTGTCGGTACAGATGATACTGACCGAACCTAAACCCTCAGCGGCGTACTTGTCGCGGATGATCGTCTTCTTCTGCACCATTTCGCGCGCACCCAACGCCAGCGCGATCAAGATGATCGCTCCCAGCGCTTCCGGGATGAACGCAATCGCCAGCGCGACCGCGACCACCAGCGCTTCGAGAATCGGGTAGCCTTGGAAGACGATATAGATCGCTACCACCAGCACGCACACGATCAGCGTACCGATCAAGAGCATCTTCCCCAACTGCGAAAGCTGCTGCTGAAGCGGCGTTTCGGTTTCGTCGTCCGTCGTGACGAGTTCCCAAATCTTGCCGAGTTCGCTCTTGATGCCAACGCCCGTTACTACCGCGCGCATCGTTCCGGCGGTCAAGTACGTGCCGCCCATGACCATATTGGCGCGTTCACCGAGCGGCGTTTCCGTATCAAGGATCATCGCATGATTCTTCTCGATGTCATACGGATCACCCGTGAAAAGCTGTTCATTGGCAACGGCGTTGCTCGCCGTCAGTACGCGCGCGTCTGCCGGAACACGGTCGCCTTGCCCAAGATCGACAATATCCCCGGCAACCAGCGCCGAAGCAGGAATCCGTTTGCGTTCGCCACCCCGGATCACCGTCGCTTCGTCTACTTGCAGCTTTTTCAGCTTATCCATCTCGCGGTCTGCGATGTAATCGGTGTAGAAACCGACGAGCGTCATGAAGACGACGATCCCCATGATCCAGCCCGCTTGCTGAAGTTCTTCCGGTTCGCCGTTGACCAATCCGATCACCGCGCTGAGGATCGCCGCGACGATCAGCACCAGTGCCAGCGGATCGGTAAAGCCTTCAAGGATGCTCGCGAGCAGCCCTTCTTTTTCTTTTTCGGGGAAGGTGTTGCCACCCGTGTGTTTAAAGCGTTTCTCGGCTTCGGCTTCTGTCAGTCCGCGCAGCGGATCCGTTTTGAGATGGTCAACCACTTGGTCGGCGCTCATCGCCCACCAAGTGCCGCCGTCGGGTGCTCCCGCCGTTGTCGTTATCGGGTCGGCTGTTGTTTGCATATCGGTCATAGGTGAATTACCTGTGGTGTTCTCATCTGGTCTTAAGTACACCACAGTATACGAACCGATTGTGTAAATGTTGAGACATTCGTCTGAATGCCTCCAAAAAATGGGGGTTTTCTACTTGCTAAGTACATTACCCCATCATAACAGCTTGCCGTTCGACCGTCATCCGGCGCTCGTCCATCTGCTCCAAATAGTGCCGAATCATCAGCGCGGCGGTTGTGCCTTCGCCCGCTGCGCTGGCGATCTGTTTGGTGCTGCCCGCGCGCACGTCTCCCGCTGCGAATACGCCCGGAATTGAGGTCATCAAACCTGAGTCGGTCGTCAAGAAGCCCCATTGATCGCGCTGGATCGTCTGCGGCAGGAATCCGGTATTCGGGGATAGTCCGACGAAGATAAACGCGCCGTCCGGGTGGATCGTCTGCTGTTCGTTCGTCGCACGGTCTTCGAGGATGACCCCGCTCAGGCGGTTATCCTGTGTGCGGATAAATTCCTTGACGGCGTGATTCGTCATCACGCTGATATTCGCGCGTTCTTTCAGCTTTTCTTGCAGGTACGGGCTTGCTTTCAACTGCGGCAGAAATTCGACAATCGTTACTGACTTGACGAAATCCGCCAAGAACAGGCTTTCTTCGACGCCGCTGTTGCCGCCGCCGACCACCAGCACATCTTTTCCTTTATAGAATGCGCCGTCACAGGTCGCGCAGAAGTGAATATTCATGCCGATGAGTTCTTCTTCGCCCGGCACGCTTAAGCGGCGGTAGTGCGTTCCGGTGGCGATCAAGACGGCGCGGGCGGTATACACATCACCGCTGGCAGTCGTGATCGAAATCCGGTCGCCATCGGGGACAATATCGGTCACGTCTTGCGCTTCGAGCGTCTCCGTGCCAAAGCGTTGCGCCTGCTGCGCCAACTGCCGCCCGAACGCTTCCCCGGCAATCCCTTGATCAAATCCCGGCACATTATCCAACCGCTGCGAGGTTGTCACCTGCCCGCCGAGCGCGGATTTATCGATCACCAGCGTATCCAGCCCATCGCGCGAGGTGTAAATCGCCGCCGTCAGCCCTGCCGGACCGCCGCCGATGATCACGACATCATAATCCCGGTGCTCGGCGCGGGTGTGCAGTCCCAGTTTCGCGGCAAGCTCGGCATTCGACGGTTCAACCAAAATGCTGCCATCCGGGAACAAAATCGTTGGTACACTGCGGTTGCCGTTGTTGAGCTTTTCAACCAATGCCATCGCGTCGGCGTCGTCTGCGATGTTCACCCATTGATATGGGATGTGGTGGGTTCCGAGGAATTGTTTCGCGCGCTTGCAATCTTTACACCATGTTGCGCCGTACATCACGATGGAGGAAGTGGTCATGCGGTTTGAAGCCCCTTGTCGCGTCTCAATGAGTTGTCGGTACGTGCAATAGACAGCGCATCACGCCCGATCTTTACCCCTTTTGTGTGATGTCCGATAAACATCACCAATAAGCCATGATGGAGATCATTGTCACACTTTAGTGGTACTTGTGAGAATACACACAAATGAAGTGCATAGCGCTCGTCCGCTTTATGCATTTATCCGCATAAACGGAGATATGTGAATGATTCGCAGTCGCCATCTCCTGTTCGTCGGGGTATCGATGCTCGCAGCCGGTGTAATCGCCAACTGCGCATCTGCCGCCCCGGCACCCGTCCTTCAACCGCGCGCGGATTCACCACCGCCTACACCAACGGTGGATACCGTTCGGGTGGTAAGTGTTGATCCGCTCGAAACCGTTGAGCCGTTCACGGACACCGCCTGTTTGGACTGCCACACCGATCAAGAGCGGTTGGTCACATTAGCTGTCGAGGAGGAAGCGCCGGAGTCTTTGTCCTCCGGTCCCGGCTGAGGCGGCACCGTGGCTCCGCGCGAGCCATGGGAGCGCGTCTGGATTGACGCCGAAACGTATGCCAGCGACGTGCATTCGCTGATCAACTGCACAGAGTGTCATGCAGGACAGTCCGTAGATGATATGGAAACCGCGCATGACGGCTTAATCGAACGCCCCGCTGTTGATGCTATCGAAACATGCGGTGAGTGTCACCCCGATGTCGCGCCAGACAGCATGGGCAGCCTTCACACTGACCTTGCGGGTTACGATGCCGCTATTTATGCTCGCAGTTCGCCCGACCTGCACGACGAAATCGAATACATGGAGTCGTACCACTGCAATAACTGTCATGCCACCTGCGGCGACTGCCATGTGAGTCAGCCGAACTCGGTCGGCGGCGGTCTGCTTGATGGTCACGTCTTCGTTGAAACCCCACCGATGAGTGGTACATGCACCGCGTGTCATGGCAGCCGTGTTCAAAACGAGTATTACGGTTTGAACGAAGGCTACCCCAGTGATGTGCATTTCCGTGAGCGTATGTCGTGCGTCGCTTGTCATACGGGCGAAGAAATGCACGGCGAAGACATGGAAACCGTCGCCCATCGTTATGACGGTGAAGCCGAGCCTTCTTGCATCGGATGTCATGAAGATCAAGTCGGTGTAGGGTCTGGCATCGAACAGCATGAAATTCATGGCACGGAGACGATTTCGTGTCAAGGCTGTCACAGCGTTGCCTATACCAACTGCGTGAACTGCCATGTAGAGCGCAACGACGAAGGCATTCCGTTCTATTCAATTGAAGAACACTCCGTCGGGTTCTATTTAGGACGCAATCCTCTGCGGAGCGCGGAACGCCCGTATGAGTATGTCACGCTGCGTCATGTCCCAATTGACATTGACTCGTTCAGCTACTACGGCGCGAGTTTGCTGCCGAACTTTGACAGCCGCCCGACATGGGTGTATTCGACGCCGCACAACATCCAGCGGATCACGCCGCAAAATCAAGCGTGCGAAAACTGCCACACCAACGACTCGATCTGGCTGACAAGCGATGCCGTCGTCGAGGAGGAATGGGCAGCCAACGCTCCGGTGATGGTCGATGGTGCGCCGCCGCTGCCAGAGGGTTACACCCCCGCTGGCGAAGCTGACGCAGACGAAGCCCCCGCAAGCGGCGGTGATGATTTCTGGGGTGGAGGCGCAAGTACGCCGACGCAGCCCGCAAGTGATAGTTTCTGGGGCGAAGACACGTCCTCGCCCACACCTGCTCCGTCTGACAGCGATTCCTTCTGGGGATCCTCCGACGAAGCCCCTACACAGCCACCATCAGAAGCGACGCCGGAAGCCGGCAGCGACTTCTGGGGAAGTTAATGAGAGATGACTAGGAGTCACCTGATCATGAAAAAACTCGTCCTACTTTTCGCCGTTCTTCTCCTTGCACTGCCGTTCATCGGCGTGACTGCTCAAGAACAGGCAGTCGTCGATGCCGTTGCAGAATTTGCCTCTGTTCTTCCAGAGCAGGGTTATGGTGTCCTTCAGGTTGCCGACCTCACGCTTGAGTTGGTCGAGAACCCTGATCTCGTTCTGCTCGACGTGCGCGAAGCCGCCGAGTTCGCAGCAGACGGTCATATTGAAGGTGCGTTCAACGTTCCGATCCGCACACTGGGTCAGAACCTGAATCTGCTCCCCAATCTCGACGCCAAAATCGTCGTGATCTGCAAGAGCGCCGGACGCGCGATGCTCGCCGCGACCTCGCTTCGTATTCTCGGCTACACGGATGTTCGCGTGATGGCTGGCGGTATGAACGCATGGGGCAGCGCCGGAAACCCGGTCAGCACCGACGTGGTTGAAGCCCCGGCTGCGGGTGAAGCCCCCGCCGTTGACGCGACCGTTCTCGCCGCCGTTGATGCGTACCTCTCCGGTCTGCCGGAAGGCTTCAGCATTGTCAGCGCCCAGAACCTCGCCACCGAATTGATCGAAAACCCGCCGCTCCTCATCGATGTCCGCAGTGCAGAAGAAGTCGCCAACGGCTACATCGAAGGTTCTCAGCACATTTGGATCAACGAATTCTTTGCCTCGCAGGATCAATGGCCTGCTGACAAAGACGCAAATATCGTCGTCTACTGCCAATCCGGTTATCGTGGTGGCATCGCCACTGTGATGCTCGAACTGATGGGTTACACCAACGTCCGCAACCTCGGCGGCGGCGTGAATGCGTGGAATACAGCAGAACTTCCGCTGGTTGGCGTCCCTGCCCCGGATGAAGAAGAAGTCGCTTTCGACCTCGTCGCCTTCCTCGGTGAATACGTTGCAGCCCTGCCCGATACCTTCAATGCAGTGCGTCCGGCGGACTTGGCGTCTGAACTTGACGGCGGCGCGGAACTCGTGCTCGTTGACGTGCGTACCGCTGATGAATACAGCGAAGGCTTCATCCCCGGCGCGTTTAACCTGCCGCTACAGGAACTCACCACCCATCTCGACCTGCTCCCCGATCTGGATGCGCCGATTGTCGTCTACTGCGGCAGCGGTCACCGTTCGGCAATCGCGATGACGGCGCTCAACCTGCTCGGCTACAGCAACGTTCGCAGCATGATCTCCGGCTTCGGTGCTTGGACGAACGCCAGCCTGCCGACTTCGCAAGAAACCGTCGTCGTTGAACCCGGCACCGCCCCTGAATTTGACGCGAATGTATTCCCGCTGGTTGAAGGTCTGATCGCCATGTTCCAAGATGGCTACCTGACCGTTCGCGCGGCTGACCTGAGCGTTGAACTCGTCGAAAATCCGCCGTTCCTCGTGGACGTGCGTACCGAAGGCGAATGGCTGGATGGGCACATCGAAGGCGCAGTTTGGCTGACCTTCCGTGATTTCATCAGCACGCTCGATCAACTGCCCGCCGACCCGGCAGCCCCGATTGTGATCTATGACAACCCGACTCACCGCAGTTCGATGGCGCTCGTCTTCCTCAAGCTGCTCGGCTATGAGAACGTGCGCGCCCTCGGCGGCGGCGTGGGTGCATGGACAAACGGCGGTTTTGAACTTGTGACCGAGTAATTCTCTGCTCTATGTGGGGGCGTGATTTAGGTCACGCCCCTTGTATGTCTGTTTGACCGAGAGGCTGCCATGAAGCGCTTACTGCTCATTGTCCTTCTGCTGATCAGCGCAGGATCGGCGGCGGCGCAAGACCCCACCCCGGAAGTGACCCCGGAAATCACCGCACAAGCGACACCTTCGCCTGACTGCGGAACGTGTCATCTTGATGTGCGCGCTCAATGGGAGACATCTACCCACGCTTCGGCATGGCATGATCCCGAATTCCAGAGCGTGTGGACGGCAGGCGGTTCACCTTCCGCTTGTCTCGAATGCCACACCACCGGCTATGTGCGCCGCACAGGCAGCTATGATCATGTCGGCGTGACTTGTGCCGCGTGTCATGGTGAAACACCCCTCACCCACCCGGATGAACCGGAACCCTACAGCGCAGTAGTCGATGTCGAAACCTGCGGCGACTGCCACCCCACGACGATCAACGAATGGGAAACCAGCCCGCACAGCGCGGATATGGCATGCACAAGCTGTCACACGCTTCATCCACAGGGAATTGCCGCTGAATCAGCGGAAGCACTGTGTTTGTCCTGCCATACTGATCCCCTGACCGGATACATCCACAACGATCACCCCGATGAAGTCGCGTGCGTGGACTGCCATTGGCATCAAGGCACGGTGTCTGAAGAACACTTCGTCAGTGGGGCACTGCTCCCCACCGGGCATGACAGCTTGGTTGAGTCAAAAACCTGTAACGCGTGCCACACCGAAAACGATCCTGATTGGCAGTTGATCAGCATGACGCGCCCGCACACCGAAACTTTGCCCGAAGGTGAAGCGGTGGGCGAAACTTTCCCGCTCACCGATGTCCTGATGGGGATTATCCTCGGCGCGGGCTTGGGTACGGTGATCGTTGCCATGATTTACGCGGTCATCAAAGGGCGCTAACGTTACGGTATACTATAGGTGATAGGTTGCGCCGTAGGGCGACCGTATAGGGTCGCCCATTTTGTTCTAAAAGCAACGCTGGATCAGGGACGCTCATGGTTTATCGCTTCGCACTAGAACGCCAAGATTACCAAGATTTCGCGGCGGGTAGTGTCTTTATAGGATTGCCGGGGCATCCTGCGTTCCCAGTTCGCCTGACCAGTGAAATTTTCCAGCACTGCCTCGAACAACGCCGCATTGATGGGCAGATTGCGCCATGTCAGGTTTACGATCCATGCTGCGGTGGGGGCTACTTGCTTGCCACGCTCGCTTTTCTGCATTGGACCGACATAACAGCGATTGTCGGCTCAGACATAGAGCCAACAGTGCTTGGAGTGGCGGCGCAAAATCTAGCCCTCCTGAATTTGGAGGGGATGCAACAGCGCATCGAACATATCCAAGCGATGATTGGACAGTTCGACAAACCCTCCCATAAGGAAGCCTACGAGAGCGCACAGCGGCTCAAATCTCGATTACTACAATCGCTCAAGAATCATGCCATCACGGCGCGGACATTTAACGCCAACATCATGACTGACCGGCTCACCGATCATTTTGCTGCGCCCGTCGATCTGGTCATTACCGATATTCCCTACGGCAGCCATGCCTCGTGGATCGGATTGCCGAGCGATGCACGCTATGAGCCGTCATGGTATATGCTCCAATCGCTGCTCGACATCCTGACCCCGCATTCTCTGGTGGCGATCGCCAGCAACAAACAGCAAAAAATCAGTCATGAGCGTTACCGGCGCGTGAATCATTTTCAGGTCGGCAAACGTCGCGTTGTGATTTTAAAGCCGGAGTAGTCGCCCTTTATGGCTCAGAGAGACACGGCACAGGCTTATGACTCCAACTCCCGCACACCTGCTTCTCACAGTGATCAACCGCCTTTACAGCGCGGGTTTGACCAATCTTTCCGGCGGCAATCTTTCGATCCGCGAACCGGATGGCGCGATCTGGGTCACGCCGCGCGGAGTCGATAAAGGCAGCCTCACCCCTGATGATATGGTGCGCGTGCCGCCGGATGGCACGCCGCAAGGACGGCATGCGCCAAGCAGCGAACTGCCGTTTCACCGGGCGATCTATGCGCGCCGCCCTGATGTGAACGCGATTGTTCACGCGCACGCCCCGGCATTGATCGCCTACAGCATCGCCCGCAAACTGCCGAATACCCGCTTAATGCCGCGCGTATTTGACGTATGCGGCGATCCCGGACGCGCGCCGTATGCGCTCCCCGGTTCTCCGCTGTTGGGAGAAAATATCGCCGCCGCGTTTGCCAACGGCGCGAACACGGTCATCTTAGATAATCACGGGGTGGTGACGGCGGGCGAAACGATCCTCGAAGCGTATCAGCGGCTCGAAACGCTGCATACCTACGCACGTTCAGAGATGGCGGCGCGCACATTAGGCGAACTCCGCCCCGCGCCGGAACACGCATTCAGCTTTCCTGAACCGGAGATGCCTACACCCTTTGCTGATGACTCTGAGCGGCGCGATCAGTTGGCGAAGCTGGCACAGCGCGCACTCGAACACGGCTTGTTCGGCAGCGTGATCGGGGAAATGTCGATTCGGCTGGATGAATCGTCATTCTTGATCACCCCACCGGATCGCGGGCTTGATCCGCTGAAGCCGGATGATCTCGTGTATGGGCGCGGTGGACTGCACGCCGCGATTTATCAGCGTCACCCACATATCAACGCGATAGCGATTGCCAGCCCGCCGTATTTAACCGCATATGCGCTGGTGGATCGCCCGCTGGAGACGCGCACGATCCCCGAAAGTTATGTACTGCTGCTCGATGCGCCAACGCTCCCCTACACCAGCACACCTGACCAGATCGCGGAGATCGTGGGAAGGCGCGCCCCGGTCGTGATCCTGCCGCATGTCGGCGCGATCATCACGGGAGCGAATCCGCTCAATGTGCTGGATCGGCTCGAAGTCGCGGAGATCACCGCCCGTTCGCTGATCGAAACCGCACCGCTCGGTGAACTTGTCCCGATTACAGGCGATGATCTGATCGACCTCGAACGCGCCTTTGCAAGCTGGATACAAAATTAGCTTTATGTCGCTGGATGTCAGTATTTAGTTGACACGTCATCTAAATTGGGTGTAAAGTACATGACATGTCATCTAGTCTGGAGAAGCGCGATGAGAATTCATGCACTCAGCACGGGTACAGTCACGATCACGACGAAATTTCATGAAGGGCGGGGCAGCCGCGTTAAACGATTGGTTCAAGCGTTCACCGATTCTCAGTACACCGAGCCGCTGCCGATTTGGTGTTGGGTGATCGAACATCCCGAAGGCGTGATCGTCATTGATGCGGGGATTCCGGCGAACGCCAACGATCCGATCTGGTTTCCGCCGCATCTGCGCTTGATGCAGCGCTCCGCGATTTTTGATATTGCCGACGCTTCGCAAGAAATTGGCGGACAACTGCGCAGTTTGGGGATCACGCCGGACTCCGTCCGCTGGGTGATTCAGACGCATATGCACCAAGATCATGACGGCGGTCTGCAATGTTTCCCGAACGCGAAAATCTTGGTCGCGCGCGAAGAATGGGCAGCAGGTCAGGGGGTGATCGGGAAAATGACCGGATATATGAATCACCGCTGGCACGGGATCACGCCGACGCTGCTGGATCACACGCAGCGCGATCCGATTTTCGACGGCGCGCATACGGTCACAAAAGCGGGTGATGTGCGCATCGTTCCGACACGGGGACACAGCGCGGGGCATCAATCGGTGATCATCGAAGACGGCGCGCATACGCTGTTCTTTGCCGGGGATACCTCATACTCGCAAGCGCTGTTGATCCGCCGCGCGCTTGATGGCGTAGCGGTCAGCGCAAAAGCTCATGCACGCTCACAAGGGCAAATTCTGGCGCTGGCTCGGCAAACGCCGGTCGTCTATCTGCCAAGTCACGAATGGGAAGCAAAAACGCGGCTGGAAAATCGTGTCACGCTTGACGCTTGACAGGCTGGCGTTTTTCTCGCCACAATACATGACATATCATGTAAGTTAGACAGGATAATCAGTCATGGAACAGGCGGAAGAATTACGCTACTTGATTTTAGCGGTACAGCGCGAAGGCAATCGCCAACTGACCGAGGCGCTGCGCCTGCTCAAACTGACCCCTTCGCAAGCAGAAGTGATTGAAGTCTTACAGCAGTACCAGCCGATCACCCTGCTTCAACTCGGTGAACGGCTGGTGTGCGAGGGCGGCAGCCCAAGCCGACTTGTTACGAGTATGGTCGAGGCGGGTTGGGTGGAAAAACTGCCCAACCCGGACGATGGACGCGCCGTGCTGCTGCGCTTAACTCCGAAAGCGGTGAGCATACTCCCGGAACTGAATGCCATCGAAGCCCGGTTCAACCAAACCATCGCGGATCGCCTCTCCGCCGAGACGATCCGCCAACTGGTGGAACTGCTGTGGGTACACGCGTTTGAAACCGAGAGCGGTCAAGCGCTGCTGCGCCGCAAGCAAGGGCGTTAAGTCGCCGCTGCAATCTCAGCAAAATACTTGCCGCTGTCTTTGACGTAACGCTTGAGCGTCGCAAAATCGACATAGACGATGCCGAAACGCTTGGAATAGCCGAATGACCATTCAAAGTTATCGAGCAAGCTCCACACAAAATAGCCTACAAGCGGCACACCGTCACGGATTGCGTGACTCGCCGCCTCAAAATGTCCACGCAGATAAGCGACGCGGCGCTCATCATGAACCTGTCCATCTTCCGTGAGCGTGTCCGCGAATGCCGCGCCGTTTTCGGTGATGTAGATCGCCTTCGGACGGTAATCACTGTGCAGCCGCTTGAGCAGGGCATACAAGCCTTGTGGATAGACCTCCCACCCCATTTCGGTATATTCACCGGGCGGGCGGACTTGCCCCGCTTGCAGATAGGGCACCGTGCCGTCATGCTGCGCGACAACGCGGAAATAGGTGTTGATGCCGAGGAAATCAACCGGCGCATTGATGATCGCCATATCCCCCGGCTCGATGTTGGGCAGATGTTCTTCCCACAATGCGAGCATGTCCGCCGGATAATGTCCCCGGAAGATCGGATCGAGAAACCAGCGGTTGCGGAAACCATCGTAGCGCGTTGCGGCTTCGAGATCAGTCGGGCGCATCGTCGCCGGATCGACGTGCATTAGGTCAAGCGTGATTCCCACCTGCGCATCGGGCACAAGGGCGCGAATACGCTCGACGGTTTTACCGTGCGCGACCAACGCATGATGCGCGGTTTGGAGTGCAGGAGTCGGCACATTGGCGGTTTCTCCCGGCGCGTGTGTGCCAAATACATATCCAACCCACGTAAACACCCAAGGTTCGTTGAACGTGATCCAGTGTTTGACACGGTCGCCAAGTGCGCGCACGACAATTTCGGCATAATTCACGAAATCGTCGATGATTCCGCGCCGCTTCCACCCGTCTTCATCTTGGAGCGCTTGCGGCAAATCCCAGTGATACAGCGTCACGTATGGCGTAATGCCATTGGCGAGCAGTTCATCGACCATTGAACTGTAAAACTGTAAGCCTGCTTCGTTGACCGCGCCGCGCCCATTCGGGAAGATACGCGCCCATGCAATCGAAAACCGGTAAACCTTGCAGTTGAGCGACTTAAGCAGCGCTATGTCATCACGCCAGCGGTGAAAGTGATCACATGCCACGTCGCCTGTATCACCATTTTCGACTCGCCCCGGTGTTTTTGAAAACGTATCCCAGATGGACGCGCCGCGCCCATCCTCATTGACACCGCCTTCGATTTGATACGCAGCGGTCGCTGTTCCCCAAAGGAACGACGCGGGAAACTGAAGATCACTCATCATTACTCCTCATGGTCTGGACTCAACTCCGTCGTTCGACGCCGAGAATCCCCAAATGTAAATTCGCTTTTTACAAAGCTCTGACAACAGACTAATGAGAATCTTTGATAATGCGGTGAGCTTTGCGGTTAAGCTAAGTGCATACACCCATGTGCATATCGAAGGATGTGATCCAATGGTAACACCGATGCGCCGTCTCGTCAGCGGACTTGTGATCGCGCTGATGTTGGTAGGAGCGTTTGTGCTCGGCAATACGGTCATGACGGGAAGCGCGCAAGACCCTGTTGTTTTCCCTGATCGTCCGGTTTTTGAACAAGTCATCCCCGATAACGCCACCGAAGAAGAGCGCCTGCTCGCCGGGATTTATGCCCGTGTCAGTCCGTCCGTCGTTTCGATCAATGTTGTTTCCACATTACCGACGGCGGATACTTCTGCGACTCCCCAAGAGGAAGAAGAAGGCTTTGTTGAGGCGACCGGCACAGGCTTTGTGATCGACACACAAGGGCATATCGTCACGAATGCGCATGTGGTTCACGGCGCGTCGCAGATCGAAGTGAACTTGTTTGACGGGCGAATCGTGCGCGCCGAGCTTGTCGGCAACGATCTCGACAGTGATGTGGCGGTGATTCAAATTGATGTTCCGGCAGAAACGCTCACGCCCATTGCGTTTGGCGACAGCGACAGCCTATTCATCGGTCAGGAAGTCATCGCTATCGGCAGCCCGTTCAATCAACCGTGGACGATGACGACAGGGATCGTCAGCGCACTCGGTCGCACCATTCGCGGCTTGAATCAATTCTCCATCGGCG
>JAPKMU010000299.1 GCA_026645745.1 Anaerolineae bacterium | reverse complement strand
GCGTCGCATCAAATTCCAGCCAACTGTCTTTCATAATGCGGTTGATCACTTCGTCATCGGCGATCACGTCCGCTCCGGCGGCTTCGGCGGCGCGGGCATCTTCACCTTCAGCAAAGACCAGCACGCGGACGGTTTTACCCAACCCGTGCGGCAGCAGCACGGTGCTGCGTACCTGCTGATCGCTGTGACGGGGGTCAATCCCTAAACGGAAGTGCAGTTCAAGCGTTTCGTCGAACTTCGCCGTCGCCATCTTCTTGACGAGGCTGACCGCTTCCGTGAGGGGGTAAAGCTGATCGCGGTCGAAAGTTTTCGCCGCTTCGGCATAACGTTTTCCGTGCGAAACCATTGTTCAGGTTCTCCTGTGGTCAGTTAGCGAGCGCTGAAAATCACGTGCGCGCTCTCCCACGTTTTTTGTATGACTAGTCAACCACTTCGATGCCCATATTCCGGGCTGTGCCTTCGATTTGGCGCATGATCGCTTCGGTATCCTGCGTATTCATGTCTTTACGCTTGATTTCCGCGATTTCTGCGATCTGCTTGCGGTTGATCTTGCCAACCTTCACTGCGTTCGGCTTATCCGAACCCTTTTCAACGCCTGCCGCACGCTTCACCAAGAACGTGGTCGGTGGGCTTTTCAGGATGAATTTGAAGGAACCATCGGTGAAGATCGTGATCTCCGCCGGGACGATTTCGCCAATACGACTGGCGGTCGCCGCGTTATATTCCTTCACAAAACCCATGATGTTGATACCATGCTGCGCCAGCGCCGGACCAATCGGCGGCGCGGGGTTCGCCTTGCCCGCTGGAATAGCGAGCGTGACAATTGCTTTGACCTTCTTCGCCATGTTTCTTCCTTAAGCTTCCGCTACTGCTTTTCCACTTCCATGAAGTCGAGTTCTACCGGGGTATCACGCCCGAAGAAATTGACCATCACGCGCACTTTTTGTTTGTCGGAGTCGATTGCCGCCACCGTGCCGATGAAATCGTTGAACGGTCCATCGATGATGCGTACTTTCTGTCCGATCTTGAAATTGACCTTGACCACCGGGTCTTGGTCTTCCATCCGCTCCATGATCGCCTTGACTTCTTCCGGTCGCAGCGGCGTGGGATCGTTGCCCATGCCGACAAATCCGGTTACGCCCGGCGTGTTGCGGACGACGTACCACGAGTCTTCGTCCATCTTCATCTCGACAAGGATATAGCCGGGGAACACACGACGTTCAACCGTGCGCCGCTTGCCATCCTTGACTTCGATTTCCTGTTCGGTAGGGACGATCACATCGAAGATTTTGTCGCGCATGCCCATTGTATCAATGCGCTGCTTGATCGACCGTTCGACCTTGTTTTCCTGTCCGCTGTAGCAGTGAACGACATACCACAAGCGCTCACCGCTGGCTTTGGGTGGGCGTTCTTCAAACGGATCGTCAAGTTTGACGTCCGTATCATGTGGGCGTTCGTCGTCCAGATACACAGGTTCTGGATCGAAGTCGTCGTCCAGATGGTCATCGACCTTTTTCTTTGCCATAAGTTTGCTCGTTTTGGCTAAAGCGCGGTCGATTTGCTGCGGTTGCGACGATTCCAGTAGACAGCCGCCGCGACAGCAATGAACATCGCGCCAAAAATCACCAGCGGTGATTCCAGCCCGATGCGGAATAATTCGGTGAAGCCGAGCGCGATCATGCCCAAGAGCAGCGCCGACGCCACTAACGCGATCAACACGATGATCGTCAGGCGGCGTGCGTCTTCACGCGTGGGCCACGTTACTTTGTCGAGTTCCGACCGAACCCCTTGAAGATAATCAAGGATGCCGCTGCCCGTGCGGACGACGACGTTGCCTTCATCTTCCGCTTCTTCTTCAATTTTGCGGCGGCTCGGCGTTGGGCGATCTTTCTTCGCCGTCACCGCGCCTTCATGCCGGGCTACCGGCGTCACCGCCTGAATTGCTTGGTCGCGCCCAGTGCGTCGGCTTGCGCGCGGCGTTCGTTTGGGCTGCTGTTCGTCTGCCGTTTTGTCCGTCGACATAAAAACCTCTCTTGGCTTGCGCCGCTCACACAAGGTCTACCAGTAAAAACACCGCTCCATCAGGGGCGGTGTTTTCGGTGTTTTTACAAGCAGGGGTGCTAGGATTCGAACCCAGACTAACGGTTTTGGAGACCGCTGTGCTGCCGTTGACACCACACCCCTCTATGGATCATGTCCCCATTCTAGCGGATGGGGAAACGTTCGTCAACGTAGAGGGTGACGCCTACTTCGTTTCGCGGTACATCACATGCTTACGCACGAACGGGTCATATTTCTTGAGTTCCAAACGCGCCGTATCGTTGCGGCGGTTCTTCTGGGTGTAATACATGTGACCGCTTTCGGTTGAACGCATCTTCACCAGAACGCGGTTGCCTTTTTTCGCCATCTTGTCTCATCCCTCTCATGCAAGCGACCCTTCCGGGTCGCCATATTCCTATCATTCTGTATATTAGCCCCAGATGGGATTCGGACCCATGGCCTTTCCCTTACCAAGGGAACGCTCTACCCCTGAGCTACTAGGGCAAATAGGGTATAACAATATTGTTTGGTATTGCAGTGGGCCGAGCAGGACTCGAACCTGCGAAGCGCTTTGCGCATCTAATTTACAGTCAGACCCCTTTGCCGCTCGGGACATCGACCCATGTGGTATGTGGTTTTGAGGTGCGTATTCTATTCTACTTTGTACTGCTCCCATTTGTCACACAAACTGATTGCATGACGAGCATTGATCGCAGAACTCGGTATCAGATACTTGTCCCCCATTTCGGTCACTCCAAACACGAAGTCAACACGAGATGGATCAAAAGTCTTGATTTTTCCGGTTCCTGACCGGTTTCCACCGCTCACTTTGAGGCTGAGATGATAATTGCCTGTCTCGGGCACTTTGAAGTAAGTGGTTTTCACCTGTACGCTGTAGAACTTACCCTCACTCTCGATCACCAGATCATAATCTTGGCTGTCGGTGAGAGGAATTGCCACACGATAATGGTTTGCAACGAACCAACCGATTGCGATTGCAAGCCCAACATCGCCTTGATGCTTCGAATTCTTTTGCTCTCGCAAGAGAACTCGCTGTGGAGCAGTCCCGTTGGTCATGATAGCCTCAATGGGTTGGGACTGAACCAGTGAAGGGCATTATAGCGAAGCCACCCATCACTTTCAAGCCCCATAACAGAATCGAACTGTTCTCTAGGCTTTACAAGAGCCTCGCATCACCACAATGCTTATGGGGCATCGTAGTTCATTTTAGGGTTAGTCCCGCCGCGCTGTCAATCCTCTTTCACCACGTTTCCCCATCGGCATAGCGTTTGCGGCGCTTTTCATAGCGTCCGCCCTCCTTACCCTTTACGCGACCCTTCCAGAAAGGGGTAAGCGAATGGCAGTTCGGGCACAACAAACGAAGATTTTCTTTGCCATTGTTGTCCGCGTTCCCGTCAATGTGATCCAGTTCGATCGTGATCGGATGTCCCAACCATTCTATGTTTCCACACATTTCGCAGCGATGACCCCGCTCCTTAAGCAGCCATAAGCGGCGGGCTTTGTCGCTCTTGAGTTCCTCGAATGTTTTTTGGTTGTAGACCTTTTTCTGAATGCAATCGTCACACCACTTGTTGTGGCGGTCTGAAACAGGCTGACCGCATGGGCATAGTTTTACGCCACGAGAACCGTGCCGCTGAACACCTAAATTTCTTGTAGACGCGGCGCATGACTGATTACAAAATCGCTGCTCTCGTTCGTCATATTCGATCTTCTTGCCACAGCTCAGGCAGTACGTGGGATTTGCTTCGTACTCCAATCGAGTCAGGGCGCGCATCTTGCGCCTATATGCGTTGTATTCTGCCTTGTCCATCTTGCGCGATGCTCCCAATGCGGCATACGATCTACAGTGAATAACTGTAATTTACGTCAAATGACGTAGGTTGTCAAGAGGACGCATGCGAAGTCACAAATTTCAGATGATGTTGACAAATGAAGCGCATGAAGCGCTTACCGAAATTGCCGATCGGGATCACCGTTCGCTTGCTGAGGTGGTGCGTATCGCCCTTGAGCGCTATATCAAAGAGGAACTCAAGCGGGATGTGAATTTCAAGGTTCAGCGCGGCGGCAACCGCCGTGAGGGGAAAGATCAGACGTAGAACAAAAGAGAGCGCAGGGTGAATAAATCCCGCGCTCTCTGCACTGGCTTTTCTTAGCGACTTCGCGACTTTGCGTTGACGCGCTTAAACCATGTCGTCGTCCGGCTTCGATTTCTCGTCGTCTTCGTCATTGTCAAAGTCGATCTCGATCTTGAACTTGTGATCGCCTTTGTTGATTTCGACCTTGCGATACACGATCACCGCGCCGAACTTGCGCAGATTATCCTCAAACGCCGATCCATCTGGCATTACTGCGTCGGTGAAAGTTGGGTTCACGAAACGGGCACGATCCAGCCGCGCGCCCTTCATATTCGCCTTGCTGAAATCGCAGTTGACGAATACCGCGCCTTCCAAATCCGCGTTTTCGAGGTTGGCGTTCACCAGCTTGCAGTTTTCCAGCCGAGCACCCCGGAAGTTCGTATCCGTCAGCACTGCATCCGTCAAGTTGACGTTGACCAGCCCGGCTTCTTCAAACGTGACGCCCGACGCGATTACGCCCGCAAGATTCGCACTGACCAACCGCCCATGCCGGAAATCACGCCCGGTCAGGTCTTCGCCCTGCATATCCGCGCCGCGAATCGGCGTCACATCCCAGTCGATGCTGGCGAACGCGCGCCGCAGCGTGCTGCGCGTCAAGCCCATGATCTGCTCTTGAAGTTCACGCCCAAGTCCGCGCCAATCCGGGGGATTCGGTGGGTTCGGCGGAATTGGCGGGGCACCCGGCGCAGGCGGCGGTTGGGGGATAAACTGCTCCCAAGGCGCACCGTGCCATCCACGACGCCCACCCTCACCCGATTCGCGGAGCATCCCTTCCAAATAGATCACCAGTTGGTTCGTCGCCATCTGCACCTGAGCGAGCAGTTTACGGTCGTCGCCGTCTTTGCTTTCCAGCTTCAATGACTCGGTTACATAGAAATCGTCCGGCAGCATTTCCGCGATTTTCGCATGCAGTCCGACATAGCCGCGCAGCGCCAATTCGCCCGTCCCATCGATCATCCCTTGCGCCTGCGATCGTTCAACCGATCGACTGAGCGCCCGCAGCGCGTTCACGTAGCTCCGCAGTTTGCCGATTGTTTCGCTGTTCATCGTTTGTTCCTTCTCCCGACTCTTCGGCATATAATCCGAGTGCTTCTTCGATTGCGGTCATGGTGCGCGGTGGAATTAACCCGCGCAGACCCTTTTTGGCATGAAACAGGCGCGATTTGATCGTGCCGAGGCTGGTTTCCATCACTTCGGCGATCTCGTTGTACGACAAGCCTTCTTCGGCGTACAGGATCAGCGCTTGACGCTGTAATTCCGGCAGCCGATCCATCGCTGCTTTGACTTCCATCAGCATCAGCAGCCACGAGGTCGCATCCTCCGGCGATGTGTCACCGACGGCGGCAGCAATATCAAAAGCGATGCGCACGCCTGCCGGATCATCCTCGTCGGTATCAATCGAGACGGATTCATAACGCCCCTGTTGGCGCAGAATGTCGTAACAGCGGTTGCGCGCCACCCGGAAGAGAAACGGTCGCATTTTTTCTGGCGGGTCAAGCGTGGGTAAATGGGTGTACAGCGCGATCAGGGTATCCTGAACGACATCCTCTACCTCATAGCTGTCGCCGATCAAGCGGCGGACAAAGCGCGCGAGGGGCGGTTCAAGCCGCCGGTGAAGCTCCTCAAACGCATCATAGTCGCCCGCTTGCGCCAAATAAAACAGCGCGCGTTCTTCCGTATCTATCACACATTCTGCTCCGCTATGCCTATCAAGCAATACGGATAGGTTGAGTGGATGTTCAAAATTGATCCGGTTGTTCGGTATAATATGGTTTATGAAACGACTTCTACTGCTTCTGACCAGCATGACTGCGTTCGTCATCGTTCCGGCAGTGTGGGCGCAAACTTCAACGCCTGCGCCGGATATGATCACGATCAACGCGGTGGTCTACCAAACAACCAATCTGCGCGAAGGACCGGATACGCGCTACGCGATCTTGGGGCGGCTGGCGCAAGACGATTCCGTTCAGGTATTTGAGCGTGAAAGCGCTTCGTCACGCTGGCTTCATGTGATGACCGAAACGGGGGCGACCGGATGGATTCCGTCGTTCACGGTGACATTAGAAGACGGGCGTTCGTTGGAAGAACTGCCAATCTTCGAGGCGGCATTTCCTGATCCCACCGCTGATGGCGTGATCACCGCTGAGGTCTATGGGCGCGTCAATGTCCGTTCCGGTCCGGCGATTCAGTATGAGATCGTCGGCACGCTGGACGTAGGTGATCAAGTCACGGTGACGGCGCGCAGCAACACGATGAACGATTGGCTGCTCATTGAAACGGCGTTGATCGAAGGTTGGGTGGCATACTTCACCGTGCAGGTGATCGGTGATCCGAACACGCTCCCCGTGCTTGTGCCGGACAGCGCGGGTGAGCTGCTGGTATCGCCGTCGCAGATTTTGCGGGCACGCTTTAACGTGCGGCTGCATGATGCGCCATCGGCAGATGCGCCAACTATCGTTGTAATCCCATTCAACAGCCGCGTGACGCTCTTGGCGCGCACCGTTGACGGCATCTGGTTGTATGTCGATTTTGACGGGGTGATTGGATGGGGCGCGGCGGATTTGTTCAGTACCCCGCCGGATTTGGAGACGATTCCGGTGTATTCACCGGAGGGCACACCCGAACCCAGCGCCGAAGTGACGCCAGATGGGTAAACACGAAGGCGCAAAGCACGCCCCGTTAGCTTTGCGTCCTTCGCCGCCTTGAGTGACATGTCTAGCCGTACTGTGTACTCGCGCCGCCTGCTGTATTGCCGCCGTCAATCGCGACAAGCTGTCCCGTCATATAGCTTGAGTCGTCGGACACGAGGAAAACGCACGCCCGCGCGATTTCTTCAACGCTGCCGACGCGCCCCATCGGAAACGATGCGCCGAGCGACTTCAACCGC
>JAPKMU010000298.1 GCA_026645745.1 Anaerolineae bacterium | reverse complement strand
TGTCACACCGTCTATCAAGTCACCGAGCGGGTTTGGGCGATCCAAGATGATCACCTCAACTCCGGCTTGGCTGGCGGCTTCAAGTACGTAGGATACCGTCCATGTATAGGTATAGAACCGCGCGCCGACATCCTGTAAATCAACAATTACAGCGTCGAGATTTTCGAGCATTTCTGGTGTTGGCTGCAACGTATCCCCATACAAGCTGTAAATCGGAATACCGGTCATCGGATCAGTCATTGTAGCGACTTTTTCCCCGGCGCTGACTGCTCCATAAGCGCCATGTTCAGCGCCGAACAATGCCGCAACCTGCACCCCCGGCACACGACTTAAGACCCGATACGAACTCTCAAGACGACTATCCACCGCTGCCGGATGTGTGAGCAGTCCGATTCGTTTTCCGCGTACCACGTCATAACCAGATTCGCGCAGAACATCCAAACCAACACGCACGTTCGTCATGACTCAAACTCCGATTGCAGGGGGACGGGGAGTCGTCCATTGGGGATGAAATCACCCATAAGCGCATCAACCGCCGCGTCGAGCGATGGTGCAGCATCGCCGCATGTGAGCAGAATCGCGTTTGCGGTCGGAAACATATCCGCGTCAAACGGACTGCGCGCAGATACCAGTATTACACGGCGCGCTATCCCGATAATCTGCGCGGCTGCCGCTGCCTGCCGCGCAAACATATGCGCGCTGCGCGTGACTATGATCAGCACGTCCGCATGCAACGCTAATTCCGCCGCTGCCGCGATCTTTTCCGGTGAATACTGCGACGGCGTGAGCGTAACAGCCCGCACATTGTGGAAAACGCTTTGTAGATGAGTCACGAACTGCGTTTGGTCACCACGCTCAACTGCCCCGGATTCGATGACCGAAGCAAATTCAACCACCGCATACCTCAGTGATGGGCGAATCGGAAAGATCTCGTCATCTGCCTTGAACAGGACACACGCAGCGCGTGCAGCACGCTGCATGGTATCGGTATGTGAAGGAGTTCCTACTTGAACGCGCAGGTTTTCGCCAAGTTCATCGGACTTGAAAGCATAAGAATCGCGCACTGCCGCAAGTCGCGCATTCGACGCATCGATACGTTCCAGCGGCACACGACCGCTTCGTGCTGCCGCAAGAAGCCCTTCGTAAGCCGCCGATTGAACCTCCGGCGTATGCGAATACAAAATCACGTCAATGCCTGCCAGTGCCGCCAGCACCGCCGATTCTTGCGGGGGGAAATGGTTAGTGATAGCGCGCATTTCCATGCAGTCCGTTACGACCAGCCCCTCAAAGCCGAGTTCGTGCCGGAGCAGTCCGCTAATAACAGCCGGAGACAGCGTTGATGGATAAACGGAATCCAGCATTTCAAACTGCACATGGTTGATCATGATCGCGCCGATTCCTGCGTCGATCACAGCGCGAAACGGGATCAAATCCTGCTGCCATAAGTATTCAACTGAGCCGCTGATTACCGCCAGCGCCTCGTGCGTATCAACCGGGGTGTTACCCAAACCGGGGAAGTGCTTCGCTGTCGCCAATACCCGTTCACGCTGAAAACCGCGCACTTGCGCCGCTGCGAGCGCACTCACCCGCGCTGGATCAACACCCAGCGAGCGCGTTCCCATGGTTGGATTGCGAATGTCATGGGTAATATCAATCGCCGGAGCAAGATTCCAGTTGATGCCGACCGCGCGCATCTCTGCTGCCAGCACAGACGAAACGGCTTCGGCAGTGGTTTCATCATCGGTTGCGCCAAGCGCCATCGCACCGGGACTTTCGGTAAAACCATTATGTGCCCGCAGCCGTGCAACCGCCCCACCTTCTTGATCGATGCAGATCATCAGCGGCTCGGATGCCGCCGCGTGAAGTGTCCGTGTCAGCCGCGCCACCTGCTCCGGTGTGTCAATGTTGCGCGCAAATAAGATCACCGTCCCGACACGTCCGGCACGCAGCCAATCTAGCAAATAAGCAGGCGCTTCTAATCCTTCAAACCCAACCGCGAGCATCCGTCCGATTTTGGTTTCGAGCGTCGTCATCGATCTCAAGTCCCCTAAAACTAGCGCGAGATGCGTATCACGATCAGCACAACAGCGATCATCACCATTCCAATCAAACCACTGCATACACTGACAACAAACTCAGCACTCTCGCGCGGCTGCACAAGTGCCAGCGCAAATCCGCATACTGTTAAGAATACTGCAATCCGAAAGGCACCGCGCAGAGCCTCTGGATTCATACCGTCGCGTCCTGTTCAGCATAGGGCGTGAGCGCACCGCCGCCGAGGAGTGGCAAACACGCGACCTGCTGTTCGTAATTCGGCGGCACGTCAAGCGGCGGCGGCGCGACATCACAAACGCCGGGGACGAAAAACGGGCAGCGGGGGTGAAACGCACAGCCCGGTGGTATCGCCGTTAAACTCGGAATGTCTTCGCTCCGCAGCGTCAACCGTGCTTTCGAGCGTGTGATCTCCGGGTCAGCTTCAGGAATCGCGGCGATTAGCGCCCGTGTATACGGGTGCGCCGGATTGTGAACAACCGCCTCAGTGCGCCCAACCTCGATAACACGCCCTAAATACATGACTGAGATGCGCCCTTCCCACGCAAAGTATTTCGCCAATGCCAGATCATGTGTGATGAAAACAATCGCAACGCCAAGTGTTTCCCGTAAACGCTGGAGTGTTTTCAGCAAACTGATTCGTATGCTGACATCGACCATGCTCACCGCTTCATCTGCGATGATTAGGCGTGGATTCACAGTCAAAGCACGGGCGATGCTCACGCGCTGGCGCTGACCGCCGCTCAATTGATGTGGGTACTTGTTGACGATATCTCCCGGCGGCGTGAGATCAACCAACGTGAGCAGCTCCCAAACACGACGGCGCACTTCGGCACGGTTTGCGGCGAGTCTATGACGCGCAATCGGGTAGCTAAGTATTTGCCCAATCGTGTGCGCAGGGTTTAATGATGCGAATGGGTCTTGATGCACGATCTGATGATCGCGGCGGTAGGTTGCCAAACGTTCCCCGCGCAGTTGGTTTACATTTTCGCCGTGATAGCGAACTTCTCCCGCACTAGGCGCAAGCAGTCCGGCGATAATCTTGCCCGTCGTCGTCTTGCCGCATCCACTTTCGCCAACCAGACACAAAATTTCACCGGGATAAACACTGAGATTCACATCTTGCAGCACGCGGATCGGCTGATTGTCCTTCTTGAAAGTGCGATCCACATGGTGGAGTTCAATCAGCGGCGTGGTCATCAGCCAAAACCTCCTGCGCGCTTAACCGTACCTGATCTGAATGATGACACGCCGCCCAATGTGCTGCGCCGTCACGATTCAGCACTTCAAGTTTAGGAACGCTCGTCTGACAAATCTCGGTTGCAAATGAGCAGCGAGGATGAAATTTGCACCCGCTGGGCGCGTCGATCATATCCGGCGGGCTGCCGGGGATGCTGTTCAGTGCTTCACGGTCTGCGCTCAAGCGTGGAACAGCATTGAGGAGTCCAAGAGTATAGGCGTGCGCGGGTCGATAAAACATCTCATTGACTGTGCCGATCTCGACGAGATCACCCGCATACATGGTTGCGACGGTATCCGCCATCTCCGCCGCGATTGACAAGTCATGGCTGATAAAGATCAAGCTGATGCCTAATTCGCGCCTCAGCGTTTTTAATACATCAATGATTGTTCGCTGTGTGAGAATATCAACGGCGGTGGTCGGTTCGTCGAGCAAAACGACTTGAGGATTGAGCAGAACACTCAACGCGATCAAGACGCGCTGACGCATCCCGCCGCTCAATTGATGCGGGTACGCATCAAACACGCGATCCGGGTCAAGCCGCACCATCTTGAACAACTCCAGCGCTCGCGCTTTGATGCGCCTCATATCGTTTTCGCCGTGTGCCCGCGCTGTGTCGTACACCATATCGCGCACCCGAATCACCGGATTGAGCGAGTTGAGCGCCGCCTGAAACACCATCGAACATTCTGCCCAACGAAAGCGGCGCAGCGCCGAGCCTTTGAGCTTCAAAGCATCAATCGGCTGACCACCGCGCGGGGTGTAAATAACTTTTCCGGCATCAACGAGCGCGGTACGCGGTAGAAGCTGCATTACGCCCAGATTCAGCGTCGATTTGCCACAGCCGCTCTCACCGATCAGCGCTAGTGTCTCGCCTTGATGCAAGTCAAACGAAACACCATTGACGGCGCGTAAGCGTCCGCGCGCTGTGAGATAACTAATACTGAGTCCTTGTACGCTCAGGACAATATCAGACATGAATTAGAGTCCTTCGCGCAGACGCGGATTGAAGATTTCTTCGAGCGATCGTGTAAACAACACGAGCGAGAGTTGAAACAGCGCAATCGCTAGAATAGGCGAAAGCAGCATACTCGTGGCTTCGCGGAGGAACAGCGCTCCCTGCTGGCGCGCTACGAGGATCATCACGCCCCAGTCCGGTTCTTGCAGCGGGACTAAGCCGAGGAAAACCAAGCCTACTTGTGCATACATCGCGGCACGGATTGAAAAGATCGTACTGATCACAATGTAGCTCACCATATTCGGCAAGACTTCGCGCACGATGATATGCGGCAGTCCCATGTTGAGCGAAAATGCCGCTTCGACATAATCGCGTTCGCGCAAACTCAACACTTGAGCACGAATCGCGCGCATCAGGGTTGGAAAATCCAGCACCGCAAGCAGTACCGCAAGCCACAAGCGATCGTCAAGGTTGACGATGGCAGCGATCACCACAAGCAGCGGAAACTGCGGAATTGTCAGGATAAAGTTGGTGATCGCCGTCAGCACAGTATCTACAATCCCACCGATCAGCGCCGACGCCGCCCCCAACGTGACCGCGATCAGCGTCGTCAGGATACCCGCTACTACCGCCGTTGCGATCACCGCCTGCCCGCCGTAGACGATATGCGATAGGATATCGCGTCCTTGATAATCTAACCCCAGCGGAAACTCCGCCGATGGTCCTTGAAAGAGCGTTTGCGACCCCGGCAGCAGACGGTCATAGTAATGTGCGCGTCCATCGTACTCGATGACCAATGGACCGAAAGTTGTCATCAACAGAAAGAACATCACACCGACAAAACCAACAAAACCGGCGCGATTGCGAAGCACCGCACGCGAAGCTGCGCGCAGCGCTCGACCAAACGACGCGAACGAGCGGATCAAAAATTGGGTGCGCGTTTCGGTAAAATCGACCTCATCAAGTGCTGCCCGCGATAAGAACGGGTCGTCTTTAACGGTGTAAGCATACGAGACAACCACAGCCGTCGTGAGGATCATCATCGGTATTCCGCCGAGAAAACCGCACGCGAATCCGCTTAGCGCACAGCCGAAAAAGCCGCCAATTCCTGCCGGAATTTTCTTCAAACGAATCCCGACGATGAGCGGGATCAAACCCACAAGCATACCGATCAGGATTCCAACCGGCGTTGCAACTGTTGAGAAGCCGATCATCGCGTCCGCTTCTCCTCACCGATGCGAATACGCGGATCAAGGATGCCATACAGCACATCCGCCAGCGTATTGGCGACGACCACCGCAAACGCGATGATCAGAAATACGCCCTGCATCGTCGTATAGTCCCGATTGGCAATCGCGGCACTGAGCAACCCGCCCAAGCCCGGATATACAAAGATCACTTCAATGATCACGCTTCCGCCGATCACGAACCCGATGCTCACAGCAAGCTGAGTGACAAGCGGGAGCATCGCATTGCGCCCCACATAGGCGGTCAAAATGCGCCACGAGCGCAGCCCGCGTGCCCGCGCTGCTGTAACATATTCTTCGCCCAACGTCGAAAGTGTGCTGCTTTTCATCGTCAGCATCCAACCGCCCACCGTCGCGCTGATGTATGTCACCACAGGCAAAAAGGCATGTTCCAGCAAACTACCGATATATTCAGGGGTGAAACCCGGTGGTATGTCCGTGTCAACTGCGCCGCGAAGCTGCCCCACGCTGAAAAGCTGAAGCTGCACCCCTAAGACGAGAATGATCAACAGTGCGATCAGATAGTTGGGGATACTGAATGTAATCGAGGCGATAATCGTCATCACATTGTCGAACAGACTGCCGCGCCAGTATGCCATCGCAATCCCGACCAGAATGCCGATCGTGAAGCTGAACAGCAGTCCCAAACCGATGCTAAACAACGTCCAAGGCAAGAAGCGCATGATTTGCCCAAGCACGGGCGTTCCGGCGGAAGTGATCGACTCACCCAGATCGCCGCGAACGACCTTGCTCACGTAATCGACATACTGCACGATCAAAGGTGCATTTGGGTCGAAGTCGAACAAACCCGCCGCTTGAGCAAGCGCTTCTTCATAAGTCACATTTTGCGCTTGGATGATCTGGCTGATGCGTATTTGAATAGGATTGCCGGGCATCTGGCGAATCAAGATGAACGTGAACGTCGTCACCGCCCATATGGTGAACAACCCTTGCGCGATTACGCGAAAGGCATAACTTCGGATGATGCGCCGCAGTGTTCCGCGCAAGCCGCGCGGAGAATCTGACGCCAGCGGAGAAGAAGAAACCGTCATAAAGAATACCTAACTGAAGGGGCATCAGCCGACGCCGATGCCCCTTGATTTATTGAATAGTACGGTTTAACCCGCCGGACTCAGGACGCCCGTCGCCAGCAGAATAATGGTGAAGTTATCACCACCGCCGTTTGTCCAAATCGGATCGTCTTCGGCAGGCGCACCCGCAACCAGCGATTCGTTGAGCGGATTATTGGTGTACGTCTCGTACAATGGCAGAATCGGCAGCATGTCGTTAAACACGCGCGAAACCGCAAACTGCATCGGGAAATTCATACCCGGCTCGCCTTCAACGCCCGCATTGTAGTTATAACGGAACAGCGGTTGATTGAAGGTCGCATTCGGGAATGGTGAGCCGATGCCCCAGTTGCGGACACTGAGTTGGAACTCACCGCGCAACGTTGCCTGTTCCTGTTCAGCGAATGGAACGGCGCGCGCGGTAATCTGGAAGCCGAATGCATTCAGTTGATCAACTGCGCTCTGAACACCGCCCACCCAGTCAGCGAATTCCGCCGGGAAGATCATTTCGGCGGCGACCGGTGCGCCGCTG
>JAPKMU010000297.1 GCA_026645745.1 Anaerolineae bacterium | reverse complement strand
GCCGCGTGCAATCGCTTCGCTTAATGCGCCGGTTTCGGAGGTCGAAATCGCCTCCATTAAATTGCGTCCCGTCAAAATCACGTAAGCAAGCTGATCGTCGTAAATGCGTTCAGGTTCTTCCATACCATAAGTCATCAAGTTAGCGACGATCATGGCGTTGAAACACAAACTGCGCTGTGTACCGTAGTTGGGCGAACCGTAGGCGTAGAGAAGATTTTCAAACTGCACTTGACTGAGATTGTGGGTGGATGAAAACACCATCGCTTCCGGTCCATACTGCTCTTTGATGGCAAGCATATTGCTTGCCGTCAGGTCGAGTGCTTCATCCCATGTTGCTTTGCGGAATCGCCCTTCGCCGCGCCGCCCCACACGGATGAGCGGCGTCAGTACGCGATCCGGATCATATGTGTTATACAAGCCCGATTGACCGCGCACGCATAAATGACCTTTGGAATGCGGGTGTTCCGGGTTGCCGTCCAGCTTGACGACGCGCCCATCGCGCACCTTGGCGATCAAACCGCAGCGCCATACGCACATTTCGCACATGCTGGGAATAAACCCGTCGCCTCGCGTGTTCAGCATTCCGGCATCTTGGGCGGCTTGCGCGACGGAAGGTGGGAGCATTTGTCCAACTGCCAGCGCTCCTGCTGTCACCGCACCCAGTTTGATAAAACCTCGTCTTGAAAGAGTGTTCGACATCCGGTTTCTCCTGTTTTCTCGTGTGCCAGCGGCTAGCCGCGACCTTTGCGATGCAAGCCTGCGCGGTCAATCAGGTAAAACAGGAAAAGCGACAGCACTGTGAACAACGCGATGGCAAGGAATGGACTTAGCTTCCATAAATCGGGGATGACCACGTTCCCTACGCTGGCAATCGCTGAAATTGCCGGGTACACCTGCGGATATGTCAGCCCATAGATCACTGCGCCGACCAAGAAACCGAGCATACCGGGAATTAGATAATCGAGTTTGCCTTCGCCTGATCCAGCGGCGCATGTGCCGGGGCAGAAACCGCTCACCGCCATCCCGATGCCGAAGATCAATCCGCCGATCACGTTCGCGGCGACATACGTCGGCGGAACGTTGGGGAATGTCACCAGACCTAAACCACGCAGCAAATACAAACCACTCATCGACACGATCAGCGCGGTCATCATGAACTTCAGAACGGTGAGATCGGTCAGCCGGAATACGTTCACGATCTTGTGATACTTGGTCAGTCCCGCTTTGTTGAGCGCGAACCCGAAGAATACGCCGAGGAAAAGCGCAATCATGAACTCAGACATGGTTAATACCTCTTACGATAAATCAACATGGTCGTGAGAATTCCCGACGCAAACATCCCGGCGATGAATAGAAACGCGGCAGGCGCGAGGAGCATCCCGCCGGAAATAGCGAGACCACTCGTGCAGCCTCCGGCGATCCCGGCGGCATATTCCAGCACGATTGCGCCGAAGAACGCGACCGCCCATCGTTTCCATGTTTGTTGACCAAAAATGCTTTTCCACTGCGTGTTACTGTTGGCAGAGTCTTTCTTGCCCCATTTGAGTGTGCCGCTGGTTGCTGCGCCGAGCATTCCACCAAAGAACACACCGACGAGCAGGATCATGCTCCATGTGATTTCTGGCGGCATGATGTAGTTGAAGTACATGTTGTTGAAAAGATCGGGGGCGATTTGCTTGCCGATGATTCCTGCCAAGTTTTCAAATGCGCCGGATGCACCTAATAGGCTGTTGCTCAACCAGACCGCCAGTACGCCGACGACCCCGAGCAAAACACCCGCCACGTATGGCGACCATTCATCCTTACGAATGTAGGCGATAATCGATTTCATGATTGTGTGCTTTCTGGCTTGTCGTTCGAGTCAAGCGTTTTGATCAGCTTGCCGAGCGATTTCCGTGTGTCTTCTTTGAGCTGCGCGATACTAGGCAGCATCTCGATCACATCAGCGGGGTAGGAAGCGTCAACTGTTTTAGGAGCATGTTTGCGCGCGTTGATCCGCATTTCGTTGAGCAGAACGAAACCACCACCACCGACAACGATCATGCTGATCAGCACAACCAGTACGATGTTGCCGACGTTCACAGGGCGTTCACCCAGCACAATTTCGTTATAGCGCTGTACATAATCCACCAGATTCGGATCATCGACGGAAAGCTCGTTGCTCGCCGGAATGCCAATCTCCACCTGAGGCAGCGCGATGCTTTCATCAGCGGGTTGGCTCGTATCCTCAGATGGGGGTGCGCCTCCGCTGGAGCCGCCGCCCATACCAAAACTGATATTGAGCGCGGTCGCGTAGACTTGTGCACGCGCTTCGAGATCATCCGCATGGCACATCTGGCACGATGCTTCCACGTCGTCGAGGGGCGCTACCATGCCGGTATGTGCTTCCGCTTCGACGGTTGACTGCGCGTTGCCAGCGTGACAGATCGTGCAGAAATCGCCGAATGCGTGCGAAACATGCCACCCCGTCCCGTCATTATTGACCGGGTCTACCGCCTGCACTTCATGACAGTTCTTGCACGATGATGCTTGCGAACCACATTGAGCGTCCACAGGCTGACCAAAAATGAGCAGCACGCCAATCGTGACGAGGATCAAGCCGCCGCTTTGCAGAAAGAACAACAATTTTTTGTGTTGCATGCACTTCTCCTCAAAACATCTGCCACGAAGCTTTACTCGTGGTCAAAAAGCCTGTTGGTCTGTGGGAATTTCAGATGAAATGCACGCGAAAAGGTTCCTTCTCGCATTACTTCATCCGCACAAACGCATAAACGAATGACTTCTAAGTTAACGTTCGCTGCGGAGGACAAGTAGTATGCCGCGTCATGTATGTTTAGTGTTCTCTGTCACACTTTAAGTGTACAGAATCACGGTATAAAGAACGTAACAAGCGAAATGGTGTGCAGCAGGAATGGTACGAGGGACACATCGGCGTGACTTATTCGCTTATCCATATATGCAGTAACTCAGGGGTATAGAACGATGGAAAACAAACTCATTCAAGAAATTCAACTGCTGCATGAGCAGGTATGCGATGCATTAGGCAACCCATGTCGCGTGATGATCCTCTATGCCCTGCGTGATAGACCGCGCTTCGTAACCGATATGGCTTCGGAATTGGAACTGCCGCAGTCATCGGTGTCTCGGCACCTCAAGGTGTTACGCGACAGCGGGTTGGTTCACCCTCAGCGTGATGGTTCGGCGGTTTTTTATCACTTAACCGATCATCGCGTGATTGAGGCGCTTGATTTGCTGCGCGGCATCATGTCCGACCGATTGGTTAAGCAGGCAAAGATCGCTGATGCTGCGCATCATGAGTCTTGGTGATATAACATCCGATGGTTCTGAAATCTTGGGCTTATAAGCTGCGCCCAGAAGCGCTTGTTGTGCTTGGCGTAGCATCGATCGGCATTGGCATCATCATCATCTCGGCTGTCCGAGCCGCACAAACCCCATCGATCATCTCGATAACTCCCGACCGCACCGGAGCGCCGGAACGGTGCTTATCGTGCCACACCGGAATTGAAGCCATCAGCGCGTCGCACAGTATTGAAGAATTCGGATGTGTTTCATGTCACGGCGGTGATCGCCTCGCGCTCGATGCTGAAACCGCGCACACCGGCATAGTGCGCAATCCTTCTGCCCCGGAGACTGTTCAGCAGTATTGTGGTGAATGCCACGCGGCACAGATCGTCACCGTTGAGCGCAGCATCATGACGACGTATGCTGGAGCCATTGCTTTAATTCGGCGTACCTTTGGGTTACAACCCGATGGCGTCGCCCAGTTTGGGGTAGAAGCTGTCGGTCATCTCCATGCCTTTGATCCGTCAGCCGATCAGTTACAGCCGGTGCAGCGCTTTGCCGAAAACTGCCTTACCTGCCACATAAACGGTGAAGGAATCGCTGCTGAGTATTTCTATCGCAGTACGGGTTGCGCGGCGTGTCATGTGTTGTATGCCAGTGATGGGTTATATCAAGGCGGCGATCCGACAATTTCACGCACCGAAGCAGGACACGGGTACACGCATCAATTCACGACAGCGATTCCGTATACTCAATGCAATACCTGTCATAACCGCGGCAACTACGATTTGCGGACGATGACATTTATTCCCCGTGACGACATGATCCCGTCGGAGACGCTTGATCGCGCGCATGATTATTACCAGCCGATCAGCCAATTCACGCGCTGCGAATGGGAACTCGACTGTATTGACTGCCATACCTCGCAAGAGATCATGGGAAACGGCGTCATCTACAATGACCGTTCCGAAGTACAGTACACCCAATGCCAAACTTGTCACGGGACGCTCGACTCACCGCCGCTGCAAGCCGTTGTAACTTCGCCTGATGAACTTGCGATGACGCGCGCCGATCTGAATCCCTATGTCGATCTCGCCGTAGGCGACACGATCATGGTGACTGAACGCGGCGAACCCCTCTATAACATCCGTTTAGTTGATGGCGAATGGGTGCTGACCGGAAAAGCGACCGGAGTGCAGTACACGATTCCGCTTGTACAAGGTTCAGCTTGTACGCAAAACCCAGAGGAGCAGCACAGCGCTGCATGTCATCAATGCCACACCTATGACCGTGAGGCAGTACACCCATGAACCGCCGCCAATTTCTTCGTTCGTTCATCACGCTGCCGCGTGAGGATTCCCCAGCCGCCGTGCAGAGCGTTACCACAGCCGGATCACCACGTCGTTACGCAAGAGGGACGCGAACATTGATCGAAGACGCGCAGGCGTGGTTGTGCCGTGACGATGGCGGTTTCTTCGCTATTGATGCGCTGCACACAGACGAACTGCACTATCTGTATGTTGATTTAGATGCTCAAGGACAGATTGTTATTTCTCGTGACCACAACCAAAAAGTCGATCCGCGTGATCGCCTGATGGCTTAGACAGAGCTGGACATCACCTATGCACGATATTTCCGCATTGATCGCACAATTAGAAGCATTACACAATCATGTGTGCCCCCGTCAAATTCTGGGGATTCGGATGGGGATACTTGCCGCCGAGATGCTTGACCTCGATCTGCCGCAGAAGAACAAGCGCTTGTATGCGTTTGTCGAAACCGACGGTTGTTTTGCTGACGGCGTAATGGTAGCGACGGGGTGTTCACTTGGACACCGCACCATGCATTTGATGGATTATGGCAAGGTTGCGGCAACATTTGTCGATACCAAGACCGGGCGCGCCGTTCGGATTGCGCCGAATGCGCTTTCGCGCGAACGTGCCGCCGCATTGATGCCGGATGCTAAAAGCCGTTGGCATGCGCAGCTTGAAGCGTATCAGACCATGCCCTGTGAAGACCTGCTGCAAGCGCGTGAGGTTGCGCTGACCGTCTCGCTTGAGGCGCTGATCAGCCGACCGGGGGTGCGTGTAACCTGCTCGCACTGCGGTGAAGAAATCCTAAACGAACGCGAAATGATCGTTGCAGGCGAAGTTGTGTGCCAAAGCTGCGCCGGAAACAGTTATTGGTCGGACGGCACCTCTGCATTAATCGCGCACGCGGAAGAAGCAGGTACAGCTTCATGAGGTGCCTCATCCCTAGCCTCTCTCCCCGGCGGTGTGCTGCGGAGAGAGGGCAGGGTCTAGGGATGATAGGTCGGGTTATGCGCTAGTGATCGACGCAGTTGAACCACGCTTCAAACGGTTCACTGACGTTGCCAGCGGCATCTGTTACTGTGATTGACCACATAATCGGTCCGATGAAGCATGACGTTCCCACCGAACAGGTGATGTTCCATCCTAATGTGCCGCCGACCGCGCTTCCGGTCACGATGGGCGGATCGGCATGCGTGCTGCCTTCCCATTCGCCCTGAGGTGCAGAGACGAAGGCTACATCCATTTGGGTAATCGCGTCCCCGTCGCGGTTGACGAAGTACAGCTCACATACGCTCTCGCCTGAAAGTGATAACACACGGCATAAGCCTTGACCGACGACTTGCGGCGCGGTGTTCGCAAAAGCGGCTTCAAGATCGACTGCATCGGGGAGGAGCGTGAAGGGGAGCAGCTCGATATCTGCCAATTCAAAAGGCTCGACATGCATGGCGGCGGCGGGTGCTTCTGCGGAAGAGGTCGGGAAAACCGCACGCATCCCTGCGCCTAGATTGGCATGGAAGTCATCCACAATCACAAGGACATCACCGGCGATCACTTCGACGGTTTGAGCTTCCGCCAGCGGCGCTTGAACAAACGCAGTCCCGCGCACCCACATCGAAATTCCGTTTACCTGCACAGGAACTGGCTCGGCATCGGCGGGCGATTGAATAAGGACACCATCTTCTGGAAGTCCCGCACAGGTGCTCGCTGGTGCGCCGGTGCGGAGCGTAAACGCTTGCATGATCGAATAGATTGGCGTATCGACACCCGCAATCGGGAGTGCGCTCGCCTCACCGAGAATGGTCACTGAGGCGGCAGCCATCCAGCCCACCTGTCCATCATCGAGTATGGTGCGCAGCCAATGGCGCGTGCAGCTGCAAGCATTGACGGTGACGGTATCGCCGACGCTGAGCGTACCCACGGCGGGGTAGGTCGAGTTTGGTCCGGCGTATAGGGTCAAATCACTGATCACCTCAACCTCGAGCGTTGTCACATTGCTGCCAGCATTGAGCATTTCGACATCGCCAACAGTGATCATCGTGAGGGGAGTATCTCCCATGCCATGCGGCTGAACCCGCATGACTGCGAGTCCCCATTCGCCTGTTGACTGCGCAGCGCCGGAGGCTAACTGGCACATCCCATCGAGCGCGATCATATCTCCGGGTACGCTGAAGTCGAGTACGCCTTCGCAATCCACTAAGACATCGACAGGTGCGTGACCGAAACAGACGTGATTTACTTCAGTAGATGTACACCCCGCCGCTGATGTCAGCGCGTCATCAAGAACTGCTGGGCACTCTTGGCTGAATACAGCCGAGGGAGCAGCTAAAAACAGCACTAGTGTTATAAATGCGGTCAGGGTTTTCATAAATGGCTCCTTTGCTAAGTACTTAGATGTCGCTCACTCACACCCAGACCACCGTCTTGGGCATGGAACACAAGCAGGATCAGCGCGGGGCGATCCGACTCATTTCGAAAGACATGGG
>JAPKMU010000296.1 GCA_026645745.1 Anaerolineae bacterium | reverse complement strand
AAGGCGCAAATCGTGCACCTTCGAGACGAGGTATCTAAGCAGTTTGCACGGGTATTGATTCAACCGCTGGTTGTTCGTCGGCATCATGGTGATAGCCGATCATCTTGTGGCGATCCTCATCCCACAGGCGCACACGCAGCGATTTTAGGCTTGTTCGCAGCGTCAGCGCATCCACTTCTTGAAACATCGGTGTCGCGTTGTGGCAGCTTTCCAGCTTGTAATTCGGGATACGTGGGCTGAGATGATGAATGTGGTGGAATCCGATGTTTCCGCTGAACCACTGCATAATGCGCGGCAGTTTGTAATACGAACTGCCTTGCAGCGCCGCCGTCGCAAAGTCCCACTTTTCATGGCGCTCCCAGTACGTGTTTTCATACTGGTGTTGAACGTAGAACAACCAGACTCCAAGTGACGAGGCGACCGCGATCACCGGAAGTTGCACGGCGAGAAACGCCTGCCAACCGATGGTGAAGCTCATACCCAAGAAGATGCCGAGCAGCGCCAAGTTCGTCCACACGACGCTCATTTGCTCGCGCTTTTTCCCGGCTGTGCTTCCGGGGGCAAATCGCTGAAGCACGACGAAGTCAATGAAGGGTCCAATTCCGAAGATGACAAACGGGTTGCGGTACAAGCGGTAAAACGCCTTCATCCCCAGTGAGAGTTTCTGATATTCATCGTAGGTCAGCGTCCACACATCACCCACCCCGCGCCGATCCAAATCGCCGGAAGTCGCATGATGAACCGCGTGTGCATGCCGCCACGAGTAATACGGCGTGTAGGTGATGATCCCCGTCAAAACCCCAACGATGTCATTGGCGCGTTTTGACTTAAAGAAGGACCCATGCCCGCAGTCGTGAAAGATAATGAAAATCCGCACGACGAACAGCGCCGCCGCGACCGCGAAAACCAGCGTGAGCAGGTAAGAAATTTCGAGGCTGCGGTAAGCGAGATACCACAAAATGAAAAATGGCGCGATGCTGTTGAGCAGCTGCCATAGACTGCGTCGCAAATCAGCGTCTTGGTACGGCGCGACCGCTTTCTTCCAAGCTTGACTGCTGACGCTAGACGTTGAACTCTGAGGACTTGTCCCGGTTGACACGCTAAAGCAGTTCTCCACAACTGATCGAAGTAAACAGGGGTCGAGTACGACCAACCCGTAAATGATAACCATTGAAAACCCATTTCGTTACGCAAACCCAACAGATTTGTCATTTTGAGCGGCGCCAGCAAATGGCGTAAGCGTGCTATACTTCGCTCAGATGAATCGAAAAGGAGTTCGCATGTCGTCAGCAGACAAGCAGTTCTTGGAAGAAAACGCCAAGAAAGAAGGCGTCGTCACCACCGCAAGCGGATTGCAGTACAAAGTTTTGACTCAGGGCACGGGCGCTCGTCCATCGAGCGCCAACAGCGAAGTCGAAGTCCATTACGAAGGGCGATTGATCGACGGGAAGGTGTTCGACAGCTCATACAAGCGCGGCGAACCGCTGACGTTCTTCCTCAATCAAGTGATCGCCGGTTGGACGGAAGGTGTTCAGTTAATGCCTGCGGGATCGACGTATGAATTATACATTCCGGCGGAACTTGGCTACGGCTCACGCGGCGCGCCCGGTGTGATTCCGCCAAACGCCACGTTGATCTTCAAGGTAGAGCTGATCAAGGTGTTCTAGCGTCACGGGGCGATGAACGCCGCAATGGCGCGGAAATATGACTGCATACCCACCATCATCAGATCGTTGTGCCCCGCATGCGGGATGCGCAGAATCGTTTTGTTGAGTGTAGGCGACGCATCGTAGAGCCGCTGTCCGTGATCAACAGGCAGCAGTTCATCGTCTTCCCCGTGAATCACCAAGAGCGGCACATGCACAGTGCGTAGTTTGTTTTCATTTCTGACGGGCGCGAGATGTTGGTCAGACAGCGCCAAGCGATCAGGTTGAATGCCCAGAACGCGCATCACCGAAGGCATATCCGCAAAACCGCTTTCAATGATCAAGCCCAAAAAACGGTTCGGGAAAGTGGATGCGAGATGCACGGCGGGTGCACTGCCGAGCGAACGCCCCATCACGAACAGACGCGGATCGGTCACACCCGCTGATGCGAACACAGTGGGAAGCGCGAGCACAACGGCTTCGGCGTCGCTGAGGAGCTTGCTCGCCAGCGGCGACCCGGTACTCCACCCATACCCGCGATAATCAACGACCATCAACGACACGCCAATATCGAAAAACAACGGCGCGGTTCGGTCATAGTCCCTTGCCACCTCCCCATTGCCATGAAAATACAAGATCAACGGAGACTGCGCTTGATGCAGGTAGAATCGATAGCCGAGCGCGATCCCTTCATCGACCGGAATCGTACCATCGATTACGCCGGGGACATGGCTCTTCCCCGCTTGCGCTTTGCGTGGATGAAACAACCGCGCGGTGATCGTCGGATGATCGAGTGGATGAACGCTCATATGCTCTCTCTGATTGTTTAATTCATCCTGTATCTAGCTCCATATCAGTTTATCCGTTTTGCACAGCGCCGTCACCACAACACTGTGTTTTCCGGTAGAATCCATCATGAAGTTCTATGAGAAAAACGCGAGGCGGATTTGAAGTCTCTCCAAACATACGTTGTGGTGTTGGCATCCATCGCCATCGTGACCTTAGTCGCAATTTTGCTGCGGAATACGCTCACACTGGCAAACTTCACGATGATTTATCTGCTGCTGGTGCTAATTGTGGCAATCAGCGCTGGCACAATCCCCGCCAGCTTGAGCGCAATCATCAGTTTCTTCTGCATCAATTTCTTCCTTGTGCCGCCCTATTATTCACTGCTTGTCGCGGATCAGCGCGAAATCCTCGATCTCGTGGTGTTTTTGATCGTCGCGGGTTTGGCGGGACGCTTAGGTTCACGGGTGAAGCAGCAGGCAAATGAAGCGCAGCAGCGCGCCCACGAACAAGCGCTGCTCTACCAACTGACCCGTGCTTTTAACCAATTGGTGCACCCAGATGGTGTGTATCAGACACTCACCCATGTGCTGCAAACCGATATGCGAGCAGTCTGGGTTGAAATTCTGCCTATGAGCACGAATTCACCAACCCACGACAACGGCACAGTGTATTATTTACTCCTGCAAGGGGGTGAGCGCATTTATGCGACGGTCAGCGCGGCGTTTGACACCCCGCTTACGGAATCACAGCTTGCACTCGTAAATACCTGTGTCTCGCAAGCGGCGATGGCACTCCAACGCATCGAATTGAGCGAACGCGCGATCAAGAGCAAAAAGTTTGAAGAAGCCGATAAGCTCAAAACTGCGATCTTACAAGCGGTATCCCATGACTTGCGTACACCGATCACGATCATCAAATCGTCGGCAAGCAATCTGAGGCAATTCCATGATCAACTTTCCCCACAAGAGGAACATGAAATCACGGAGACAATCGAACTGGAAACCGATCACTTGGATCGATTAGTCGGCAACCTACTGGATATGTCGCGCTTGCAAGCCGGAGCACTTTCGCTTAACCGCCGCTTGAACGACCTAGAGGAAATCGCCGGGGATATCGCAGCGCAGTCGTGGCAGCGCACGCGCCAAGAACGGATCAAACTGTGTTTTCCAGAGGATCTGCCGCTCGTATCTTCGGATTACGGACTGCTCCGCCAAGCGGTGAGCAACATTGTTGATAATTCGCTGCGGTATGAACCTGCTGACCAACAGGTTGAAATCTGCGGGATGATTCAAGGACGAGAAGCGTTCATCAAAATTGTCAATCATGGTGAGACGATCTCGGATGCAGATAAAGCCAACATCATGAAACCGTTCTATCATGGGCGTGATGGGCATATCGGTCTTGGTTTACCCATCGCCAAAGGCATCATCGAAGCACATCAGGGGCGGTTGTGGGTTGAAGATACACCGGGAGGAGGCGCAACCTTTGTGCTGACGCTCCCATTGAGTGAGGAAACATCCGATGAAGCAAAAAATACTCGTCGTGGATGACGAGCCGCAGATTCGACGCCAACTCAAGATCGGGTTGGGCGGCTATGGCTATGAGGTTTGGTTGGCGGGCAATGGTAACGAAGCGCTGACGCTCACCGCACAGCACGCGCCCGACATGATCGTTCTGGACATTTCTTTAGGTTCAGAGCCGGATGGAATCGAAGTCTGCCGTCGTATCCGCGAATGGTCGCAAGCGCCAATTATCATGCTGTCCGTCCACAACGAAGAAAAGACCAAAGTCACCGCGCTGCACGCCGGAGCGGACGATTACATCACCAAGCCGTTTGGAATGGAAGAACTCCATGCGCGCATTTTAGCGATTTTGCGCCGTGTGACGGTTGAACCGGGCACGGGGATGAAACCGGAAATCGTTGTCGGCGATTTGCGGATCGATCTTGTCAACCGCATGGTGTACGTCGAAAACGAAGAGGTGCATTTGACACCCACCGAATACGATCTGCTTCGCTTACTGGCAACGCATCCGGGAAAAGTCATGACGCATAAGGCGATCCTGAACGCGGTGTGGGGTTCGGAATACAGCGAGATGGATCATTATGTACGCGTGTTCGTGAATCAACTGCGCAAGAAACTGCACGAGAATCCGGCGCGTAACGTCCGCTACATCTTGAATGAACCGGGGGTCGGCTACCGCTTCGTGATGCCCAAATAGAACTGCCCTGCCGAACAGGGGCAGTTCTATTTGTTGATTATCCGTTACGCTTGCGCGGGAGCGCTGGCGTGTTCATGTGCGTCTTCCATGTGATGATCAGTCACATGTTCAAACGTCACCTTGAATCCTTCTGGCAGCGGCAGCGAGTCGAGGTTGATCTGCTTGATGTTCAGCGATACATCATCCGATTCAAGCAGCGCGTCGCGCAAGAAGCGGTCAGTAGACATATGCAGCAGGTTGAACGGGAAGCGCGTCCGCAGCGCACCGACATAGACATGTACATAAACGCCCGGATACTCACGGCGGATGTTTTCGAGAATTGTGGCGACGCTTTGATATAAATCGCGGTACGGCTCATCCACGACGCGTGTGATGCCCTCTTCCCAATCGTTCAACGCACGGATTTCTTCGCTGCGTTTCAAGAATGCTGCGGTACGCTTCGGATCAACATCCACATGGATGATTTGCAGGGGAATTTCGCGTTTCAGGATGCGATTGACCACGCGCACCGATAACTGCGACCATGTATCGCACAAGAAAATCGCCAGTTCCTTGTGATGTGTCGGATCGAAGACGGTCGGTTTTTTGTCAAACACCGGGACTTCTTGCAGCTTCAAGCGGGCTGCCGTCTCTTTGTAGTGACGGTGAATGCGGAAGAACACCCATACCAACGTTGGGATCAAAATGACAATTGCCCACGCGCCATCAGCGAATTTGGTGATGATGAATACAAGCATGACGATGAAGGTGATCACCGCACCAATGCCAGACACTGCCAATTTCAAGCGCCAGCGCGGGTCATAGAAAATCTTCGTTTCCAAACCCCATGTGAATTCACCGGGCTTGACATGCCCCGCACGCCAAAAGCGACGCGCCATGCCTGACTGACTGATCGTGAAACCGAGAAATACGCCGATTGCGTACAGCGGAATCAGATTTGTGACAAGCGCCCCTGTGACGATGACGAGGAATATCGCCGCGCTCGACAGTGTATAAATGCCCCAGCTAAAGACTAATCGGCGTCCACGATACGTGAGTTGACGCGGTAAGAAACCATCGCTGCTGTGGAGCGCTGCAAGCTGAGGAAAGTCCGCAAACGGGGTATTCGCCGCCATGAACAGCACTGCGAACGCACCCGCCATTGTCAGAACATAGCCGAGATAACCAATGCCATCCTCACCGTATACGGTTCGCGCAAGCTGGCTGATCACCGTTTCGTGATGCGAAGGAATCGCTTGGACGGCATTCGCCAAAACGGTAATGCTGAGAAAAAGTGCGATCAGGATTGTGCTCATTACAACGAGCGTGTTGGCAGCATTTTTGGCACGCGGCTGACGGAAAAGCTGCGTGTCGTTGGAAATCGCCTCGATCCCTGTAAGCGCCGTGCAACCGGATGAGAATGCACGCAGCAGCAGCAGCATACCGATCGGTTCAAGCGTGTTGTGCTGAATCGCTTCGACTTCGACGACCGTTCCGAGCGATCCCGTGAACAACTTGATGAAGCCGATGATCAGCGTTAGACCGATGGTGAATAGGAAGAAGTAGGTCGGGATCGAAAACAACCGCGCACTTTCTTTCACGCCGCGCAGATTGATAAACGTCATGAACAGGATCACGCTAACAGTGAGCGGCACACGGTAGGGCAGAAGAGCGGGAATCACACTGATCACATTGGCGACACCCGCGCTGATGCTCACGGCAACAGTCAAGATGTAGTCGGTCAGCAGTGCCGCACCCGTCACCTGAGCCAGTTCTTCACCGAGGTTCTCCTTAGCGACGCGATACCCACCGCCGCCTGCTGGATTTGAAAAGATCGTTTGGCGATATGAAATCGTCACGATACCGATCAACAGAGCAATCGCAATAGCGATTGGAATGGACACGGAATTTCCGCTAAAGCCGAGCAGCGCGAAAGAACCAATCGCGGCTGTATTGAGGATCAGCAGGATTTCTTCAGTTGCGTAGGCGACCGAGGACAGTGCATCACTTGCGAGCACCGCGAGCGCGATAGGGTTTGACGCGGTTTGATGAGAAATGTCCGCGGTTTGCAGGCGCTTCCCAAAAACGAGCGTTGCAAACCGCTCTCGAGCATCATGGATTGACATGTGGGTTTTCCCTGATTATTGAGCAGACGTTATTCTAGGAGTGCGTTATCAAGAACTTGTCAGGAGAAGCCGTCAGCTGGATAAAGAAAGTATCAAGATACCGATCCGTGAGCGGCGGGATTGTGCGATGGGGTACTCACCACAAACGGAGCATGATCCGGATTTGGTTTACCATTCGCAAGTGTGTATAAGCGGCGATTCTGTGCCGCGAGGTGGCGTTCGAGCATCCAAGTGCGGAAACGCTGCCAATAAGGGATGACGCTGTGGGGAATGTTGGCGAATACGATATCGACATCCAGCAGTTCGGCGGCGTCCATGACTGCATCGAGCGCAGTTACAACCTGCATCGCCCTGATCGAGAGTGG
>JAPKMU010000295.1 GCA_026645745.1 Anaerolineae bacterium | reverse complement strand
ACAGAATACGATCACCAACCTTGACATCCATCGGGATACGCTTGCCTTCATCATCGCGCTTGCCTTCACCAGCGGCGAGGACGATCCCCTGCTGCGGCTTTTCTTTGGCGGTTTCCGGCAGTACGAGCATACCACCAGCAATGGTTTCTTCCTGTTCGACCGGTTCGATGATCACACGGTCACCTAGCGGGCGAATATTCACCTGCGCCATAATCCGATTCCCTCCATTGTGGGCATTAAGACTTGGACAAACCGTTAGCACTAACGGGTCGCGAGTGCTAACAACTAACGCTAAATATACTTGTGGTCGTGCGGAGCGTCAAGAGGATTTAGCAAATTTCTAACGCGAGTGCTAATAAAAACTGCTCCTCACCCCCAAAGGGAGTGACGAGCAGCCGACGAAAAATATCCTGTTGTGCCTTGGATTAAGGTGCGGCAACCCACCACACATCATTCACCCCGTGACCTGTCGTGTCTCCACGCGCAGCGTCATTGACCCAGTAGTACAGCGGCATGCCGTTGTACGTCACCTGAAGCGCCCCGCCTTCACGTTCGATTGTGCCGAACATGCCGGGGATGTTGAGCGCAGTCACGAGCGCGTCGGCGCTTTCAACCGTGACCGGGGGCCAGTTTTCGGCGCAGCCGCCAGAGCAGTTGCTCACGCCTGCTTCGTCGTTCGAGAAGGTGTAAAGGGTGAACCCGTTTGCGCCGACCAGCACATAGCCATGTTCGGCGGTGTTCATCGTGTAGACAACAGCCGGGGGAACAATCAACCAGTTGGTGCGGAAATTATGCCCGCTCACATCGCCGGGAGCAGCATCGTTTTGCCAGAAGTAGAGCGGCATGCCGTTGTACGTCACCTGAATCGTGCCATCGGCGCGGGTGATCGTGCCGATTTCGCCGGGGATACCCTCAGCCGCGCTGATGCCATCGGCGCTTTCGACCGTGTAAGGGGGCCACGCCGTCGCGCACTGATCCACACAGTTGCTCGTATTCAGCGCATCCCGTTTGAAGCTGTACAGCGTCATCCCGTTTGCCGCGACCAGATAGCTTCCCAAACCGGGGGTTTGACTCACGTTGAGCGTATTTGGCAGCATCTCTTGAGCGCTCAACGGGGCAATGACCGCCAGCGCGATCACGAAAAACACGAGTACACGAACAGCAGTTTTGAACATAGGTCGATTTCCTTAGTCAACTGATGCACAATGGAGACAAATTTGAAACACGCGCGTTCAATAGGCTATCGTTGAAATTTGCGGGTTGGATTTATTTCGAGTGGTCGGTATGAGTTTTGATCCGGGTCAACTGCTGCGGCGGATCGAAAAAGGCGATGAGGCTGCGCTGGCGGTCTTGTTCGCAGAATACGGTACGGCAGTCTACAGCTTGACGCGCCGCGTCTTGAATGATGACACGCTGGCGCAAGAAGCCGCACAGGATACCTTCCTGAAAGTGTGGCGGAATCCTCGCGCGTGGGAGTCGTCCAAGGGGCAGTTTAGCAGTTGGCTGCTCACGCTGGCGCGCTACACAGCGATTGATCGATTGCGGCGCGAAAAGCGTCAGACACACCAGAATACGGATTTACACGACGAGATCGCCGCCAGTGACGACGCCGACGATGCGCCAGCATTGGATCGGGATCAGATGCGGGCGCTGTTGGAACATCTCCCGGACGAACAGCGTATTTTGATCGAGATGGCGTTTTTTAAAGGCATGAAGCACAGCGAACTTGCGGCGGCGCTGAATTTGCCGCTGGGAACGGTCAAAACGCGGGTGCGCTTAGGACTGCAAAAACTGCGGCGGTTACTAGAAGATCAATCCTAAAGCAGGGTTTTAAGCGATAGAGTAGTAATGAACGATTCCTTCGCCCCCCGCTTGCGTGGGAGAGGGGAAAACAAACGCGCTGCTTTTCACCCCCTCTCTAAACAAAGTTTTGGAGAGTGAGGAGCAGTAGGTGAAAAAATCTAGTATCGCCCCCTCAGCCGCTTGCGTGGGAGAGGGGAATGATGGATGAGTGTAGACGCATCACGGACGATAGGCGATGAGTGAGTGTGAACAAGCGCGGGAGCTTTTGCCCGCTTACAGTATTGGCGCGACCGACGACGAAGAAACACGGCTGGTCGATTCACAGCTTGCGCGCTGTCCAGAATTGGCGGCGGAATTGGCGCGTCTGCGCGGCGTGAGCGATGCACTCGCCTATGATGTCCCGCAGATTGCGCCGCCGCCGCACATGCTCGATCAACTTTTGAGCCAAGCACGCGCATCGAAACCTATCCCGAAGCGCCAGCGGCGCGTGTGGATCGCTGCTGCCGCTGCACTGGTCTTGATCAACAACCTGTACTGGATCATGCGGTTGAATGCGTCAGCCGTGCGGACGCTCGACCTGCCGACGGCGATCAACGGCGAAACGACGGACGCCGCCGGGCGGGTGATCTGGTCAGGCACGACGAGCGAAGCCGTCTTGATCGCGGCGGATTTCCCTATGTTAGAAGCCGATCAAACGTATCAAGCATGGGTGCGGCGCGGCGAAACCGTCACGAGTTTGGGCATCTTCCGCGTAGACGAAACCGGGAGCGGTCTGCTTGTCTTTGATGCGGCGCGCTTGAGCGAACCGTTTGAAGTCTTGGGGGTAACAACCGAACCCGCCGGAGGCAGCACCGCTCCGACCAGTGATCCAGTCGTGCGCTGGCGCGCCGGTTAGCGGAATCAAAAACGGGGCTGCTGCTGCTTCCCCGTTTCTTCCTGAAGTAGATCGCTTAAGGGATTGTTCGCCTCGGACCTGTGAGCGCACGGTAGATCGCAATCAAGATCACCCCACCGATCACGCCGACGACGATGCTGACGATATAGCCAACGATGCCACCTTCAGGACGGTACACGCGCAGCAGACCGAGGATCAAATTCCCGATCAAAACGCCGATCAAGCCAACAATGATATCGGTGAGCAGCGGCGCGTCAGAACGCATGAGCGAGTGTGCCAGCGCTCCGGCAATCGCTCCGGCGATTACCCAGCCCACACAAATGAACGGCGCAGCCACAATATCCCCGATGAAATCAAACATTGTTATCTCCCCTCCGTTATCGACCGCCTTAACGGTACATGAGTTCAACGAAGGGGATAAAGGACAAAAGACGGCTTATTGATTAGGTGGTTTGGGGTATTCTTGATCCACCCATTAACCTACGTTAGCTTTTCCGCCCACGCAGCAGCCCAAACACGAAGATCAGAATGGCTGCGCCGAATGTACCCACCAAAATGCTGACGATGAAGCCCGTCAGACCACCGCGTACAAGGTCAACCCCAAGCAAGCCAAGAATCAGATTGCCTGCCCAAAAACCGATCAAGCCGAGGACAATGTTCGAGATCAATCCGCCGCTGCGTGACTTCATGAGCGAGTTTGCCAGTGCTCCCGCCAACGCTCCCGCGATGAGCCAGCCAATGCAAACGAAGGGGAATGCCACGATGCTGCCAATGATATCCATAATGTTCAGCCTCTCTTTAGTGAAGAACGCCCAAGATACATGTGAAGCCCTTACTCTTGATACCTTACGCATTTACGTATGTTCATGCAAGCAAGTTTCGAGAAAATTCACATTTGCAGCGGCAGCGCACGATCCCCGCGCACTTCTTTGAATCCGTGCCCATACGCGCTGTGACCTTGACCGATCACCATGAACGCTTTTTCGTCCGCCTTGAGCACCAGTGCCCGCAGTTGCGCCACCTGCCCCCGGTTGACCGTCACATACAGCACCGAATGGGTGTTATCGGTGAACATGCCGCGCCCCTCCCATGAGGTGACGCCGCGCCCCATCTCATCTAAGATCGCGTCCGCGACTTCGCGCGGCTTGTCGGTAATGATCACGCTGGTGCGGATCGTTGAAGGACCTTCCAAGAAATAATCGGTCGCCGCGCCAGCCGTGTACAGCGCAACCATCGCATACAGCGCGCCTTCCCACCCGAACACCAACCCCGCCAAGAGGATGACCGCGCCATCGGTGTACAACACGCTGCTCCCCAACGGAATGCCGTAGCGTGCTTGCAGGATGCGCCCCAACGTTGATGTGCCGCCGAGCGTACCGCCGCCGCGTATCACGATCATCGCGCCAACGCCGGAGAGAATGCCGCCCATCAGCGCATTCAACAGGCGGTCATCGCTGATCGGCGTCGGGAAATACGGCGTGAGCAGGTCGATCAGGATCGAATACAGGATGATCGTGTACACGGTGCGCACAACGATCCGCCAACTACCCATCATCCGAAAAGCCAGCAGTTGAATCGGGATATTGCCGAGGATGATCATCAGCCCGATCGGTGTGCCGAGCAGGTGATTGAGGATGATGGCGATGCCGCTCACGCCGCCGGGAGCAATTTCAGCGGGGGCTTCAAACAAAACGACAGCGAGTGTGGAGATCACCGCCCCGATGGTCAGCAAGATATAGCGAAACGCGAGCGAAAACAGCGAGGGACGGGTGAGTGATTTCATGGTTCGCCTTTGTACCCCTCATTCGATGGATGTGCGTCGATTGTACTTTGCGATATGATTGGCTCAAAATTGCTCACTTGTTCTCTTGGAGAAAATTCTCATGCGCGATGTCGTGATTGTAGAAGCAGTGCGGACTCCGGTGGGGAAACGCGGCGGTTGGCTGCGTGAGACGCATCCGGTGCGGTTGGGGTCAACCGTGCTGTGCGAGGCGTTAGCGCGGGCGAATCTCGATCCGGCGCATATCGAGCATGTCTTAATGGGGTGCGTTTCTCAGGTGAGCGAACAGACATTTAATATCGCCCGCAACGTCGTACTGGATGCCGGAATTCCGATCACCATTCCGGCGACAACGGTCGATTTTCAATGCGGGTCAAGTCAGCAAACCGTACATCTTGGCACGGCGATGATCGCCAGCGGTCAAGTCGATATGGTCGCGGCGGGCGGCGTTGAGAGCATGACCCGCATTCCGATGGGATCGAGTCTCGGCAGCGGACAGCCGTTCACCGAGCGGATGATGGAAGCGTACAACCTCGTGCCGCAGGGAATTTCGGCGGATGAGATCGCGCAGCAGTGGGGCATCAGCCGCGAAGAAGTCGATCAGATCGGCTACGAAAGCCACATGAAAGCCGCCAAAGCGACCGCCGAAGGCTGGCTCAAGCGTGAGATCGTCGAGATGCAGGGCGTAGACGACGCCGGGAATCCGTTCACGATCACGCATGATCAAGGCTTTCGCGCCAACGCGGATCGGGCGAAAATGGGGACGCTCCAAGCCGCGTTTACGCCCAACGGCGTGACCACTGCCGGAAACAGCAGCCAGATCAGCGACGGCGCGGGCATGTTGATCTTGACCACCCCGGAAAAAGCCGCCCAACTCGGCTTGAAACCGCGTGCGCGCATCGTCGCCTGTGTGACCGTTGGCAGCGATCCGCACCTGATGCTAACGGGTCCGACCGCCGCCACTCAGAAAGTGCTGGCGAAAGCGGGCATGACGCTTGATCAAATCGATCTGTTTGAGGTCAACGAAGCCTTCGCGGCGGTGATCGGCATGTGGAAGCGCGACATCGGCGCGGATATGAGTAAGGTCAACGTACACGGCGGCGCAATTGCCCTCGGTCATCCGCTCGGCGCAAGCGGCTCACGTTTGATGACGACTCTGCTGCACGCGCTGGAAACACACGACAAACGCTACGGTCTGCAAACGATGTGCTGCGGCGGCGGCATGGCGACCGGAACGATTATCGAACGGCTGAATTGAGGACGTACTGCGTGTATTTGCTGATGAACCGAGGGCTTGTCCGATACTCATCACGCGCTATTTTGCCCTCACCCCGGACGCTGCGCGTCCCGCCCCTCTCCGTCAACAGAGAGGGGCAAAGCCATGTCACCCGCGCCGCAGATCGATGAGCGAGCGGATCACCCCCTCTCTGCCAGCGGAGAGGGGGCGGGGGGTGAGGGCGCTTTTGCTTGCGCCCCTCTCCGAATTCGGGGAGGGGAGACGAGCGCAGCGAGTGGGGGAGGGGTTGCCGTTCAGTATCGGACAAGCCTTCGGGGGGTGAGGAGCAGGTGAGGGGCAGCGGGTACTAAAAAGGTCTTTGCATGACTGAACCGATTCGCGTTTTACACTTTGCCGATATTCACATCGGCATGGAAAACTATGGGCGATCCGATGCGCGCACCGGGTTGAATACCCGCGTGATCGACTTTTTGCGCCGCATGGACGATATGATCGACTATGCGCGCGAGCATGAAGTCGATCTGACCGTGTTCGCGGGGGATGCGTTCAAGACGCGCACGCCGAACCCGACGTATCAACGCGAATTTGCGCACCGCGTCCGCGACTTAACCGAACTCGCGCCGCTGGTGATGCTCGTCGGCAATCACGATCTGCCGCCGACCGCGCTCAAAGCCTCCAGCATCGAAATCTACCGCGCCTTAAACGTCCCGAACGTGTGGGTTGCCGATGACTTCGAGGTTCACCGCATCAGCACACGGCGCGGTGATATTGTCGTCGGCACTGCCCCGTATCCAATCCGATCCCGCATTTTGGAGCAGGTCGAAACAGGCGGCAAAACCATCGCGGAGACGGATCAAATCCTTCAGTATCATCTTTCGCGCACCATCGAAGGCATGGCGGAACAGGCGGACGAACACGGCGATATTCCCCGTTTGCTCACCGGGCATTTCACCGTGACAGGCGCGGTGTGGGGGAGCGAACGCGGGATCATGTTGGGGCGCGATCTGGAAATTCTGCTGTCGTCAATTGCCGACGAACGGTGGGATTATGTCGCGCTCGGTCATATCCACAAACATCAAAATCTCACACGCGGGCGTGTCGGATCGCCGCCTGTGGTGTACAGCGGCAGCATGGAACGCATCGACTTTGGCGAAGAAGCTGACCCGAAAGGCTTCTGTTGGGTTGAACTCGAACGCGGTCATACCGAATGGCGCTTCATCCCGACTCATGCGCGCCCATTCGTGACGCTGCGCATCGATGCGAAAGTCAGCCTAAATCCGACTCAAGATGTGGTCGAAGAAATCTCGCAGTACGAACTGCGTGAAGCCATCGTCCGCGTGATCGTCGAATTGACGGTCGAGACAGAAGCCCGCTTTAACGAAGGCATCGTTCGCGACGAACTGCGGCGGCGCGGCGTGAGCTTCG
>JAPKMU010000294.1 GCA_026645745.1 Anaerolineae bacterium | reverse complement strand
CGAACGCGAAGTCAGTAATATTCCGTTTGACGTGAGCGAACTCGACTTAGAACAAGATCGCGGTCAAGATATTGTGCTGACGATTGACCGCGACGTGCAGTTTGTCGTCGAGCAGGAACTTCAGCGCGCAATCACCGAAACAGGCGCGCAAAGCGGGACGATCCTTGTGATGGATCCGCGTTCCGGTGAAATCTTGGCGATGGCAAGCGCGCCGTCGTTTGATCCGAATGCCTATTTTACGGTTGAAGACCCCAACCAACTGCTGAACCCGGCGATTGCGACTCCTTGGGAGCCGGGGTCGATCTTCAATGTGCTGACGGTCGCGGCGGCACTGGAGCGCGGTACGATCACGCCGCAGTGGAGCTACAACGATCAAGGGACGGCGACCTACGGCGGCACTGAAGTCCTGAATTGGGATCGGGCGGCGCATGGCGTCGTCGATGTGACGCAGGTATTGGTGCAGTCGCTCAATATTGGCGCGGCGGAGATCAGCACGCGCATGGGTCCGAATGACTTTTACAACATGCTGGATCAGTTTGGCATGGGCGGGCTGACGGGCATCGATCTGGAAGGCGAAGTCGGCGGACGCATGAACGTTCCCGGCGATTCAGACTGGAGCGAAGCTGACCTTGCGATCAATGCGTTTGGGCAGCAGATCACCGTAACGCCGATCCAGTTGATCACGGCGTATTCAGCCATCGCCAACGACGGTTTGATGATGCAGCCGCATGTCGTCGCCAGTATCATCGACGGTGACCGGGTGATTCCGTCGCAGCCGTCGGCGCTCGGACGCCCGATCAGCGCGGAGACGGCGCGCACCGTGACGGAAATGATGGTCACAGTGGTGCGCGAAGGCTTAGACGGCGCGGCATCGGTGGACGGTTACACAGTCGCTGGCAAAACCGGAACAGCGCAGATTCCGACGCCGATTGGGTATCAAGCGGGGGTGTCGATTGCATCGTTTATCGGCTTCTTGCCCGCTGATGATCCGCAGTTGATCATCTTGGTCAAGCTGGACGAGCCAACCGAGTACTTCGGGAATCGGGTCGCGTCGCCGGTATTCCAGCGTGTCGCGGAACGGTTGGTGATTTTGCTCGAAATTCCAACGGATGATATTCGCCGCGCGCTTGCCGCTCAGGGCGGCGAGGTTGGCGCGATACAACGATAATCTTTAAGAGGCATTATGACCGCACCGTTACCGTTTGCACTCAGCGTGGGCGTTCTCGCTTTTTTGTTAGGCGTAATTTGGGGTGGACCGTTCTTGCAGGTGCTGAAGCTCCTCAAGGTCGGCAAGTTGATCCGCGTGACGCTCCCCGGCGAACATCAGAAGAAAATAGGAACGCCGACGATGGGCGGGATCATGATTATCCTGCCTGCGCTGTTGATCACACTGGCGTTGAATCTGGTGGCGATTTTGCGACCGGAGGCGAGCGTCACCGGCTTGAGTATTCTCGTCCCCGTGATCGTCATGATCGGTTTTGCGCTGCTCGGCGGCTATGACGATGTGGAAGGGATTCGACGCTCACAGGGTCGCCCGATTGGGGAAGGCATCAGCGCGCGGGCGAAGTTTGCCGGACAAGTGGTGCTGGCGCTGATCGCGGCGGCGGTGATTTCGCTGTATGACGGCGGTTTTCAGTTCGCCAATATGATGATGATCCCCTTGCTCAATATCGCGCTTCCCTTGCATCCGATCCTCTTTATCCCGCTGACAGCATTCATCATCGTGTCGTTTAGCAACGCGATCAATTTTACGGATGGGTTAGACGGACTCGCCGGGGTGATCACCGCAAGCGCGTTCGCCGCGTATGGGATTATCGCCTTCTTACAGGGGCAGATTTATCTGGTGCAGTTCAGTTTTATCATCGTAGGGGCGTGTTTCGCGTTCTTGTGGTACAACGCGCACCCCGCGCAGATTTTTATGGGCGATATCGGCTCACTCTCGCTCGGCGCAACCCTCGCTACGATTGCGGTGATGACGGGTCAATGGCTGCTGCTGCCGATCATCGCGATTGTTCCGGTTGCTGAAACAGTGAGCGTCGTCCTACAAATCAGCTATTACAAAGCGACGAAGGGGCGGCGCTTGTTCCGCATGGCTCCGCTGCATCACCATTTTGAACTGAGCGGATGGAGCGAAACACAGGTGGTACAGCGCTTTTGGCTCGTCGGGCTGCTGAGCGCGATGGCGGGTGTGGCGCTGGCGCTCTTGTAAACATGATTTGAAAGCGGGGTGATCTGCGATGAGCGTTCCTTACACGATCCGCCGCGCAGTAGCGGACGACGCCGAGACGATCAAGCAGATGGTTCGTTCAGCGCCGCTGAACCCGGATGCGATTGATTGGCAGTATTTTCTGGTTCTCGAAGTGGTCGAACAAGGGAAGCCTGTGATCGCCAGCATCGGCATGGTGCAGCCCGAAGGCAGTATTTGGGAAGTGGACAGCGTGATGACGCGCCGCCAATATCGCAAGCGCGGTTACGCGGCGGCAGTGGTGCGCGCCTTACTGACAATGGAGCATTCGCCGCGTCCGCTGTACCTGCTTGCGGAAACCGCGCTGATTCCGTTTTATGAGCGGCTCGGTTTTCGCCTTTTAGAACACGACGACTCGCCGCGCGAAATGCGTGAGCAGGTCGAATGGTTGGATCGCATGTTTGGCGACCGCGTGCAGTATCACATCATGGGTATTTTCGCTGAGTAGTTGAGGCACGAATGAAATCTGATCCGCTGAATGGCAAAACGGTCGCGGTGCTCGGCTTTGCGCGGCAGGGGAAAGCGTTGGCGCGGTGGCTGCCGACGATTGGCGCACGGGTGCGCGTGAGCGATGGCAAGAGCGCCGAGCAGCTTAAACTGAACCCCGCCGAATATCCCAGCGTTGAGTTCGTGTTGGGCGGGCATCCGCCGGAACTGCTTGATGGGTTGGACGTGCTGTGCATCAGCGGCGGCGTTCCGCTCGATCTACCGATTGTGCTGGAAGCGGTGAAGCGCGGAATTCGCATCACAAACGATGCGCAGTTGTTCATGGAACGCTGTCCCGCGCCGATCATCGGGATCACGGGGAGCGCCGGAAAGACCACCACGACAACCCTCACCGGTATGATCATGAAAGAATCCGGCTTCAAGACGTGGGTGGGCGGAAACATCGGGGATGTGCTCCTCGATGTGCTGCCGCAGATCAGCCGTGATGATCGCGTGGTGATGGAGCTTTCGAGCTTTCAATTGGAGATTATGACGCTCAGCCCACCGATTGCCGCCGTCCTCAATGTGACGCCGAATCATCTGGATCGGCACGGCACAATGGAGAACTACCTGAACGCGAAAGCACAGATTCTCGATCATCAGGTGTTCACGGATGGGCAGACGGATACGGCGGTTTTGGGATGGGATGATCCGGGCAGTCATGCGCTCGAAGATCGGGTTGTCGGGCGGTTGTGTTGGTTCAGCGCCACGAGCATGGTCGGCAACGGCGCATTCGCCGCAGGACGCCGCTTGATCCTCGTTGGCGACAGCAGCCCGGACGGCGATCCGCATGTGATCATCGAGCGCGATGATATTCCACTGCGCGGCGAGCACAACGTTTTGAATGTGCTGGCAGCGAGCGCGATTACCGGAGCGGCGGGTGCGTCGCTTGAAGCGATGCAGCATGTGATCCGCGATTTTACAGGCGTGCCGCACCGCTTGGAGATCGTTCGACTGTGTGAGGGCGTCACCTACGTGAATGACAGCATTGCCACCGCACCGGAACGGGTCGCCGCCGCGCTTAAGAGCTTCACCGAGCCGTTGATCCTGCTGTTGGGCGGGCGTGACAAAAAGCTCCCTTGGGATGAGATGATCGTTATGGCGCTGGCGCGTTCGCGGCATATCGTGGTGTTTGGCGAAGCCGCGCCGATGATCAAAAGTGTGATCGCGCGCGTCGATCCGCTGTTCAGCGCGGTGACTCAAGTGGATACGCTCGACGCGGCGGTGGCATGTGCGCGGGATACGGCGCATCGCGGTGACGTGGTGCTGCTCTCACCGGGGGGGACAAGCTACGATGCCTATGTCGATTTTGCAGAACGCGGGGAACATTTCCGCAAGCTGGTGAACGCCATTTAAGTTCAAAGGATTCCTGATGCCCGTTTTTCCTGATCAAACGAACAAAATGAAACCTGATCGTGAATATGCGGTCTATGAAGACGGGCAAGACGGGCAGCGCCTCACGCTTTACAGCCTCGCCGGATCAGAGACGATCACCGGCAGGGCAGCGAAGGAGCAGTACGCACGCTTGCGCGAAACATGGATAGCCGTGAAGTCCGAAAGCACACACGAAGGGATTTATCACTACTTTGAGCGCGAGAAACCCGCCGCGCCATAGCGCATCTTTTTGCGTTTTGAAAGTGCATATCTTCCCAGAAAACAGTGTCATCCGACTTGCAGATTTTCGGGAATTTACGTTAGCGTGAACTCGTCTATACTAGTGTGCGTTTTGTGCCAAAGTACTGTTGAATGGAAAACTTGAAATGTCCACAGCAAAACTCATCATAAACGATAAAGAGTTTGAGTTTCCCGTCTTTGAAGGCTCGGAACACGAACTCGCCATCGACGTCGCCAAACTGCGCTCCGCGACGGGGGCAATCGCCTACGATCCCGGCTATGGCAATACCGGCTCGTGCATGAGTTCGATCACCTACATTGACGGCGATCAAGGTATTCTGCGCTACCGGGGTTATCCCATCGAACAGCTTGCCGAAAAATCGACGTTTGTCGAAGTCGCGTATCTGTTGATCAATGGGCGGCTGCCTAATGCGGATGAACTCGACAAGTTCAACAAGCGTCTGATCAAGCATGTGATGGTGCATGAAGACATCAAGAAGCTGTTTGAAGCGTATCCGCCGTCTGCACACCCGATGGCGGTGATGTCTGCAATGGCGATTTCGCTGTCGGCATTCCATCCTGATCTGCTTGACCCTGAGATCATCGACACGAATATCATGCGTCTGCTGGCGAAGTTCAAGACGCTGGCGGCATTCTGCTATAAGAAGTCGGTTGGTCAGCCGTATGTTTACCCGCGCAGTGATTTGAGTTACTCGGAAGATTTCCTGCACATGATGTTCGCGCTTCCGACCGAACCCTATCATGTGAATCCGGTCGTCGCCCGCGCACTCGACCTGCTCCTCGTCCTGCACGCCGATCATGAGCAGAATTGCAGCGCTTCGACGGTGCGTATGGTTGGCAGCAGTCAAGCGAATGTGTTCGCGTCGGTTGCGGCAGGCGTGAATGCGCTCTGGGGTCCGCTGCACGGCGGCGCGAACCAAGAAGTCATCATGATGCTGGAAGAAATTCAGCATGACGGCGGCGACGTTCAGAAATACGTCAACTTGGCGAAGGACAAGAATTCCAAGTTCCGCTTGATGGGCTTCGGTCACCGCGTCTATAAGAACTTCGACCCGCGCGCCAAGATTCTCGCCAAGGCGGCGGATGATGTGCTTAACGCCCTCCATGTCACTGACCCGCTGCTCGATATTGCGCGCGGTTTGGAAGATGCGGCGCTGCACGATGATTACTTCGTCGAACGTAAACTTTACCCGAACGTGGACTTCTACAGCGGGATTATTTATCGCGCGCTCGGCATCCCGACGAACATGTTCACCGTGATGTTCGCGCTCGGTCGTTTGCCCGGTTGGATCGCCCAGTGGAAAGAAATGCACAACGATCCGGCGACGCGCATCAACCGCCCGCGCCAGATTTACACGGGTGAAACCGTGCGCGATTACACGCCAATCGACCAGCGGTAAATCGCAGTATTCGCCGTGACAAGGGCGGGGTGCAGTTCACCCGCCCTTTTTGATTCGGTTTCCGCGCCGATTGTCGAAAGTTGAAACTGGGATATACTCAAGTTCAGCAGGGGGAGTATTCCCCTGTTTCGATGATGAGTTGGGAGAGATTTTATGGCAGATCAACAGGCAGCGCCGCAGTTCACCGACGCCGATTTTGACCTGCCGATTGGGGCAAAAGCGCCGCCGATCATTCGCGGCGGGACGCGCACCGCTAATGCGGACGCACCGCTGGTGGATCGGGTTGAACGTCAGCATGGTTTCTTGAGTATGATCGACCGCCCGATGTTGATCATGTTGATCCTGCTGCTTGCGGTTGGCGCGATGATGATCTACAGCGCGACGTTCGACTGGAGCTATCAAGAATTCAACAGCCCGACGTATATCTTCATGCAGCATATCCGCAATCTGGTGATCGCGGCGGCTGCGTGCGTTTTCATGACCCTGCTCGATTACCGGATATGGAAGCGTTTCGCGCTGATTCTGCTGTTGATCACGATTGCGGGCTTGGTCGGCGTTTTGCTGTTTGGCGATAACACCTTCGGGGCGCGGCGCGCATTCTTTCAAGGATCATACCAGCCGGGCGAAATCGCAGAATTGACGATCATCATCTATATGGCGGCATGGCTCGGCGCAAAGCGGACAAAGGTCGCCAGTTTCGCCTTCGGGCTGATTCCCTTCATGATCCTGCTCGGTATCGTGGTGGGCTTGGTCGCGCTTCAGCCCGACATCAGCACCGCCGCGACGATCGTGATCGTGTGCGGCGTGATGTATTTTCTCGCCGGAGCAAATGTGTTTCATCTCGCGTCGGTCGCCGCGCTGGCGGGGGCTGGCGGGATTGTGTTCAGCCAGCAGTTGGATTACACGCAAACCCGGCTTGATACCTTTGTTGCGGGGCTGACCGACTTGACCGCGACCAACTGGCACGCGATGCAAGCGATCATCGCCTTTCGTGACGGCGGTTGGCTTGGTAAAGGGTTGGGACTGGGTGAGCAAAAATTCGGCGCACTGCCCGCGCCGCATACGGACAGCATTTTCGCGGTGATCGGTGAAGAACTTGGCGTGATCGGCGCGGCGTTTGTCGTGCTGCTGTTCGTAATCTTGATTATGCGCGGCTTGCAAATCGCGCGGCGGTCGCCCGATAATTTCGGGTCGCTGCTTGCCGCCGGAATTACGCTGTGGATCGCTACAAAAGCGCTCCTCAACGTGGCGACGATGTTAAGCCTTGTGCCTTCGACTGGCGTTGCGCTGCCGTTCATCAGCTTTGGCGGTTCGTCGCTGGTATCGGCAATGGCAGGGGCGGGTTTGCTCTTGAGCATTTCACGCGTGACGGCGCGCGTTAATTCGCCGGAAGGG
>JAPKMU010000293.1 GCA_026645745.1 Anaerolineae bacterium | reverse complement strand
CTGCCGGGGGCGTTCGTCTATGGCGAACAGGAAATTTTCCCCGGTGGGATGGTGCGAAACCGGATGTATTACGAGGAATGGGTACGTATCGAGGCGGAACTGCCAGAGTATCAGCAGTCGCTGTTGTATGATCCGCAGACATCCGGCGGTTTGTTGATCGCAGTTCCGGTAGATGCAGCCGAGGCGATGTTGGCGGAGTTGGTCGCGGCAGGCGAGTCAGCCGCGATTGTAGGTGAAGTCGCAGTGCCCGCGAACATAGGCGGTGGTATCCTCATTCGTCAATAGAGTTCTTTGGAATGCGGGGAATCAAGCGATGACGAGCAGTTTTCAGCGTAGTTACGGTAGAACCGTGAGTCCATTCGCGTGTCTCAAACCCAACAGCGAATCTGTATTGCTCGGTGGCATCGGAGATGACGGCGAACGTTGGACGCGTGTTATCACCTCGCGCGCCGCGCGCTTACTCTGGTATCACATCGGCTCAATGCTTGACCCGGAGCGCTTTGCCCAACATATCATTGGGTTGGGCACAGTCCCTATCCGCAGCGCAGGTCTGCCCAATATCACCAGTGACTTCCATATCGATTTTACCGACAGCGGCGGGTGTGAAGTTCTTGGTCGCGGCAGTGGATCGGACTGGTCAGCGCTTTTTGAACCTGAAAGCGTACGCCAATTGTGGACAGCGCTTGACGATCTCCTGACAGCCAGCGAATAAAGGTTGCCATGACGAATACGCCTGCTTCAGTGCCGAAGCCGTCTCCGGCGGGGGAGCCGCGTTATGCCATTGCGCTCACGCGGATGGCGTTTGCGAATGTGCGCAGTGGTCCGGCGACACGCTACCGCGATACCGCCGATCTTCGTAACAACACGCCCGCCGTTTATTACCCGGACACACGTACCACTGACGGATGGGTATGGGTTGAGCAGGGGAATGCTTCTGGATGGGTTTCCACAAATGTCGTTACCTTCGAGGATATCATTACCTCAAATGATGTCGAATCTTTGGTTACGCCGTTTGATGGACAGATCGCGCTTTGGCACGAGAGCGGCGATCATCTGCCCTCGATGACGCTTTCAGAGTATGCTTTGAGCCTCAAACAGGCTGCTCCAAACCTGAGTCAAGTGTGGGTCAAAGTGTGCGATTGGTCGCCGCAAGCAGGCGCGCAGTGGATGGGGTATTGGGATACTCGCCGCGCGCTGGCGATTGATCGCGCTGAAAGCATTGATGCGTGGGTCAATGCACTTGCCGAACACAGCCTGAGTCTTTGTGCGTGGGCAGCGCCCCGCTGCGATGAGCCTGATGCTGAAGCGGAGTTGATTGGGTTGGCGGCGGAGAGGCAAGGTGTCAAAGCGCTGATCCTTCACCTTGAACCAAAGCGCTCGGCTTGGGCAAATGAGCCAATACGAATCGAGCGATTCTTGAGCGCGCTTGCAGAGACAATGAATCCACAGATGCACATCGGAATCAGCTTCTCCATGCGCGATGCGATGTCCTCAAAATTATGGTTAGGGCGATGGTCACGGGTGGCAGCGAGTTTACACCCGCGCGTTTTGTGGAGAGACGCACGTAAATCGCCATCAGCCGCCCTTGAATCTGTGTGGCAGCAGTTTGGATCTGTTGACAAACCGATTATTCCAGCCTTGCAAGGTGATGCGCCGCCGCTCGAAATCCGTGAAGCCGAAACGCTTGCAGCTTTTCGGTATAAAGCACGTGGACTCAGTTTCTGGCGTGCAGGGACAATTCATCCGGGAGCGTGGAACGCGATCCGTGCGCACTCATGGAATAATAAAGATGTGAAGACCTCGCAAGTTCCGGTTTTTGTCGGGCATGAAACCGTGATTCGTCCCAACGATGCTAACGCTGAACGCCGTGTACGAAGTATTGAACCTAAAACTCATACGCATTTCATGGGATGGGAAAGTTATGCCGCGCCTCTTGCGTCCAATGTTTCATCGATCAATATGACATGGACGCCAAAGCTTCCCGCCAGCGGGTTGTATGAAATCGCGGTGTTCATCCCTATGCGTCATGCGAGTGCTCGTGAGGCATTGTACACGATCCAAGCACGCGAACCGATTCGCGTCATGATCGATCAATCCGTGTATCGTTCGCAGTGGGTGACTCTCGCAGTTGCCGAACTCGACATAGATGCGCCGAATGCTGGACGGGTGACACTGTCGAATCTCGGCAAAGGACAGCATGAGATCGCGTTTGATGCGGTGCGCTGGCGTCAGATCGTCAAAGGTTCACCTAAATTTGTCGCTGACGGCTACGATATGCCTGTAGGGACACCCACAGAACGCAGATCGCGCACGGTGTGGGGTGGAGAGTGGTTGGATGCCAGCCCATTTGGAAAGCTGTATTTTGTGGGAACACACGATGAAGCGTATCACACGGGCGCTGACCTAAATTTGCCCCAAAACGCTGATGCGCACAATCCAGTGATGACAGCGGCAAGCGGGGTTGTGACCTTTGCCGCACGGCTGCCGGCATGGGGTAACGTGATCGTAATTCGCCACGATCCACTGGCGACGGACGGTATGGTGTTATATGGGCGTTATGCTCATGTGGAAAGGATGCGCGTCAAAGTCGGGGATCGTGTTGAACGCGGGCAGGTGATCGCCCATGTCGGCGATGCCTTTGGACGATGGGCGTATCTACTTCATTTTGATCTGAGTCCAACGACGATTCTCGAAACAAATCCCGGTCATTGGGGACGAACTGACCGGGAAGCAGTTTTCAAGCATTATCTTGATCCGCGCGAGTTCATCAGTGCGAACCGACCGATTTAGAACAAACCCCAATCGTCTGCCGCGCCGTCTTCCATCATCGACGGGTCCCACATTTCAAGACCCATTTCGATGGTCACAGGAACACCAAGGAATTCTTGGGCGGTGCGTCGGCACTGCTCAAGCAGTTGGGGAGCATAAGGGCAAAACGGCGTCGTCATAATCATCGTGAGGTGGGCGCGGTCGTCATGGATTTCGACATTGCGCAGCAAACCTAACTCGATGACGTTCATACCGATTTCGGGATCAGTAACAACACGCAGTGCTTCGCGCAGCTGCTCTTCTTTGGTCAGTTGGGGAATATCCGCCATTGTGTACCCTGCCACTTCAATCAACGCTCATGACAGTCAGAATAGCATAGCCTTTTCTCTAAGTCAATTTTTATCAAACTCATCATAAAAATGTTGACTGACCCTCTGAGGGCTGGTATACTGACCCTAGTTTTATATCGGTTATGCGGAAAAATTAACCGTTGTGAAAACTTCCGCAGTATAGGAGATAGATGCCGGAATGGCTGCATCACTCGAAATTCGCAATTTACACGTCAGCGTTGAGGAAAAGCCGATTTTGCGCGGCGTCAACCTTACGATCAATCAAGGTGAAGTTCACGCGCTGATGGGTCCAAATGGGTCGGGTAAGAGCACACTATCGAATGTGATTCTCGGAAATCCCGCCTACGAAGTCACCGATGGCGAGATTTTGTTTGAAGGCAAAAACTTGCTGGAAATGGAAGTTGATGAGCGCAGCCGCGCCGGACTCTTCCTTGCTTTTCAGTATCCGGTTGCGATTCCCGGCGTCACACTGGCGAACTTCCTTCGTTTGGCGATCAACAGCCGCATGAAGGCGAATGATCCGGATAGCAAAGGCATCTCGATCAGCGATTTCCGGAAGCTGATGCGCGCCAAGATGGACTCGCTCCATATGGATCACAGTTTCGCGGGGCGCTACCTCAACGACGGATTCAGCGGCGGCGAAAAGAAACGTGCCGAAATTCTTCAGATGGCGGTTCTTGAGCCGCGCATTGCCATCCTAGACGAAACGGACAGCGGTTTGGATATCGACGCGCTGCGCATCGTCGCGGAAGGCGTAAGCAGCTTGCGCGGTCCTAACCTCGGAATTCTGGTGATCACCCACTATCAGCGCATCCTCAACTACATCAAGCCTGAATACGTTCATATCATGTATCAGGGGCAGATCGTCGAGAGCGGCGGCGCTGATCTTGCACTTCATCTCGAAGAATCGGGATACGATTGGGTGCGCGAGAAGTTCAGCACCACCACGCCATAAAACGGCGCGCCGCATCTTTCGTCCGCATGTGTTTGACGAGAAGTTTTAGGGAGCATACGGCATGGTGGATCAATATGTCCCCAGCGAAAAGCAGTTGACAGAGGCAGAATCCGCGCTCAATGATGTGCGTGGCAGCTATGAAGAGCGGTATGGTTTCCATGATTCGGAAAATGAGTACGCCTTTAAGAGTCAGAAGGGCGTGAATGCCGACGTTGTGCACCAGATCAGCCAGATGAAGGGCGAACCGGCATGGATGACCGAATTCCGCCTCAAGGCGTATCAGATTTTCACCGAAAAGCCGATGCCTGACTGGGGCGCTGACCTGAGCGGCATCAACTTCGACGATATTTACTACTACGTCCGCGCCACCGATGGTCAAGGACGCAGTTGGGATGATGTGCCGGAAGACATCAAGAACACGTTTGATCGTCTCGGCATCCCCGAAGCTGAGCAGAAGTTCTTGCAGGGTGTGACGGCACAGTACGAAAGCGAAGTCGTCTATCACAGCATTCGTAAGGACTTGGAAAGCAAGGGCGTGATCTTCACCGACATGGATACCGCCTTGCGCGAACACCCGGAACTCGTGCGCCAGTATTTCGGCACGGTGATCCCGTCAAGTGATAACAAGTTCGCTGCGCTTAACAGCGCGGTGTGGTCGGGTGGCTCGTTTGTGTACGTGCCGAAGGGCGTTCATGTCGAAATGCCGCTTCAGGCGTACTTCCGCATCAATACGAAGAACATGGGGCAGTTTGAACGCACCTTGATCATCGTCGAAGAAGGTGCATATGTGCATTACGTCGAAGGCTGCACCGCACCGACCTACAGCGAAGACAGCCTGCACAGCGCCGTTGTCGAAATCATCGTGATGGATGGCGGACGCTGCCGCTACACGACGATTCAGAACTGGTCGAACAACGTCTATAACCTTGTCACCAAACGCGCGATTGCTTACAAACGCGCGACAATGGAATGGGTGGACGGTAACTTGGGCAGCAAGGTCACGATGAAGTATCCCGCCGTGATCTTAGCGGGCGAAGGCGCGCACGGTGAAGTCCTCTCGATTGCGTTTGCGGGTCCCGGTCAGCATCAGGACGCGGGCGCGAAGATCACGCACCTTGCGCCGAACACCACCAGCCAGATCATCAGCAAGTCGATCAGCAAGGGCGGCGGACGTGCAAGCTATCGCGGTTTGCTCAAAATCGTGGAAGGCGCGGATAACGTCAAGAGTAATGTTGTTTGTGACGCGCTCCTCCTCGATGATCACAGCCGTTCGGATACATACCCGACGATTGAGGTAGACGCCAAGCGTGTGACGATGGGTCACGAAGCCTCGGTCAGCCGCGTAGGTGAAGATCAGCTTTTCTATGCGATGACGCGTGGTATGAGCGAGGACGAAGCGAACGCGATGATCGTCAACGGCTTTATCGAGCCGCTGGTCAAAGAACTGCCGATGGAATATGCACTCGAACTCAACCGCCTGATCCAGATTCAGCTTGAAGGCTCGATCGGGTAAACAGGAGAAACACGCTGTGACGACAACGACCCGGCGGGGAAATGCCCCCGCCGCGCCTCTTTACACACGCGCTGATATTGAGCGCTTGAGCGATACTCACAATGAACCCCGCTGGCTGCGCGAAAGCCGTCTTGCCGCGTGGGAGATTTACGAAGAACTACCGATGCCGAATCGCGACAGTGGTGAGGCATGGCGGCGCACCGATTATCGCGGCGTGCGTTGGGATCAGGTGAATCATCTGCCGAACGGCGGGCAGCCGAGTTTGCAAAGCGTTCCTGCTCCAATGCTCGAACCGTTGATCGGCGATGAACAGGGCGGAACACTGGTGTTTGTCGATGGCAAGCTCGTTTCGGCGCAAGTGTCCGATGCGCTCACTGCGCAGGGTGTGATCTTCACCGATTTGCAGAGTGCTTGCCGCGACCATGAATCCATCGTTCGTCCTAACTTGATGACCAAAGCCGTCAAGCCAAGCGACGGTAAGTTCGCCGCACTTCATGCTGCACTGTGGACGCATGGGCTTTTTCTGTTCGTGCCCCGTAATACCGTCGTCGAACTGCCGCTGCATGTGGTTATGTACAACACGCAAGCTGGCTCTACGCTCGGTCATGTGCTGATCGTATTAGAAGAAGGCGCACAGGCAACGCTGCTAGTTGATTTTCAGTCCGCGCGCCGTGATGAACAGAGCGTCTCCGTTGGCGCGACTGAACTGCTGGTCGGAGATGCCGCCAACTTGCGTTATGTTGCGCTCCAAGATTGGAATCGCGCCACGTATGAATTCAATCATCAGCGTGGGCGCGTAGGCAGTGACGGTCAACTTGACTGGATCATCGGTACGATGGGTGGTCAGTTCGTCAAGAATTTCATCGAAGTTGAACTTGACGGGCAGGGCGCGAACGGTCGCGTAAGCGGCATGTTCTTTGCGGATCATGAACAGCTTTTTGATCATGATACCCAGCAGAGCCACAACGCGCCGCTCACCGTGAGCGATCTCTTGTTCAAAGGCGCGGCGAAAGATGACTCGCGCTCCGTGTGGCAGGGGATGATCAAATCACTGCCGAAGATGCAGAAGATCGACGGCTTTCAAGCGAGTCGCAACCTCGTTTTGAGCGAGGATGCGCGCATGGACGCGATCCCCGGTCTTGAGATTGAAGCCGACGATGTGCGCTGCACCCACGCGGCAACGTTCGGCACGCTGGAAGAACAGCCCGTGTTCTACCTGATGAGCCGTGGTATCCCACGCGCAGAAGCGGAATTGATGGTAACGGAAGGGTTCTTTGAAGAACTTCTCGACCGGGTTCCGTTTGAGCGTGTGCGTGATCGTCTGCGGGCTTCGTTGGAAGCGAAGATCGTCGGGCGTGACGCCTGATAAATGTCATCCACTCCCCCCAATTTGCTTTTTAGAATTGGGGGGATGAGGAGTGCCCAAAAATGAACCAACCCACTATCACGACTGCCCCCTACGATGTGGACAACATCAGGGCGGACTTTCCTATCCTTCTTCAAGAACATCACGAAGGCGTGCCGCTCGTTTATCTGGATAATGCGGCAACCACCCAGAAGCCCAACGTTGTTATTGACTCCATCACG
>JAPKMU010000292.1 GCA_026645745.1 Anaerolineae bacterium | reverse complement strand
CGCCACACCGATTGTATTTCCGTCCATGACGGCGGCGCGCACATCACCGCGTGCATTCGGGAGTGGTCGTACCCACTGATAAGGCGGCTCAAATAGGGTAGGGGCTGAATACGCGGCGCTGTCATGTTCGCCCGCCGTGAACCATGTTTCGCGTCGTCCATCATCGCGGGTTAAGTTCCAAAAGATATAGTCGTGACTTTCGTCGGCGGCAGCGAACACGCTGTTCGTCACCGTTCCCGGCGTCCGGCTGATCTGTCCGGTAATCCGCGACGACTCAAGGAGAACGCCCTGCGCGATGCGTGCGCGGATTAATCCTTCACCATGTCCTTCGTCGTACAGCAGGGTGAGCGTTCCGTCGGGGTTCGGGATCATGACCGGATGCCGCGCATCAACCGCAAGCGTGATCGGCGTAGTGCCGGGACGACCATCGGCATCGACTCGGCGCAGTGAGACATTGGCTTCTCGGCGGACTGCGCCGCTCCATGTCACCCACAGGGTGTTATCGGCGGTGAGCGCGGCATGGAAATCATAGACACGCTCATACTCGGTCGAGAGGCGGAGCGGACCGCGCGCGATTTCCCCGGTCGGCTCGATCAATGCGAAAAACAGTGCTGGCAGTCCGGTTGTCTCATCGAGATCGAGCCAGAGTAAATACACGCGATCGTGTTCGGCGGGGAAGATAAGCTGACCACGCGGTTGAATCGGCGGCAGGGTCAAGGTGAGCGGATCGCTTAAACCGTCAGAGGACAGCCAGCGCATCACCTGATGCGCGCCATCGTTATCCGATAGGATGTACGCGACCGCCAACCGGTTTGGAAGCACGGCAAGCGCAGGTGAGCTGCTCAATCCGGCACTGCCGAGCGCGAATAGATCGCCCCACGCCGACTGCGGTTCGCATGTTGGGGACTGCGCCCCTGTCGCCGTACTCATCATCAGCATGAGAACGGAAATTAGCCACGCGGCGCTACGTTTCACTGACGGGGGAAATCCCTTCTACGCCTGAGTACGGAAGTTTGCGCGGCGCGTAGTAGGCGATAGTCTGGATGATATGTTCGATCACTTTGCGGGTTGTGTTGGGCAGGACGGCTTCGTACTTCCCCGCGTAGATCGCTACATGGTAGCGTTCGCCGCCGAAGATCACTTTCTTCACGAACCAGCCCGCCGGATTTTGTGGACGGGCAGCGACGGCAGTTTCGAGTTCGGTGACATCTTCCCATGCAAACGTAACACCATTCAATGTGACCGACGATGGTGTGACGTCAAACACGCGGTTAATCAGCGCGATTTCTTCTTGGCTCAAGTCGTTGGTTGATGGCGCTTTGCCCAGACGCACCAGATATGCCATAAGATCACTCATTCCACTGATTGCAAGAGGTTGATTTTAGCATATCACGCGCCCGATTCTTCGGTCGCGCTGATCACCGATAGACGGATGGTGACTGGATCGCTCGCTGTACCGTCTTCACGGTAGGCGGTTGCTGTGAGTGCGTGCAGCCCATCCCCTTCAGCAAGCCAATTCATTTCAACCGTAAAAACCAGTACCGATGGGCGCTCAACGGGTGATCCTTGTTGGTGCGGCTGATCATCGACCAGAAGTTCAACACGAGCGATTCCGCTTCCGTTTTCGTCACGCGCCAACACCTGAATTTGCACGTCCGTTCCGGCAAGTACGGTTGTGTTATCGAGTGGATAAAGAAATTCGACCGTCGGGAAGGGCGGCGTGGTTGGCTGTTCGGTCAATGTGCAGGCTGAGAGTATGAAGGCAAAAAATAACAAGGCGAAAACGCGAAGGGGCATTAGCCCGATGCGCGGAACGTGTTTGAGGTTCATGAACGCGGGTTTGCGTCTCAGCATATTTGCGTTAAGTTCTGTTGTGTTTTCTCGCTTCATAGCCTCGGATTGTAACATATGCGCATTGACGTTTTGACGCTGTTCCCTTCGATGTTTGAAGGACAGATGACGGAAGGAATGCTTTGGAAAGCACGAGATCGCGGGCTGATCGATATGCGGACTCACAACATCCGCGATTGGACGACTGATCCGCATCGCACGGTCGATGATACCCCTTACGGCGGCGGCGGCGGCATGATCATGAAGCCGGACATTGTCGCGCGGGCATTAGAGGCGGTGCTGAACGATGCCCCCGCACAAACGGGATCACGCACGCCTGTTTTGCTGATGACTCCGCAGGGGCGCTTGTTCAATCACCAGATCGCGGTCGAACTTTCGGCACATGAACGCATGGTCATTTTGTGCGGGCGCTACGAAGGCATTGATGATCGGGTGCGCGAACTGCTTGTGACCGATGAGATCAGCATTGGGGACTATGTGCTGACGGGTGGTGAACTCCCCGCGATGGTGATCATTGATGCCGTGATCCGCCACATCCCCGGCGTGTTGGGCGCGGAAGGCGCGGCAGGTCGGGACAGTCATGCTGAAGGAATTCTCGAAGGCGCGCATTACACCCGTCCGGCGGAGTTTCGCGGTTTAGTTGTTCCTGATGTACTGCAAGGCGGAGATCATGCAGCGGTCGAGCGTTGGCGGCACGAAGACGGTTTGCGGCGGACATGGCGCAACCGCCCGGAACTGCTCCGCACCGCCCCGTTGAGCGATGCTGACCGGAGGCTGTTGGCGAAGTTTGCCCGCGAAGATGCGGCGCGTGCTCGATCAAATCGTGACAAACGCGGATAATGTTATAAAGGTTTCGCAAACGCTTATTGAGCCAATGAGGACGTTCCGTTATACTCAGAATATGTGTATTCACGAATCGTCAACTTTCGAGAATCGAGAATAACGGAATGGCTCAGGAATATCGGAGCGAAATTCTGGAGCGTACCCTAAAGACCCTGCACATTGCGGTCGATGGTGTGAAAGCGTCGGTGATCGTCAATAATGACGGGCTGCTCGTTGCCGCGTACCCACCCGGCGACGAAGATAATCCGCATCAGAACCCGACGAGCAGTCCACAGGTCGCAGCGATGAGTTCTACCATCATCAGCCTTGCCGAACGAACTCTGCGTCGTCTCGCTCAGGGGGATTTGGAACGGTTATTGATGGAAGGCGAAGAGGGCGTGATCGTCGTCTACCCGGCAGGGCGGGCGGCGCTGGCGGTACTTGCCGAAAAAGGTGCACGCTTCAGCCAAGTATTGTTTGCGACGCGCAAAGCGGCAGCACAAGTCGCGGAAATTTTAGAATCGCCGCGTTAGACCTTGAGACTCTGCGAAAAAATAGGGACAGGAGTGTACTGCTCCTGTCCCTTCGTTTTTTTGCGTCTTGCTGGCGTCCCTAGCTTGACTTGCGTTTCTGAAAGATCACGCGAATAACCATTTTGCCAAGCATCAATTCGTCGCCGTCACGCAGAATATGAACGGCGTGAGGCTGAAGTTTCATCCCGTTTAAGCTCGTGCCGTTACTGCTGCCAAGATCGGTCAATTCGAGCCGTTTTTCTTTCAATCGCAGAACGCAGTGATCACGACTCACGCCCATCCGATACCCCGCGAATGCGGTCAGATCGATCTCCGGCGTAACTCCGGTCATCGGGTCGCGCCGCCCGATATGCGTTTCGGGTTTGGGATAGAACACAATCGGCTGTGGTGACCCGTCAATTTCAAAACGCAGCACCATATCCGGCTCAAACACATCTGTACCGGCAGACTTGACGGCTGCGATCAGGTCAGTAACACTCATGGGGCGGTTCTGCGGCGCTACCGATGTTAAATCAGCCGTTGCCGGTGCTGATTCTTTAGCGGCTGCCGCTTCTTCGCTGAAGGGTTTGGTGCTGACGCCTTCAACTGACGCTGACTTAACAATAGCGCGCTTGCAGTTATCACAGATCAGTGTACCCACACGATTGTGATAACCGCAGTGAGGACATTCCTCATATGCCGGACGCGGTTTGCTCTCCGGTACGGAAGCGGGGGTGACGGCTGTCTTGGAGGCTTCCGGTTTGGATGCTTCTGGCACGACGATCTCCTCTGGTTTTGGCAGCGGGCGCGTCACAGGTTTGGGCTGCGCCATTGAAATAGATGAGTCTTCAGGCGACGGCGCTTTCTTCGGTTCGCTCGGTGGTTGAGCGGGCGGAGAAGGTGGCGCTGACGGTACGCCCGGCATGGTTAGGCGCGGTTTCTCAGGTGTGGGAGACACCGGCGCATTCGGGGGTTGTGGTTTAGGTGCTTCATTGATTCCGGCGGGCGGTGTTCCAGCATTCGGCGTCACCGGCTGCGGCTTTAACGAGTCTTTATTTTCAATAGAGCTTGAAGCGGCAGGTGGCGCAACCGGACTCGGTTTCTGCGTGTCCTTGTTATCGACAGCGGGCGGTTCAGGCGGAACACTGGCGGGAGCGGAAGAAGCGCTCACCGGGTCTGAAGGACGAGGAGAAGAATCATCTTTGTTCGTCGAAGGCGTTGTATTCACTACGGCTCCACTTTGAGTCGCCGGGGGAGGCTCTACGGGATCAGGTTTTGCATCTTTTTCTTCATTCATGGGAACACCCGCCGCTGCAGGGCGCATATCTAAGCCTGTCTCAGCAGGTGGGCGTGCGGCAGTTTGCGGAGCGCTGGTGGTCTGCGCGGGCGCGGGTGCTTCCGGCTCATGACGCGGCTCTGATGTCTCCGCGGGATTTGACGTTTGGGCAGCAGGAGGTGGGATGGGAACAGGACCATCAGGGTTCTGCTGCTTGTCATGTTGATCTACCATAAATCCATCCGCCTCTTACAGTCTACTCGTCACAGTAACCAAAGCAGATCATAGCATTGTGATTGTAAACCCAACAATTCCCTGTCTGCAATGTGCCTTACGCGGGATAATCAAAACATCTGATCAGCGGAGACGCAGTATGATCCACAAACCCACGCGATGGCTCTTTCTTGTAATTTGTTTGATCGCTTCAACAGCGCTCAAACTTTATGCTATCGACAGGCAGAGTGTGTGGTTCGATGAGGGCTATTCGTGGAACGCGGCGGTTCAGCCGACATTATTCGACTCTGCAAATGCCGATGCGACGAATCCACCCTTGTATTATGCCTTGCTGCATGTGGCAGTGAAGGGGTGGGGTGATAGTGAATTCGCGCTGCGTTTCTTCTCTCTACTCCTTAGTATGCCACTGATCCCTGTTGCATACCAGTTGGGGAAACGATTAAGCGCAACAAACCGCCGTGAGTTGGGCGGCTTGTACGCGGCTGCGCTGACGGCTTTTTTGCCGCTGCTGTGGTGGGCGTCCCAAGAAGCACGCATGTACACCCTGATGGCGCTCTTGGTCAGCGGCGCGGCGCTAGCATGGCATCGCGTGATCGCGCGTCCTTCATCTCGCGCTTGGATTATTTTGCTCGGATGCGAATTAGGACTTTTGTACTCCCATAATTCCGCACCTGTGATTGTCATGTGGCTGAATCTGATCACGCTGCTGGTGTGGGTGCTGCGCCGTTCGGCGCGTCTCCCTGATTGGCGCGTATGGGCGATTGGGCAGGGGATCGTTGTCGGGTTGTGGATGCCGTACTTCGTGACGCGCTTTCTCGATTTGGGCAGCGCGAACAGTGCGATCACCAGCGCGCCGCAAATCACGGTGAGTTTCGTTTCTTCGATATGGAATGCTTTTTGGATCGTCCCATATGAGCGGGCTGTCTCCGGTGCTTTTTCAACACAGTGGGCGTTGGCGATTCTCTTTGCGGGTGCGGTGCTGCTTGTTCGTCAAGCGCGCTGGATGCTGATTCATGTGATTGTGCTGACTGCGGGCTTGATCGCGGCGCTGATCGTGCTTGGAAACGAATTTCATGGGCGCTACGTCGTCATGATCGCGCCGCTGATGGTGGTTGCGTTCGGGGTGTCCCTTGCCCACATCAAACGGATCGGTGGGGTGGTGCTGGCTGCGGTACTTGGTTTCAGCGTGGTCTCGATCTTTACGTCGCTCGATCCTGACAGCCGCTTCCGTCACGATGACGCGCGCGGGATGGTGCAATATTACGCCGATACGCTGACGGAATCGGACTCAGTAATCGCGTGGTCATATGCGGATCGGTATGAACTCGCTTACTACTGGGATCGAATTGGCGTGACGGCTGACCGGATCACGCTGCCGGAAGGGGCGGATATGGCGGGGATCGTGCCGATGCTGCCGACGAGCGGCGATATTGCGCTCAACGTGTGGTATACACAGCGCGCCGATTATCGCGGGATGATGGGGTGTTTGCTCGAAGACGGCACAACCGCCGAACCTGAGACATTCACCACTTATGGGATGACGAACTACACGTACCATTCGCCGCCGCTGCGCGCATATGAGATGACTCCGCTCGATATTCCGTTTGGCGATGAGTTTGGCGAGGTGGCGCGTTTGACGCAGATTGGCGCGTTTCCCCAAAATTACACAGCCGATCAAGCGCTGTGCGTGCCGCTGATGATCACGCTCTCCCGTCCATTTGATGGTGAACTCAAGGTCGCGCTGCTGTTGAGTCACCCGTTCGGGGGGATTGTCGCGCACGCGGACGCGGTCCTTGCGACGGCGGACGGGCGCACTAGTGAAAACGCTCAGCCCGGCGAAACGCTTATGGCATTTCCGCGCGTTCGTTTGCCCATCGGCGCGCCACTTGGAGCGTACAACCTTTATCTGCGCCTGTACGACTCAGCTCATAGAAGCGGATACATGCCGCTGAATGGCGTGATGCTGGGGCGTGATATGCTGCTTGGAGAATGGCAGGTGCAGCCGGGAGCCGTCTTTCACTGGCGTGACGTGGCGTGGGGGCATGAGGCGCTTATTGCCGTTTCTGAGGCACTGCATGTCGAGATTCTCACGCGGTTCGATAACGGGATTCAAAACGGCGCGCGTGCGCCGCTCACGTTGATATGGGAAGGCGCGGGAGCGATTCCTCCGCTCGTGGTGACGGCGGTGGACGAAACATGGGGTTATGAACTGCCTCCGCTCACGATCGATCACCTAGACGGCGGGTATACGCTCGATTGGCGCACCCTCACGATTCCATCGGACGCAGCGAGCGGTGCAGCCGAAATCCGCCTTGAGGATGGGCGCGTACTTGGCTCGTTCGAGGTGGTATCGCAGCCGTATCTCACCGAGATTCCCGTGTTTAACGTCTCACTTGATACACGCATCCCAAATTATGCAGACCTGCTTGGTGTAGAGGCTGATCAGGTGTTTTCACTCAGCGAATCGCCGGAAGTCACGCTGATC
>JAPKMU010000291.1 GCA_026645745.1 Anaerolineae bacterium | reverse complement strand
TTATGATCGCGGCTGGGGGAACCGGTGGACACGTCTATCCAGCGATCGCAGTCGCTGAGGCACTGATCCGCCGCCGCTCAGATGTGGCGCTCACGTTTGTGGGCGGTGTGGATGATTTCGCGCGTCCGCTGGTCGAAGCGGCGAACATCCCATTTGAACATCGGGATCAGGTGCGGTCAGGTCCGCTGCACGGCGTTCCCTTGCTAAAGAAGCTGACGAGTCTGGTACAGCTTGCGATTGGCACATTACAATCGATCCGGTTGGTGCGCCAGCGCCGCCCGTCCGCGATCCTCCTTACCGGGGGATGGGTAGGGCTGCCGGTCGCGCTGGCGGGGCGATTTTGGCGCATTCCCAGTTTGATCTATCTGCCGGACATCGAACCGGGGCTGACGATTCAAGTCTTGAAGCGCATCGTCAATAAAGTGGCGGTGACGGCGCAAGAGAGTCAGCCGTATTTCCGGCAGGGTCAGATGATCGTGACCGGGTATCCGGTGCGGGCGGCGATGATCGACGCGGCGCGGGGAGACGGTAGAGCGCAGGGAATCGCCCATTTTAGGCTTGACCCGGCGCGTAAAACGCTGCTGGTGTTCGGCGGAAGCCGGGGAGCGCGGTCGATCAATGACGCGGTCATCGGAATTCTGCCGGAAGTTCTCAAAGAAAATATCCAGATTATTCACGTGACCGGGACGCTCGACTGGGATGCAGTCTGCGCACGTCAGCAAGCGCTGACAGACGCACACCCGGAGCTGATGCGCCATTATCACCCGTTCGCGTACTTGCATGAAGAGATGGCGCTCGCCTTTGCTGCCGCTGATCTGGTGTTGAGCCGCAGTGGGGCAAGTGTACTTGGCGAATTTCCGCTTTATAATTTGCCTGCGATTCTCGTTCCATATCCGCACGCATGGCGGTATCAAAAAGTGAATGCCGATTGGTTGGCGGAGCGCGGCGCGGCGGTGGTGCTGAACGACGAAGCGATGAGCGCCGAGCTTCTAGGCATGATCCGCGCCATTCTTTTTGAACGTCCTGAAAAATTGGCGCAGATGCGCGCCGCATCGGCGGCGTTAAGCGCGATGGGCGATGGCGCATGGAATGTGGCGGTTGAACTTCTGCGGCTTTCAGGGGAAACGGCATGATTCAACTTTCTGCGGTCATGATCGTGATGGCGATCTTTTTTGCAATCATCGGGTTCTTGCGCGGCTGGAATAAAGAACTGATCTCGACCGCCGGAATCATCTTGGGGTTGTTTGCCCTGTATCAATTTGACAGCTTAATCCGGGGGACGCTCTTGGCGGGCGTGAGCCGCGATCAAGTGTTTTTCGTGCAGGCGCTGATCTTTTTGCTGATCGTATACTTCGCGTATCAAACGCGGTCGATCCTCGGTGAAGATATCCGCCGCCGCAACGAAGGACGGGATCGCTTTCAAGAAAGCATCCTCGGCGGAATCGTCGGATTCGTGAACGGCTACCTGATCTGGGGATCGTTGTGGTATTTCATGGACATCAACGAATACCCCTTCGCGCCGTATATCATCGCGCCGAGTCCCGGCTCACCGAGCGATCAAGCGCGGAATTTGCTGCCGCTGGTGATCCTCGGCGGCGGCGGGAACGGCGATTTGCTCGCGGTCGCGGTGATCGTCTTGTTTGTGATCGTCTTGGTTTTGATCTAAATGACCCAAGCTGTAAGAATAAAACCGGGGCAGCATATTCACCTTGTCGGGATCGGCGGGGTGGGGCTGTCCGCGATTGCCCGCGTTCTGATCGGACGCGGTTTTCGTGTGTCTGGTTCTGACCGGACGGCAAGCGCTTACACGGATGCGCTGCTCAAAGAAGGCGTGTCGATCACGATTGGACACGACGCGGCGAATATCGTAGGCGCTGACCTGATCATTGTGACCTCAGCGGCGAACAGCGAAAACCCGGAGATCGCCGCCGCACGCGCCGCCGGAATTCCGGTCTACAAACGCTCCGAAATTATCACCGATGTGATCAACGCGGGACTTGAATCGCCGCCGTTCGTGATCGCCGTCGCGGGGACGCACGGCAAGACCACGACGACGAGCATGATCGCGCATATGCTGATCACCTGCGGGCTGAATCCCGGTTATATCATCGGCGGCACGCTGGCGACGACGGGAATCAACGGCGCGGCGGGCGGCGGTGATGTGTTCGTGATCGAAGCGGACGAATACGACAACATGTTTCACGGGATCGCTTATGATCTCGCGCTGATCACGAGTTTGGAATGGGATCACCCGGATTTCTTCCCGACATTTGACGCGATGATCGAGTCGTTCCGCGTGTTCACGATGAACGCCGTCAACAAAGACGGCTGCGTGATCGCATGTGGTGAAGACGCGGGAATCGGGCGCTTGAACGCGGTGATCGATGCGGATCGCGTGCGCTGGCTGACGTATGGGCGTGGGAATGCGCTCCATGTGCGCGATCAACAGGGCATGACGACGTTTATGCTCGCGGATACTTCTTACGAAGTCCGCATCACGCGACCGGGGATGCACAACGTCTTGAACGCGCTCGGCGCGTTGCAGGCGGTGTTCATGCTCCCCTTGTTTGGTGATTTTTCGAGACGGTTCACGCTCGAAAACGCGGTCAAAGCGCTGGCGACGTATCAAGGAACGGGGCGGCGCTTTGAAGTGATGGGCGAAGTCGATCAAATCGTGGTGATCGACGATTACGCGCATCACCCGACGGCGATCCGTGTCACGCTCGAAGCGGCACGGATGCGCTATCCCGATTATGCCGTGTGGGCGGTGTGGCAACCGCATACTTTCAGCCGCACGCGCACGCTTTGGAATGATTATCTCGCGGCGTTTAGCGCGGCGGATCACGTAATCGTGACGGATATTTACGCCGCCCGTGAAGCACCCGACCCAGAAGTGACGGCGGATCGGTTCGCGGCGGAACTCAGCGCGGCTCACGCCGATGCGCGGCATATCTCAGGCTTAGACGAAGCGGCGGCGGCACTCGCGGACGCGGTGAAATCGCCCGCCGTGATCTTGATCATGAGCGCGGGGGATGCACCCAAGATCGGGCAGGGATTCTTAGCGCGGCGGGGGAAGCCATGAGCGACCTAACAGCGCTTTTCCCCGGCGTGACCCTGCTCCGTGAGGAGCCAATGTCGAAATACACGGCGGCTCGGCTCGGCGGCTCGGCGGATTGGGTGTATATCGCCCGTTCGAGTGCTGATGAACTGATCCATGTCGTCACAACGGCATGGCGCGAAGGCGTTCCTACGCGCATCCTCGGAGGCGGCGCGAATGTGCTGATCAGCGATCAAGGCGTGCGCGGATTGGTCATAATTGACCGCTTGAGCGAGATCACGTTCAAAGACGATGAACCGGGAGTCGTGACGATCTCCGGCGGCGCTTCGCTCACGGTGACGGCGCATAAACTCCAGTCACGCGGGTTGAGCGGGTTTGAGTGGGCGGTCAGCGTGCCGGGGACAATCGGCGGCGCGGTGGTCAATAATGCTGGAGCGCATGGTCAAGATATGGCGGCGGCGGTCACGCGGGTGCGTGTCGTTGATGCCGAGCGCGGCGCATATGCGCTCAGTCTGCCGGACATGGGTTACGGCTATCGGACTTCAGCCTTGAAGCACCGGACAGACCGGCGGTTTTTGGTCACAGCGGCAGAAATGCGCTTTAAGCCAGATGATCCCGATGCGATCAAAGCGCGCATGGATGAAAATATCGCCTACCGCAAGCGGACTCAGCCGCCGGGAGCGAGTCTCGGCAGCATCTTCAAGAATCCGCCGGGGGATTACGCCGGACGCTTAATCGAAGCGTGCGGGTTGAAGGGAACGCGGATCGGCGGGGCGCAAGTGTCGCCGGTTCACGCGAATTTCTTCATCAACTTGGACGGCGATCAAGCGACAGCGGCGGATTACTACGCGCTGATCCGGCACGTGCAGCAGACGGTTCTCGCGCAAACCGGCATACGGTTAGAACCAGAGATAGAAATCGTAGGAGATTGGTTAGAGGGCGCGGCGGGGTTCACCGATGCGCCGCCTGACATGGTATAGTGATGATGGCGCTTTTCTCGACGGATATGGAATGACTTCACGCACGCGACAACCAGCACGCACACGCGCCCCGGCGATTTATCGCGGTGCGGACGCGCCGATCAGCGCCGCCGATCATGTCGAAGGACGGACGTTTATTCGCTGGCGCTTCGTCAGCGGGTTCTTCGTCGTGCTTTTGCTGATCGCGCTGGCAGTGCTGTTCATCGCGGATACGTTTTACGTGCATGAGATCGCTGTTGCAGGGTTAGAGACGATGACCATGCAGGAGATTTATGCGTTGAGCGGAATCGCGGATACCCATGTCTTTTGGGTTGATCCGGCGCAAGTCCGGCGCAGCTTGCTGGAGTCACCGACGATTGCCGACGCGCAGGTATCGGTGCGTTGGGAAGCCCCGATGGTGCAGATTTTGATCCAAGAACGTGAACCCGCGCTTGTATGGCAGCAGGGCGAAACGGAAACATGGATCGATGTGCAGGGGCGGGTGATGGAACAGCGCGGCGAACGCCCTGATCTGCTGCGGGTGATCGTTGACGGCGAGACGGATATTATTCCAGAGCGGATCGCGCTGAATATCGTTACGGGGTCACTGCAACTGCGGGAACTTCTTCCCGGTACGTCAGTCCTGCGCTATTCGAGCGCGTATGGGCTGGGGATCGTCGATGCGCGTGGATGGAGCGCATGGTTTGGCGACGGAATCGACATCCCTGAAAAGATTTTGGTCTACAATGCCATTATCGCAGACTTACTAGAGCGCGGGGTCACGTTTGAAACGATTTTTGTGATCAACCCCGATGCCCCTTGGCGGCGTTAACGACAAACGAGAACAGAGCACGCGACGTTATGAACGATCTGGTCGTCGGTATCGACATCGGAACTACCAAAATCTGCACCATCGTGGCGGAAGTGCGCACCGATGATATTTTCGTCGTCGGCGTTGGGCTTGAACCGGCGCGCGGCATGAAAAAAGGTGTCGTCAGCGATATTCACCAACTCTCGAATGCGATTGCCGCGTCGGTACACAAAGCTGAAAAAACGAGCGGGTATCAGATCGAGCGGGCGTTCATCAGCGTGGCGGGTAATCATATCGCGTCGATCAACAGCCGGGGCGCGGTTGGGCTGGTGGGTAATCGCGGTGTGCGCGCCGATGATCTCGACAAGGCGATTGAAGAAGCACGAGCGATTGCGATTCCGCATAACCGCGAAGTCCTGCATGTGATCCCGCGCAGTTATGCGATTGACGGGCAGAATAACGTGCGCTCACCGATTGGAATGCACGGCTTCCGGCTTGAGGTTGAAGTCCATATCATCACAGCGGCATCGACAAGCGTGGCAAATCTTGAACAAGCGGTGCAGGCGGCAGGGGTCTACCCGGATCGATTCATCTTGAATCCACTTGCCAGCGGGGATGCGGTGCTCACCGAACAAGAGCGCGAAATGGGCGTGGCGCTGATTGATATTGGCGGCGGCACGACCGACTTGGCGATCTTCATTGAGGGGACGGTGTGGCACAGCGGCGTGATCGCGGTCGGCGGCGATATGGTCACGAACGATATCACCCACCTGATGCACGTTCCGTTCGATGTCGCGGAGACGGTCAAGGTAGAACACGGGCACGCGCTCGAAAAAGAAGTCAGCCCGCTGGAAACATTCCTTGTGCAGCCGTTCGGGGAGGGCATCCCGATTGAGTTCAAACGCCAAGATTTGGCGATGGCAATCGAAGCGCGCATGAGCGAACTGCTCGAATTGATTCAGGCGGAGATCAAGCGGTCGGGCTATGACGGCTTGCTCCGCGCCGGGATGGTGATCACCGGGGGATGCGCACAACTTCCCGGCTTGCGCGACTTGGCACAGCACACGCTCGGAATTCCGGTGCGGATTGCCAAACCGGAGCGCTTGACGGGCATGGCGGACGCGCTGCGCAGTCCGGCGTACAGCACAAGCGTCGGCTTACTGCGGCTCGGCTTACAAATGGATGCGGTTTCGGGTGGGGCGGCGGCAGCCAATGGTCATGCCGGAAATAATGCCCGCTTAAGCGGCTTCTTGACGGGATTGTTTCGGCGGCTTCTACCCGATGATCGGGATGGATGAGTTTGCGAAACATTTGTGAATTAGCCCTAAATGACCACTAGCAATAGTTGCGTTCGATGGGGAACAGACTAAAATACGAAGGTAAACTAAGCGCCAAGCAGCAGGAGCGCGGTATCGGGGAAGGGTTAGAAGCGTATGGATATGCTCACACCGGGCGAGAATTTTGCCACGATTAAGGTCGTGGGGGTGGGCGGCGGTGGTTCAAACGCCGTCAACCGCATGGTTGCTGAAGGCTTGGGCGGTGTGGAATTTATCGCGGTCAATACCGACAACCAAGCGCTGTTGATGGCAAAAGCGAAACAGCGCGTTCGGATTGGCGATAAACTCACACGCGGACTAGGCGCAGGTGGCAACCCGGAAGTCGGACGCAAAGCCGCTGAAGAAAGCGCAGATGAACTGTACGAAGTCCTACGCGGGTCGGATATGGTGTTCATCGCATGCGGCATGGGCGGCGGCACGGGTACGGGCGCAAGCCCAGTTGTGGCGCAAATCGCCAAAGAACTTGGCGCGCTCACGATTGGCGTGGTGACTCGTCCGTTCACGTTTGAAGGGTCGCGCCGTCATCAATCCGCCGAAGCAGGCATCGAAGCGCTCAAGAGTCAGGTCGATACGCTCATCGTCATCCCCAATGACCGTCTCCTTCAGATCGCCAACAAGCACATGAATCTTCAGCAGGCGTTTTCGCTGGCGGACGATGTGCTGCGCCAAGGTATTCAGGGCATTTCCGAACTCATCACCGTTCCCGCGCTGATCAACCTTGACTTTGCGGACGTGAAAACGATCATGAGCGAAGGCGGAGCCGCGTTGATGGCAGTTGGTCGCGCTGAAGGCGATGACCGTGCCCGCCGTGCCGCCGAAGCCGCGATCAGCAGCAACCTGCTTGATGTCACCATCGACGGAGCACGCGGCATCCTGTTTAACATCACAGGCGGACCCGATCTCAGTCTCTTCGAGGTGAACGAAGCCGCCGCGATCATCAAGGAAAGTGCGCATCCCGAAGTCAACTTGATTTTCGGCGCGCAAATTGATGAATCGATTGGCGACGAAGTGCGCATTACCGTGATCGCCACCGGATTCGAGCAAAGCCGCGTCCAGCGCAAACTGGATCAGCAGCCGACCTATCGCCCGA
>JAPKMU010000290.1 GCA_026645745.1 Anaerolineae bacterium | reverse complement strand
TGAGGAGCAGTACAGCAAACGAGAAGTGTCGCCCTGTGAACCCCTCAGCGCGAGAGCAGATGAATTGCCATCACCACCACCCAAATGTTGAGCGTGATGATATACAACCACTCCAACGTGGGCAGCGCCATAATGCGCGGCGGGTTGGTGGTTGATGCGCTGAGATCAGGGATAGACCATCCTGTATCCCCGATAATGATCATCACCACCCCGACGATCAAATTTCCGGCACATGCCAGAACCGGCAGCACACCCACCCAGCCGAGTTCACGCGGGAAATTCGGCGCGGAATCAAACAGTGCGTAACCGGAAAACACGCCGACGATGAACGCGCTCAACATGAAGAAGAAGATCGCAAAGATCAGGTGTACAGGACTGGTATCACTGGGCTTGCCGCTGGGATAAAACCCAACCAACGCCCCGGCGATGCCCGACGGAATTGCAATCGTGCTGAGGATTGCTTTGATCACATCATCCCCGACTTCGCGGGCGATGCCGAATACGAGCGCCGCAAAACAAACGGCGCTCAAAATCATCAACACGTTGAAGAGTGTATGCTGCGGTGTAGTGCGATGCCCTAATGTGGAAACGAGATGCGTCAGCGGTGAATAATCGCGATTGAGCGGCTTGTCTGTCCGCGTGTTGTAGGAAAAGGCAGCGACCAACGTGGCGATAATCACCATTGCTGCCCCAACTAACCCGGCGATCCATGCGACCGTGACATGAATAGGCATCAATATCCCCCCATGTAAATGTGCATTAACCGTAATCATAGGCGATTCACAAATTGGCGCAGGTGCAATCCCTCTTATTGGCACAACCTATCCGCGCGGCTGCGCGTATAATGTGAATAGGATCGACGATTCACCAGTTCAGGGGACTTTGAATGCTCCTCAAGTATTTCTATGATAAGCCGCTTGCCCAAGCCTCGTACATGATCGGCTGTCAACGCACCCGCGAAGCGGTCGTGATCGACCCGATGCGGAATATCACCCCGTATTTACTCGCCGCCGCCGAAGAAGGCTTGACGATCACGCATGTGACCGAGACACATATTCACGCGGATTTTGTCAGCGGCGTGCGTGAACTCGCGGCGCAAACCGGTGCGCGTATCGTCGTCAGCGCGGAAGGCGGCGCGGATTGGCAGTACGGTTATGGCAGCGATCAACTGCTGCATGATGGGGATGTTTTTCGCGTTGGATTGGTTGAAATCCGCGCGATGCACACCCCCGGTCACACGCCGGAGCATTTGTGTTTTCTCGTGACCGATACCGCCAACGCTGACCGCCCGATGGGGATTTTTACGGGCGACTGCGTATTCGTCGGGGATTTGGGTCGCCCTGATCTGCTGGAAACAGCGGCGGGCGTGGTCGGGGCGAAAGAAATCGGCGCGGCGGGGCAGTGGCAAAATGTCCTCAAGTTCCGCGAACTGCCCGATTATCTCCAGCTTTACCCCGGTCATGGCGCGGGGAGTGCGTGCGGGAAGGCGCTCGGCGCTGTGCCTACGTCCACTGTGGGCTACGAGAAGATGTTTAATCCTGCATTCCAGTTCCGTGATGAAGCCTCGTTTGTGCGCTGGCTCTTGACCGATCAACCGGAAACGCCGCGCTATTTTGGGCATATGAAGCGCATCAACCGCGAAGGTCCGCCGCTGATCGACTCACTGCCTTCGCCGCAGCCGCTGGAGGGCTTCGTCCTCGGTGAGATGATCAAATCGGGCGCGAATGTGATCGATGCGCGCATGATGGACGAAACGGGAAGCTGGATCACGGGGGCAGTTCGTATTCCGCCGGATACGCAGTTCAATACCTACGCCGGATGGGTGGTCAATTTTGAACAACCCACCTATTTGATCGCGGAAGAGGACGCAGTGCGTTCGTTGATCGCGGAACTGCGCGCCGTTGGAATCGATCAGGTGTTGGGGTACTTCACGCCTGATGTCGTCGAATCGTCTGAAGGATTTATCGCGCAAACCGATACGGACGGTGCACGAACGCTGATCGATCAAGGGGCGTTTGTGCTCGATGTACGCGGCGCAAATGAGTTCAGCGATGGACATATCGAAGGTGCGGTCAATATTCCGTATGGGATGCTCGCCGCCCGCGCTGCCGAACTCCCGCGTGAAACACCGCTGCTCGTGCATTGTCAATCGGGTGTGCGCTCGCTGATCGCCGCCAGCATCTTGGATAATCTCGGCTTCACCAATGTGATCAATGTGGTGGGCGGTTATGATGCGTGGCAGCGGGCAAATCAAGCGGTAATAGGATAATCATGAAACGCTAAGGGGTGGATTTCCCCTCTCATAAAACGCCATATGAGGGGGGATTCGACCCGTCACCCATCGACAACCCTTCCACTCGCCTCGCATTTGCGTAATAATCCGTAATATACTTACATTCAATGTAGGGGGGAAAGAACGGCGATATGGCATCCACAACGCGGATAGGATACGACACACCTGATCGCAATCACGCTTCTCAGGCGGGGTATCCAGAAGGGAGCACACGCTTTGATTGGACGATGCTCGGGCTTTCCGCCTTGTTCGTCGTCGGCTTATGGATCGATGGGTGGGCACACTTTCACGGACGCACGGATAATTCGTTTTTCACGCCTTGGCACGCGCTTTTTTACAGCGCGTTCGGGATCGTCGCTTTGTTTTTGAGCGCCCATCAACTGCGAAATGTGAGGCGAGGCTATGCTTTTACGCGGGCGCTCCCCCAAGGGTACGCGCTCTCGTTGACCGGCGTTGGCGTGTTCGCGCTCGGCGGGGTTGGCGATATGGTATGGCATACCTTATTCGGCATCGAAGGCGGCTCAGAAGCGCTGACCAGTCCCTCCCATATTATGCTTGGGCTTGGCATGGCGCTGGTGATCACTGGGACAGTACGCGCCGCGTGGTCACGCTGGCAAGGTCGAGACGATGCGCGTGGATGGGGCAAGCTCGGCGCGATGATCATCGGCGTGATCCTTCTCCTCACGCTGATCCTCTTTTTCATCTCCTACAGCAGTCCAATTGTCAATCCCTACGGCATATTCGAGATGTACCGCATGTCGAATTCGATGCTGCAAGACTTTGGCGTGAGCGGAATCTTGTTGAGCGCTGCCATCATGAGCGGAACGATTGCCTTGATGGCATGGCGCTGGCATCTGCCGTTCGGGACATTTACGTTGATGTTTGGGCTGAGTACCGCGCTGCTGACCGTCCTCAATGATGCGTTTGTGCTGATCCTTCCGGCTGTGATCGCGGGGGTGATTGTGGATGCGGCATATGTCATACTTCAACCGTCACCCGCACGGAGTGTTCGGTATCTGACGTTTACATTTCTCGCGCCGTTCGCATTCTTCGGGTTATACGTTACGGCGCTTGTGTTGATCGGTACGCGTTGGAGCATCCATGTTTGGTCAGGAGCGGCTTTTTTATCCGGTGTGATCGGATTGTTGGCAGGCATGATGATTCAAGCATCGAAGGAAAAGAAATGAAATTGATAACGAAAACGATGAATTGTAAAAAAGCGTAGAATGATCGTATTCACCCTTTTCCATTTTCGATTAATGGGTATATGCTTAACATGAGGCTAGTTCATATGATGGATAGGATTCCTTGTCTCGACGCTTGATGTTTATCGCTGCCAGTGTGCTGGTTAGCGGAATTTTTCTCATAATTGCGCTGAACGGGGTGCCGTTCGCGGAAGTTATGGATGGTATTCGTCAGGCACAAATCGGGTGGGTAATCCTCGGATTCGGGGGCGTTTGGCTCGCAGCAGCAGCGCGCGCAGTTCGCTGGCGCATCCTCATCGGTGAAAAGCTCAGTTTCCTTGCGTTTTACCACAGCAATAACATGACTAATTTCTTGAATCTGCTGCCGCTGCGCGCCGGAGAAGTTGGGCGCACACTGGCACTTTCGACACGCTACGGCGTTCCGCTTGTGACCGCTGCAACCAGCGTGATCGTTGAACGATTGATCGATTTAGTCATGATTATCGTGATGCTTGCGCTTGGTTTGGCAGGTATCCCCGATGTCCCACCAGCCGTCGCGCAGACTAGTCTATTGTTCGGCGTGATCGCCGTCATCGGTCTGCTCGTCTTGATTGGGTTCGCGCGGTTTCCGAGCGCCGCTCACAGGCTGTTTACCACACTCGAAGCGCGCGTCCCCCTACTGCGGCGTATCGGGTTGTTGGCACGTCTGGAAGAAATGCTCAACGGACTGGCGATTCTGACCGACCTTCGCCGTTTGCTGCTTACGCTCATCTGGTCGGTTATCGCTTGGTCAGCCTCCAGTCTTGTCGTCTTTCCGCTCATCTTGGCGCTGAATATCTTTCCGCCGGGGGGTGAAGCGTTCACGCTTGCAGTGCTGACTGTTTCGCTCGTGTCGTTCAGTATCGCCATTCCGGTCTCCATCGCTTCGCTCGGTCCTTGGGAAGGGGCGGTGCGGCTGGCAGGGGATTTGCTGGGTGCTGATGCGACACAAGCGACCACTTTGGGGTTTCTTTTTCACGGTGTATCTGCGTTGGGCTACGTCTTTTTTGGGGTGATCAGTCTTTTGGCGATGGGAATCACGTTGGGGGACATTCTCTCAGCGCGCAGCCCGCAGCCAACTGCCGCATCACCGGAACAGGGTTAACATCATGGCATTTTGTGAAACTTCAACCGGGGCAAAGATCTACTACGACGACATTGGCGAAGGGTATCCCGTTATCGCCATTCACGGTTGGTTGGGAACTGCTCAAACCCATCTTCCTCGTGTCATGGATTGGCTGCGCTTGCGCGGCTACCGAGTGCTTGGACCCACACGGCGCGGTTACGGGGAATCGCTGCCGCGCCCGCGCGAATATCCGGTCGATTTCTATCAGAAGGATGCGCGCGATATGCTGGCGTTCATGGATGAGTTGGACATCCAGCAGGCGCATCTGGTCGGCTTCAGTGATGGCGGCGAAGTAGCGCTGTGCATGGCTGGTATGCAGCCGCAGCGTTTTTCGGCGGTTGCGGCGTGGGGAGCGGTCGGCTCGTTTGATCCGGCACTGCGCCCGCGTATCCAAAGCAACTATCCCGCCAACTGGATGGATGACGAAACACGGGTGATTAACCACCTGAAAGATCAAGCATCGGCGGATCGGCTCGTGTTGGGGTGGATTAACGCGGTCAAGCATATGATCGATGCAGGCGGTGACATCAGCCTGAGCATCGCACATCGGATCACCGCGCCGCTTCTGCTCATGGAAGGGTCATACGATACGCTCAACCCGGAGCGGTTGGCGCAGAAATTCGCCGCCCGCGCTCAAAACGGACGTGTCGAGATGTTCCACTGTGGGCATGCAATCCATGATGAAATGTGGGATACGTTTGCTAGAACGCTCGGCAGCTTCCTTGAACAGGCTGACGAAATCCGCGTTCGCTGAGGCATCAATTCAAAGGCGCGTCGTTTGCCGCGCCTTTGTTTGAAAATATCCGCCTAGCGCGGATCAAAGATACCTGAGCCGCTGACGATCTCTTGCCAAGGCATGAACACGGATTCTGCCGCGCTTCTGCCGCTGCGCTTGAGGTACGCCTGCACAACCCGATAGCCCATCCCATATCCCGCGAAATCCGGTAGATCAATAGCGGGAAGGTTCATGTGCGCGGCGATTCGTCCCCCGAAGATATAGCCACGAACCACATCAAAGCCTGTGACATTGAGCGCTTGACCGAAGATGCCGCGCATTTCGTCCATGCGGCTTTCATCGAATGCTTTTGCGTGCAGCCCGACCCCTGCTTCACCATATAATTCATGCGCGAAGGATTCCGCCAGCCCTTCGACGGTCAAATACTGCCCGACGGTTGCGGACATAATCGAGAACGGCTGCACGCTAAAATGTACATTGTGATAAAGCTCGTGCGCAGTCGTTCCCTTGAGCAACCCGATCACCGCGTCAGATGTACTGCTCAACGTGACCATGATATAGCCGGGAATCCCGCCAAACCCCGCGTAACCGAGATCACCCGGCATCAGCTTGTCAGGGTGCATCAGCAAGAGCGCATAAATCACATCCTGTACATGCAGCCGATCCGCGAACGGCGCGAACCGTTCCGCCGCTTCGTTGAGTGCCGCCGTCGTGAGCGCATGCGCGCCAACCTCGATTAGGCGTTCGACTTGGGCGCGGATCACCGCGCTGACCCCATTTTCGAGATCGTCTGCCGTTACCATGTTGAACTGTTTAAAAGCTGGCGTGCCTTCTGAGCCGAAAATTCGGAGCATCGGCGCAAACGGTGCGGCGATCTCCGACTCAAACATGGTGGTTCGTGCCACCGTATCGCGTTCCGCGAGCATGCGGCGGTAAATGTCCAATGTGTTGAGGATCGTGAAGTTCATTCTTCAGTGCCTTTCGTCTGTGCTTGATAAATCGCATCGGCGGCGCGCATAAATTCAAGCGTCGCGTCATCGTAATTGCGGAATGCTGCCGGAATCTGCTGCGGATCGGCGTACATCTGCCGCAGCGATGACTCGATCCCTGCATCCCCGCGCGTGAACTGCTGAATCAAATGGGCGCGTTCTGCGGCGAGCGCCTGCACATCGGGGTGATCCGGCGGGAGATGCAGTAGGGCGCGAAAGCGCGCGATCAAGTGTTCCCATGCGCGTGTGCCCGCCTCCGCCGCACCCGGCTCAAACGTCGTATACAGGTGCGCTAACTGGGCATCGGTGTAATACTGCCGCACCCATTCGACATGCTCCGCCGCCCGCTTGACCGCTAGAATGATCGCCGTGATCTGCTCCCAAGTTGCATCTCCGGTCGCGTCCATATGGGCTTTGGCAATCTGGATCGCTTGCACGGCGCTTTGCAATTCCTCAATCTGATGCTTGAGCGCGGCTTCTTGTGCGTCGAGCGCTTCACGCATATCAAAGCGCGGCGATTCGAGCATCTCGCGGATTTCGTTGAGCGAAAATCCCAAGTGCTTAAGCGTCAAAATCTGCTGCAAGCGGAGCAAGTCGCGCTGGCGGTATTCACGCACGCCAAATTCTTCCGCTTTGCGCGTCGTTTTTGATCGCGCCCCTTGTTCGCGGATTCCGCCGCGCCTTGCCGCACGCAGCAGCCCTGCTTGATCATAATAATGCAGCGTTCGCACACTCACCCCGGCAAGCCGCGCGAACTCATGCACGGTGAAGGTTTTCTCCATCGTGTGTTTCCTGTCGTTTGCGTTCGACTGATGATAATGTCTAACGTTACGTTAGACTCAAGAGGGGAATATAAAAAACGTCCTCACCCCGTCGGTGCGACGTCACAGGACGACACT
>JAPKMU010000028.1 GCA_026645745.1 Anaerolineae bacterium | reverse complement strand
GTCCCCACCCTACAAAGGGAAAGCGCATCATGAATGTTTTGTTCACCAGTGCCGAAGTCGATCCGTTTGCCAAAATTGGCGGGTTAGCCGATGTCGTCGGGTCGCTCCCCAAAGCACTGCGCCAGCAGGGGATCGATGCCCGCGTCTTGATGCCCGATTACGGATTCATTGACAAAGAGCGGTGGGGTGTGCGTCACGTCCTCAATTTTGAGGTTCACCGCCGCACCGGAGTCACCCACTGCGAATTATTCATGACCGAATTTGACAGCGTGCCGATTTATTTCTTGCGCGCGCATCCATACTTCGGCTTTGAACCCGTCGTCTATCAAGGCTGGGAAATGGATGTCCCACGCTTTACCCTGTTTTCGCAAGCGGCGCTCGCCGTGTGTGACGCGCTTTTTGCGCAGCAGGGCTGGATGCCTGATGTCATCCATGCGAACGACTGGCACACCGGGCTTGTCCCGTTTCTGGTCAACCGTGCGAAGTATGAGCAGGCGCATTGGTCGGGCGTGGGGACGGTTTTTACGATCCACAACCTCGCCTATCAAGGCGAATATGTCGGCGGTTGGATGTGGGAATACGGGATTCCCGGGCGTGATGATCACCCAGAATTGGTGCGGTTGGGCAAAACCGATAATTTAATGGCGGTTGGGATCGGTTACGCTAATGTCGTGACCACTGTGAGTCCGCGCTACGCCATTGAAATTCAGTATCCGTATCAGGGGTATGGACTCGATCAACTGATGCGCACCCGTGTGATGAGCCTCGTCGGAATCCTGAACGGAATCGACGCAGAGCGCTGGAATCCCGATACCGATCCGCAGCTTGTCTCGCACTTTAACGCGGATAACTTCATGACAGCGCGGCTGCCGAACAAACGCCAACTTCAACAAGATGCAGGGCTGCCTATCCGCGACGATGTGCCGCTGATCGGGTTGGTCAGCCGTCTTGTCGCGCAAAAAGGTATGGATCTTGCCGTTGGTCCGCTCCGTCAGATACTTTCCGAAAGCGACGTGCAGTTTGTCGCGCTCGGCGCAGGTGAGTACAGTATCGAGAATGCGCTGTTCCAGATCAGCGAGGATTTCCGCGATAAAGCGCGGGTGTACCTCGGCTACAGCGCGGCACAAGCACAGCGGATTTACGGCGGCAGCGATTTGTTCTTGATGCCAAGCCGTTATGAGCCGTGCGGCACAAGCCAGATGTTCGCCATGCGCTATGGCTCACTGCCGCTGGTGCGCGAAACTGGCGGGCTTGCCGATACCGTCTCCAATTATGACAACGCGGCGGCAGATACGGGAACAGGATTTGTGTTTGAGTGGGAAACACCGGATGCGGTACTTGGCACGCTCCGATGGGCGCTGGATACTTACCGCCACAGTCCTTATGCGTGGCGTCGCATGCAGGAACGCGCCATGCGAACGGATTTTAGTTGGACAAAAAGCGCGGGCGAATACATCACTTTATACCGGCAGATTTCAAAGAAGGGATAAATCAGAGGATGAAAACGAAAGCGGTCATTCTCGCAGGCGGCGAAGGTACACGGCTGGCAACACTGACGCAGAAACGCGCCAAACCTGCTGTGCCGTTTGCAGGCAAATACCGGATCATCGATTTCACACTCTCAAATTGTGTGAACAGCGGCATTTTTGACGTGTTGATTTTGACGCAGTACCGTCCGCACAGTCTCAACGATCATATTGAACGCGGACGCCCTTGGGATCTCGACCGCTCGTTTACAGGCGGCGTGCAAATCTTGCAGCCGTACAAAGGGCGCTACGACACCGATTGGTATTCCGGCACTGCCGACGCGGTGCAGCAAAACCTCAACTTTGTGCGGCGCGGTCGCCCGGATTATGTGCTGATCCTCTCCGGCGATCATATTTACCAGATGGACTACGACACGCTGATCCAGTTCCACCGCGATAAGCGCGCCGACGTGACGATCTGCGCGATTTCCGTACCGCTCGATGAAGCCAGCCGCTACGGGATTCTCGATGTCGATCAAAATGCGCGCGTTACGGCGTTTGTCGAAAAACCCGCTAACCCGCCGAGCAATCTCGCCAGCATGGGCGTGTATCTGTTCAATTACGACGTGCTGGAGCAGCTTCTCCGCGAAGACCGCGAGACGGGCAGCAGCGATCACGACTTTGGCAAAAACATCATCCCGCGCATGGTGCGCGAGAATATGAACCTGTATGCGTATATCTACGGCGGCTACTGGCTCGACGTCGGCACTATCGAGTCGTACTGGGAAGCGCATATGGACTTGCTCAACATGCCTCCTTCGCTCAACCTCAATGATCGTACATGGGTCGTGCACACGCGCAGCGAGGAGCGCGCTCCAGCGCAGATCGCTGTGGGCGCGCAAATCCGCAACAGTATGATCTGCAATGGGGCGATCATTAGCGAAGGCGCAATCGTTGAGCGCTCTGTCCTTTCACCGGGGGTCTTTGTGGGACCCAACGCCGTCATCCGGGAATCAGTCGTCTTGACGGATGCTTACATCGAAGCGGGCGCAGTCGTTGAGCGGGCGATCCTCGACAAAATTGTGATCATTGGCGCGAACGCCCATGTGGGTTCATCAACAGGTGTGGGCGATTTAGGGATTGTCTGCGTGGGGAAAAACGCCCATGTTCCGGCAGGCTTCACCGTTGGTCCCAACTCGATATTGGGAACGGACTTGCGTCCAGAGGAATTCGACGCATTTCCAAACAAAGTAGTACCCAGCGGTACGCGCGTGGGTTACAAGGGCAAGAAATAGCCATCAAAACAGCCGTCCCATTGGTATCTCTCCAATGGGACGGCGTTCATGAACTCAGAAACTATTCCCCGTCGTCCGACTCTTCGCCGGTATCCACTGTTGAAACGACAGAATTATCACCACTGAACGGATTCGGAACATAACGATCCGCTTCCCAATCGTTATGCCATTCCGCCCCGTTGACCAGATAGCGGAACTGATATTCCTTCCCCTTTTCGAGGTTGATGACCAGCGTAAAGCTGCCGTCTTTCTGCCGTTTCATCGGCATCGATACTTCGCTCCACTCGTTAAAGTCACCCACCAGATGAACAGATTCACCCTGAACACTGGCTGGCAGCGAGAATGTCACTTTGCAGACCGGCTTGGTCTTGAGGAACTGCTTCTTCAGCATAGTCGTTCACATCCTAACCGTAAAACTAGCACAGAGACGCGGCTCTTGAGTCGAGCACGAACGCCATAACCTGAGTTTGTAGCACAATCCAAAAGGAATCTAAAGGGTGATCGACTGGAATAATGCACAGACTCTCGCAGGTAAACTTCATGAAGTGCGTCAAAAAGCGTTAATTTTGTGTGATTTTCTGCAACCTTGCCGACTCTGGCGAATCGGGCTATGCTGGCAGGCGCACTGGACTTTGAGGAGCCATAATGGTCAAACCCGTTGCCGTTGTCAGCGTTGTTCCGAACTTACCGGACGCGCTTAAAGAACTTCATGATCTCGCGTATAACCTCCGGTGGGCATGGGATCACGATACCATCGCCTTATTTCGCCGTCTCGACCGCGAACTGTGGGAAAATACGGGACACAACCCGGTTGCTATGCTCGGCATGATCAGTCAAGAACGCCTCAATGCGATCTGCGATGATCCCGCCTTCATGGCACACTACCGCCGCACGGTTGAGAGCCTCGACGCGTATCTCAACGATCCGAATACGTGGTATGCCACCCATTACGGTGGCACAGACACGCCTGTTTACGCTTATTTTTCGATGGAATTCGGGATTACCGAGTGCGTTCAGAATTACTCCGGTGGCTTGGGGATTCTGAGCGGTGACCATATGAAAAGCGCCAGCGACCTCGGGCTGCCGATGGTTGGCGTCGGGCTGCTGTATCAAGAAGGCTATTTCCGCCAATATTTGAACGCCGATGGCTACCAGCAGGAACGCTACCCGATCAATGACTGGGCAAATCTGCCCGTCACGCTGGTGCGCAACCCGGATGGATCGGTGCTCAAGATCAGCGTTCCCCTGCCCGGTCACGAACTTTACGCGCAAATTTGGCGGATGCAAGTGGGGCGTGTCCCGCTGTTCCTGCTCGATTCGAACATCGCGGATAACCCCCGCGAAGAAGATCGCAACCTCACCGACCGCCTGTACGGCGGCGATAAGCGCACCCGCATCCGTCAAGAAATTCTGATGGGAATCGGCGGTATCCGTGTGCTTGAAGCAATGGGGCTTCACCCCGATGTCTGCCACATGAACGAGCCGCATTCCGCTTTCCTTGCGCTTGAGCGTATCCGCTTGTTCATGGGGAAGCACAAGCTCAGTTTCTATGAAGCGCGCGATATTCTCGCCGCCTCGAATGTGTTCACTACGCACACGCCTGTTCCGGCAGGTCTTGAGCGTTTCGGTTACGATTTGATCGACGAACACTTCCCGCCCTACTGGGAATCGCTCGGCTTAAATCGTGAACAGTTCATTTCGCTTGGGCGCGAAAACATGGGCAGCTATGAACTGTTTTCGATGGCAGTTCTGGCGCTCAATTTGTCCGGCGCGGCGAATGGCGTTTCGGCGCTGCACGGCGAAGTCTCGCGCGGGTTGTGGCAGTGGATGTACCCGAATATTCCGCGCCATGAAATCCCGATCAGCGCCATTACCAACGGCATTCATGTGCAAACATGGGTGAGTGGTGAAATGGCGCAGTTGTATGACCGCTACTTGAATCCAATGTGGCGTTCTGAAGAATACCGCGCGGATATTTGGGAAGAAGCCCAAAACATCCCGGATACCGAACTTTGGCGCACCCACGAACGCCGCCGCGAACGCTTGATCGCATTTGTGCGCGGTCGTGTGATGGAAACCCTTCACCGGCGCGGCGCACCCCCAAGCGAAATCGCCAACGCGGGCGAACTGCTCAACCCGGATGCGCTCACAATTGGGTTTGCACGCCGCTTTGCGACCTACAAGCGTGCGACGATGTTGTTCCGCGATCCTGAACGACTGGCGCGCATCCTCAACAACCCCGAAGCGCCTGTTCAGATCATCTTCGCAGGCAAAGCTCACCCGCATGATGCGGAAGGTAAAGAATTCATCCGGCAGATCGTCCGTATGTCGCAGCTTCCCGAATTCAAGCATTCGCTCGTGTTCGTCGAAGACTATGATATGCACGTCGCGCGTTATCTTGTGCAGGGTGTTGATGTGTGGCTGAATAACCCGCGCCGCCCCAAAGAAGCCAGCGGCACCAGCGGTATGAAAGTGATCTATAACGGTGGTCTGAACTGCTCCGTCCTCGACGGCTGGTGGGACGAAGGTTACGATCCTTCGGTCGGCTGGGCGATTGGTGGGCGCGAGAACTACGCCGACAGCGACGGCGATCTACAGGATTATGTCGAAAGCACGGCGCTGTATAATCTGCTCGAACGCGAAATTATCCCCAGCTTCTACGAACGCGGGCGCGATAATGTTCCGCGTTCGTGGGTCGGAAAGATGAAAAGCGGGCTTCAACGCCTCGCGCCGTTCTTCAATACGCATCGCATGGTGCAGGAATACACAACCAACATGTATATTCCCGCTTACCAACGCTTGATGGAGATGACCACGCCTAACCTTGAGCGCGGACTCGATTTCTCCAAATGGCGCTATAAGCTCGGCACAAGCTGGGAGCAGGTGCGCATCGAAGAGGTGAATGTGGCGGAGCGCATCGTGACGGTGGGAACAGAAGTCGAAGTGACGGCGACCGTCAAATTGGGTTCGCTTGCGCCCAAAGATGTGCGCGTTCAACTCTACTTCGCGCCGCTGACGACACGCGGCGAACTGGGCGAAAACGGCGAAGCTGTTGATATGCTGCCGCAAAACGGCAGCAACGGAGTGTACTCGTTCGCTGGAAAAGTGAGCTATGTCACCAGCGGTGATCGCGGACTTTCTGTACGCGTCGTTCCGCATCATGACGCGCTGATTAGCGATTTCCAATTGGGGATTGTACGTTGGGCGCAGCAGTAGTGACGCAGCAAGCAGTTGATTGAATCATCATGTTGGGGCGCGTCGTGACGCGCCCCAACATAGTTTACCCACGAATGAGTTTGGGGATGTCCTTCAGTTTCGGCACATTTCCCGCCAAGAGCACACCGGCACGGAAGACGCGCGCCGCCAGCCAAATCGCAAAAACCACCGTCAGCACTAACAAACCGACGCTCAATGCAATTTGCCAGAACGGCACTTCGCTCACGACTAACCGCGCTGTCATGCTGATGGGTGAAGTCAGCGGGAACACGCTCAAAAAGACGACGAGCGGCGCATCAGGCGTTGTGGCGAACAGCGACAAGAAGTAGAACGGCGCGAGCGCGGGCAGCATAAAGACCACCGCGTACTGCGGACCTTCGCGCATCGAATTCGAGATCGCGCTGATGACGCTGTAGAACCCGGCAAACATCAGATACGCCAGCACGAAGTAGATGAACAGGATCGGCAGCATGTCGATTGGAAGCTGCAAGTTCGCCAATGATCCCAATACGCCCATCGCTTGACCAATTGCCTGCGCTTGCTGTCCGCCTGCGAAATTGACCAGCAGGATCATTCCGCCAACCCAAACCACAATCTGCGTCAAACCGAGTATGCCGAGCGCGAGAATCTTCCCTGTCAGCAGGTGAAGCGGTCGCACCATCGATACAAGGATTTCGACGAGCCGCGTTTCTTTCTCCTCGATCAGCGTCTGCATCAGATAGCCGTTGGTCATGAACAGCGTCACCATCAACGTGAGCGCAAAGGCGTACACGATCAAGAAGGAGGCATCTTCGTTCACCATGCCATCGACCGTCGCCGTAAGGCTCAGGTTTTCTTCGGTATAGAACGCCGGATTCACGATGCGCAGCGCGATTTCGGGATCGACATCGCGCGCGAAGTATTGGCGCGCAATACTAGCGAGCGCGTCATCACCAAGCGCATTCATTTGAAATTCCGGCACGGCGGTGATCACGTCGCCCGTTTCAAGATAATCCTCAGCGATCAGGTAATACAGATCGATTGTGCCCGCGTCGATTGCTGTATTCGCTTCGTCCTGTGTGCTGAATCGCTGCCACGTATCCGGGATCGTAATGTCCGCGAACACGCCAGAAAGATCGACCAAACCCACATTCGGGGACACCGTCGGGTCAAACTGGTTAGCGAATTCCTGTACGGCTTCGGGATCAGTGCTGTTCATGCTGGTATTCTGCGAGGCAATATCACCGATCAACATCGTCCCAAGGAACAACAGCACCGGAATCCCAAACGTGGTGAACAGGAATCCCGGACGCCGGAAATTCCGCTTCAGTTCATAGAAGAATACTGTCAGCGTATGCGCCATGATTAGCGCCCTCCGTTGTTGTCTGCTGCGCTCGTCGGGGCGGTAGTCGCCATCGTTGGAGCACGCCGCAGCGCAGTGAAAATCTGTCTCAAGCTCGGACGTTTCCCGTACAGCAGCAGCGCCCACCGGAATATGCGGGCGGACACCCAGATTAGGACGATGGTCGTCACCAACAAGATGACCGCGCTCAAGATGATGTGTTCAATCGACATGCTTCCCCATGCCATCTTCATGATCACTGAAATCGGTGAAGTGAATGGGAATAATGTGAGGAACGTCACAACCGGACCATCAGGGTCTGTGAAGAAGCTGATCGTCAAGAAGAACGGAACGGCGGTCACAAGCGAGAGAATACTCGCATACTGGCGGCTCTCCGTTTCAGTCCCCGTCACCGCGCCGATCCCCGCCATCAAGCTGGAATACAGGAAGTAGTTCAGCGTGAAGAAGATCAAGCCGGTGATGATCATATCGGTTGGGATGCTGACGCCCTGCAAGAATTCGAGCGACTGACCAAAGGTCAGCAGCAAAACACCCGCGATCAACCACACCGATAACTGAAGCAGCCCCAACACTCCCAAGCCGATGATCTTGCCCAGCAGGAGTTGGAACGGCGTCACGCTGGTGATCAGGATTTCCATCAGGCGGTTGGATTTTTCTTCCACGACGCTGCTCATCAAATACGTGCTCGTGGTCTGCGAACCCATCATGAACACGAACACGAAGATAAACGGCATGAACAGCACCACGAAAAACGCACTTGAAGAGATCACCCGTCCGGTATCGAGCGTCAAAATCTGACTGTTGACCGGTTCGATCAAACGCTCAACCGTTTCCGGGTCAAGCGTGCGCCCCAGATTGGCGATCAAGAAAGCGTCAAATACGTCTTGCATCACTTCCGGCAGATTCGTCCGGCTGACGGCATGCACCTGACCGGATTCGATGTAATCCTCCGGCACGACGAAGTACGCGCCGACGGTATTTTGCTCTAGCGCTTCGTGCGCTGCTTCTTCGCTTGGGTAGGCGCTGAAATTCTCCGGCACCTCAACGGGATCCGCCAGCACGCCCGACTGATCCACATACGCGACTGCGCCGATGCGCTCGGTGTTCTCTTCCGTTTCGACCAAGAGCGCCACGATCACAAACATGATCACGACGATCACAACCGGAATGCCAAACGCCGTGAACAGAAATGACGGCTTCTTCACGTTGTTGATGAACTCTTCGCGGGCGATCAACCATGCTTTGTTCATGATTTACGCTCCGTTTCTCCCCTGCTCTACGACTTCGATAAAGATGTCGGTGAGGCGCGGCACTGCGAGTTGGAAGCGACTCAGCGCAATATCCGGGCGCTGTGCCATCTGCGCCAGCACATGATCCGGCTCAACACCCTTCTGCAAATAGAGCAGCATGCCGTGTCCGCCGTCTTCTGTTTCGATCCGCTCAACACCGGGGATTGATGCAAAATCCCCTTCGCCTTCGACGATCACCGCCGGAAGCGCGAAACGAGCGCGCACTTCGCCCACGCGACCGTAAAGCGCCTGCGCGCCCTTGTTGATCATCACCAGTCGATCCGCGAGATATTCCACCTGATACATCTGGTGGGTGCTCATCACGATCGCGCCACCTTTGGCGCGGAATTCTTTAATCACTTCTTCGATCAAGAGCGTATTCACCGGGTCAAGACCGCTGAACGGCTCATCGATGATGATTAGATCGGGATCATGCAGCAGCGTCACCGCAAGCTGTACTTTTTGCTGCATACCCTTGCTCAGTTCGCTGACTTTCTTCTTGGCGTATGCTGCCAGATCAAAACGTTCGAGGTAAGCAAGACTGCGCTTGCGCGCTTCAACGCGCGACAGCCCTTTCAGCGTACCCAAATATGTCATCACATCCGCTACGGGCACGCTGCGATACAGCCCGCGCTCCTCCGGCAGATAACCGATACGGTTTTTGGTCGCGTCGTTGATCCGTCCGCCAAGAATCTCAATTGTGCCCGTGTCCGGCTTGAGAATATCGAGGATCATTCGGATGGTGGTGCTTTTTCCCGCGCCGTTGGGTCCCAGCATAGCGAAAATCTCGCCGCTGTAGACTTCAAAGGTGAGGTCATCGACCGCTCGGAAACTGCCATAGGACTTAGAAATGTGTTCGACCTTGATCGCCGTAGTGGACGGCATGATCGCCTCTCTCCTTCGTGTTCTGTACACGCTGCTTGGAAAGTCTTACGACTTCAAACGTTGCTCCACATCCCTAGTGATGCTAAACTTTTCATAGGGTGGGCTTTAACCGGAAGACTCCCATGATCAATTACGTATTGCTTGGCTGGCAGGTTGCACACTCGACACATGGCTTCGGGTGAAAAGGTTCTCCCAAATGAAACGTCAAATCTTGGTAGTGGATGACGAAGTTGGCGCACTAACCTTAATCGGTATCATGTTGGAGCGTGGTGGCTTCGAGGTCCAGAAAGCGCGAGATGCGCAGATTGCCCTTACCATGCTGGGTGAGTATACCCCAGATCTCATCATTCTCGATGTCATGATGCCGGGGATGGATGGGATCGAATTATGCGGGGTAATCCGCCAGCGCGAACCGCTTCGTAAAACGCCAGTGCTGATTCTATCCGCGCGCGGTGATGCGGAAAGTATTATTCGCGGCATCGAAGCGGGTGCAAACGATTATCTCCCGAAACCGATCCTGCATCACGATCTCGTTTCGAAGGTGCGGTCGATGCTTGGGCAGACTTCATCCGATATGTAGTGCTCCTATCCCCTGCTCTGTCTGCATTGGGCAGGGGATAGTATCATGCTGTGTCCCCCCTGTGTTCTAACCTCCGTATAACGCACGGTAAATGTTATAGAAACCATAAATGCGCTGAACGTAGGTGCGTGTCGAACTGATCGTGATCGTGGTCAGGAACACGTCATGTTCGCCGCCAGAGATTTCCAACCAAGAAATCGCGCGCCCCGGTCCAGCGTTGTAACCCGCCAGCGCTGCCGTTGCGTTGCCGTTAAAGGTGCGCAGTTGTTCGCCCAAGTAGTATGCGCCGAACTCGATTCCTGCATACGGGCGAAACAAATCAGCATGTTGATAATCAGGAAACTGAAGTTGCTCCGCGATGTATTCTCCGGTGGACGGAATCACCTGAGTCAGCCCTTTTTCGCCAGCCGCCGCCGTCGCATACGTATCAAAAAGGCTTTCGTGACGGATCAGCGACAGCAGCAGCAGCGGATCAACCCCGTGCCGCTGACCGGACATGCGCACGAGATCACTGTAGTATGCCGGGTAGCGCATCCGGGCGATATAAAACGGTGCGTCGAGCGTCCCAACATTCGCGGCACGAATCACATTTGCAGCCGCGAATACCGAATTCTGAAAGGCGGCAAGATCGCGGAAATAGATCGCCAGTTGATACGACGCCAGCGGATCAGCGGCATTTGCGTCGATCAAGTCGCTAAATTCGGCGCGTGCTTCTTCATACGCGCCCACCGTCCACAATTCTTGACCGCGTATGATGCGCGGATCGGCGGCGAGTTCAGGCGAAAGTGCCGATAGATCGCCCGTCACCGTCAAGCCAAATGTCGAAACCAGCCATGCTTCAGCAGTCGCGCGATCTGCCGCTTCGTCAAATTCAAAGCGGTATGTCGGCGGCGGCGCGAACGGCACACCCCCTGTAATGATGTCGCGCGCCCGTGCCGCAAAGTAGCTGTCTGGTGCGGCTTGTGCTGCCCGCTGAAGCGCATCCGACGCGGCAGCCGAATCACCGCGCTGAAGCGCCAACTGTCCGGCGGAAAGCAGCGCACTTGCCGCATCTTCACCGCTTGTCTTGTTCGCCGCTTCCAGATAAAACCGCTCCGCTGCGCGGACATCGCTGACCGCCAGCGCAGCACTTGCGGCAAGCAGCAGACCACTCGCTGCCTGTTCGGTATCCGGGTAGCGATCCGCCAACCGCTCGAAGATGATCCGCGCCTGTGCCGGATCATTATTGGTGCTGTAGAGATAGCCCGCCCGCCACAGCGCTTCCGCCGCTTCGGGCAAATAGTCGTAGGTATCCGCGATGCTCATATAAAACTGAATCGCCGCCGGAATATCGCCGCTCAAGAAGCGCGTGCGCCCTTGTTCGAGCAGTGCCTCACCAAATACGGGCGAACTCGGAAATTGATCAAGGATGGTTTGGAAAGCGGTTAGCGCCGCCGAGGTGCTGCCGATCTCGCGGTAAGCACGCCCCAAAAGCAGATACATTTCCGGGTTGATGCTGACGGTCGCCGTTTGGATGCTGTGCGTGTTGAACGCTTCAATCGCTGCCGGGTAATCCCCGTACATGAATGCAGCCCGTCCGCGTAAATAGTAGTTGATGTCGATGCCGCGTTCGATCAGCGTCGTCGATGCCGTATACGCTGCCGCCGTATCCGAATAATCATTCAAGACGCGCAAAAAGCGGAGCATCGCATTTTCGACATCCCCCGCATTGAGGAGCGTTTGCGCGGCGGCTAGCTCGATGCTGGCGCGATACGGTGCGTTTTGTGCCGACGCAAGAATCGCGTCGTACTGTGCGATCGCATCCACCGTCCGCCCCGCGCTGATCTCGACCTGTGCGACGCGCTCACGCAGTGCGAGCTGAGATGCCAAACTCCGCGAGGCATTGGCGGCATTCACATAATTGTTGATCGCCGCGTCAAACTGCCCAATCGCGACCAGTCCATCACCGATGCGCTCATACACATAGCTGTCGATTAAGCCGGGTCGCCGCTCCAGATATGCTGAAAAATCATTGATCGCTTCGATCCAGCGCCCCAACCCCATGAACGCATCACCGCGCAGAAAAAATGCCTGCGCCAAACGCGCATCATCCGGGAACTGCGCGATAAACAACGACATCGCATCGGCGGCATCGGTGAAGAATCCTTCGCGCAGCGCCGAAACGCCAAGATTAAAGGCAGCTTCGGCGCGGAGCGGTGACGGCACACTCGCCCCTTGAACGAGGATCAATTGATAGGTTTCGACCGCATCTTCAAAATAGCCGTTGATGCGAAACCGTGTCGCCTGCAAAAGCAGGTCTTCGGGAGGCTGCCCCAATGTCGGGATCGGTGTATCGGTTGGCGTTGGGGTCGGCACAAACGCCTGAGCCGTAAGCGTGCTTTCAAAACCGATCGGGGTGGGCGGGTTTCCGGTTACGATCACATACGTGACCACGCCTTCGGGCGAACATCCGAATGTCAGGGCAAGCGCGATCAGCGCCGCCGGGAACAGGAGAAATCGCATTCTGGTCATCATAACCGCGCATTTTACCCGCCCATGCGCCCTTGACCAGTCACAAACGCCATCGTAGGGGGATCGTCAGCTTTATGAAGCGGATCGAGTCACGCGCCACAGGATAACGTCGGTCACGCCGGGGCGGGGATACACGGCAGCCTGTTCCGCATGAAATTCTGGGTATGCTGCCCAATCGATCCCGATCAGCGGCGCGGTATCCGTCAGCACATAGATCACGTCATGCGAGTTCAGCAGTTCTCGCATCTGATCCGCTCCCGGCGCATCCGTACAAATCATCTCGCGCCCATCGACCGCATAAAAATTCGCGCGGCGGCATCCATCCGGGAACATACTCCCGACAATCGGTACATCCATCGGAACAGTCTGCGGAAAGGCGAGTACCGCCTCGCGCAAGCCGTATCCCGCGCTGTGTTCGGTGATGTGTTCAGCGCGAACGCTCTCAGGCAGCGGCATCGACGACGGATCGACAACGGCAGCCCGCATAAACCCGATCGTCGAAAGGAGCAGCACGCCGATCACCATCGCATCCATGACGCCAAACGAAGCGCGCCGTGCGCGCGCATGAAGCGCCCCCACGCTCAAAATGATCAACAGCGGCAGAGCGGCGGCGAAATGGCGCGGCAGCACCTCGCGCGCTAACACGATCATCAGCGCGGCGGGTATCAGCGCAGCAGCAAGCAAAATCAGCCCGCGAGGAGGGCGATACAGGGCAAGCGCAACCACACCCCCCGTGATCAGCGCCAGCCACACTGCCCCGTCAAATTCCCATAACAGCGTAACAAATCGCGCGGCGTTCCCGACCGCACCGAGTTGAGCGCCGGAACTGCCTCCGCTCGAAATCCAACCGAGTGCAATATCGAACAAACTGCTTCCGCGCAGCAGCAGATACGCAACGGGCACGATGAACAGCGCCGCCACCACGCCCGCTGACACGCCGAGCAAAATCACACGGCGGCGTAACGGTGCACGCGAGAGCAGCAGCACGATTAGCGCGACCGATAACGCATAGGGCGCGGCGGTGAACTTAAACAAGATCGCCAAACCGAGCATCAACCCGGTCAGGAGCGCATCACGGATCGCGGCTGTGCGCGCCAAACGGAGCGCTGACAGGGCGGCAGCGACAGCGAGCGCGCCGGCTTCGGCGTCGCTGAACGCCAGCCGTTCATAGAAGAACAGATACGGCGTGAAAATCCATACCGCTGCCGCCGTTATCGCCGGAGCGCGCCCGAACTCGCGCCGAACCAGCGCATAACCCGCCGCCGCCCCGATCAGCGTGACGAACAGCGTTGCGATACGTCCGATAAAGGCGGGAGTAGGCTGCGGATATAAGGCGGCGATCACCCAATGGTTGATGATTTTTCCGTCACGAATTTCCCAGAACGGTTTGCCATTCCATACTTGTACTGCGCGTGTGAGGTGGAGTCCTTCGTCATTGTGGAGCGGGAGTGCATCGAGGGCGGGCAGGCGAGTAAACCAGAAGATCAGCAGCAAAGTCACGGCAGCGAGCAGGTTTGGTAGCTTAACGCTGTCAAATCGATGCAAGCGGCTGTCCTGTTGAACATGATTTCTCTACTTCGGGCGACTCTATCGCATTTGGCGGGTGTATGTCCAAAAAGATAACAAAGGCTTAACGGGGAGGCGGTTCAAGGCTGCCCGCCAAAAACGGAATCCCATACCCAACCGTGAGCGATCCCGCTTCACCGAGCGCAAGCCCAAGTGCGCGCGTATCGCCGTTCGCATACGTCCACCAGTGATCAGCGGACGGGAGAATCGCCACGCCAAAATCTTCGACGACCAGCGCCGCCAGCGACCGCTGAACGAAATGCGGGTGGGTCGATGGCATATTCGGCACGGTTTGATCGGTTCGGGTGAGCGTCACCCGGAAGCGCGACGGTTTGCCTTCGGCGTAATACAAGTGCATGAACTCGATGAAGCCGTTCAGCCCGCCGCCCAAATCGGTATGAAAACGATATTGACCGCCTGCCCACTGCGGCGGACGATCTTCGAGGAGATAACCCGCCGCGCCGAACGCACCACCGACGACGGTGGTTAAAATCAGGCGGAAATTTTCCTGTGGGGTTGTGTTTTGTCCGAACACGGCTATTCCGCCTCAAAAATCGGCAGGATTTCTGCACCGAACCGCTTGATCATCCATCCGAGGATCACGGCGATATTCCGGGCATCATCTCCGCCGCGATGATGGGTGCCTTTCAACGGTAGGTTGATGAGATTCAATGCCTGTGCCATCCCCACCTGTTTCTTTTTGTTGACCCGTTCGCCAAACAGCTTTTTGATGTTGAGATGCTGCACACCAAACGGATACGGCACACCAAAACTTGCACACTGATCCTGAAACATTCGCAAGTCATACGCGCCCCAACTGCCCCACATCAGACTTTTAGAAGCGTAATCGGTTTCGAGCAGCGCGCATGCCTCCGCAAACGACATGCCTTGATCGACCAATTCCGGTGTGAGCGAGGTCAATTCTATGCAAAACGGACTCACGCGGCTGCGCGCCGGTTTGACGAGAATGCTCCTCTCTTGACTGATTTGCAGCGTGTCCCAGTCCAGCGCACAGATACCGATCTCGATGATTTCGCTCTGCTGACCGGGCGGCGGTGATGATTCCCAGCAGGTGGACTCGACATCGACAATCAGCATCCGGGTTTGAGAAGTCACAGCAGTTTTTCCAATTCAGCGGGCGTGGTCACGGGCATTTGACAGGCGAAATGGCGGCACACATACACGGTTGATAATCCTGCTTTGCGCGTGCGGTAGCTCAACAGCGGAATCACCGAATCGCCTTCGACATCGACGGGCGAAAGCGCCGTGATCAGGTTCGGGCGATATGCGGCGTGTACTGTCTCGATCAGCGCGGCAGTTTCGGCGCTTTGCGGATCACCCACAATCGCCACTTCTGCAAGACCGCTCACGAGCGCGTCAATCGCGTTCAGCCCTTCCCCGAATGCCTGCGGATATTCGCGCATCGCGTTCGCCAGCGGATTCAGCGTGCGGCGGGCAGCCTCTTCATAATCTGCGTGTCCGGTGTACGCCATCAAGCGGATCAGCGCACGGGCAAACAGCGCATTTCCGCTCGGCACGGCGTTATCTTGCAAACTGCGCGGGCGCACGATCAGCGACTCGTGTTCGTCGCTCGTATCGAAGAAACCGCCGTCATCGGCGCGGAAATGCGCCAGTGCGTGATCGGCGAGTTCGCGCGCCGCTGTGAAGTATTTCTCGCTGTACGTCAGTTGGTAGACCTCGATCAGCGCGTCGATCACGGCGGCGTAATCTTCAAGATAGCCGTCACCTTTCGGCTGACCGTCTTTGTACGTTCGGTATAAACGTCCGTCCGGTTTGCGCAGTTTTTCGAGCAGAAAATCCGCCGTGCGCACCGCCGCTGTGCGATAATCAGCGCGCTTGAAGATGCGCGCCGCTTCTGCCAGCGAAGCAAGCGCTAATCCGTTCCACGCCGCGATGATTTTGTCATCCAATCCCGGTGGAATCCGCTGGACGCGCGCCGCGAACAACTTATCCTTGATCGCGTCTAATTTCGTGTGCAGTTGATCGACCGTTAGATTCAGGCGATCCGCAATCACCGCGTCATCATTCGGCACAAACAGGATATTGTGACCTTCAAAGTTGCCGCGCGAGGTCACGCCCCAGTATTCAATCGCAGTGTCCGCGTCAGCGCCAAGCAGGTCTTCGAGTTCGTTCCACGTCCAAACAAAGAACTTGCCTTCTTCGCCTTCGCTGTCTGCGTCCGTCGCGGAATAAAACCCGCCTTCGTGCGACGTCATTTCGCGCAGCAGGTAATCATAAACTTCTTCAGCAATGCGGCGAAAAAACGGATCGCCGGTGATCTGCCATGCGTGCAGATACAGGCGGCTCAACTGGGCGTTGTCGTAGAGCATTTTCTCAAAGTGTGGGACGAGCCAGACCGCATCAACGCTGTAGCGCGCAAACCCGCCACCAATTTGATCATAAATGCCGCCGCGCGCCATCTTGCGCAGTGTCAGCAGCACGTGATCGAGCGCGGCTTGATCACGGGTGCGCGTCCAGTATCGCAGTAGAAATTCAAGATTCATCGGCTGTGGGAATTTTGGCGCGCCGCCGAAACCGCCGTGAGTCGTGTCGGCGTTTTGGAGCATCTTCCCCGCCGCACCGTTGAGCAAATCCGGCGTCAGGTTATCCGCGAAGCCGCCTAAGCCAAGCGAGTCGCGCTTCAGCGCATCGGTGAGCTTACCCGCCATTTCTTCCATTTCGGCGCGGCGGGTTGCATACGCATTGTGTACCGCGTTGAGCACCTGCTGAAACGACGGCATCCCGTAGCGTGCCGTTTTCGGGTAGTACGTGCCGCCGTAAAATGGGCGACCATCGGGGAGTAAAAAGACGGTCATGGGCCAACCGCCGCCCCCGGTCATCGCTTGAACGGCGTTCATGTAAATGTCGTCCAAGTCCGGGCGTTCTTCCCGATCCACCTTGATATTGACAAACAAGCGGTTCATCAAGTCCGCCGTCGCCGGGTCTTCAAAGCTCTCATGCGCCATCACATGACACCAATGGCATGCGCTGTAGCCAATACTGAGCAAGATCGGCTTGTCTTCGGTGCGTGCACGGGTGAGCGCTTCTTCGCCCCATGCATACCAGTCCACCGGATTATCGGCGTGCTGACGCAAATACGGGCTTGTCTCCGCCTGAAGTCGATTCATTCCTTCTCCTAACACTAGGGTTCAAGCTGACCAATATCCGGCGATCCAGTTGAGCAGTTTGCGGCTGACATCCGTCGTCAAACGGGCGGCGGCTTGTGTGTGATGGCTGGAGAAAGCGAAAAGATTGGTGTGGTGTTTATGCGCCGCGCAGATGAGATAATCATTTTCCCACCGCGCTTGATTCCACAAAAACGAGACTTCGCTGTTTTCCCGGCGCATCGGTTCGATCCAGTGCGCGCGATCCATGTCGCTGAGGCTGCGAAGCTCGAACGAGAGCGCCAGCATCCCGCCGAGTGTATACGTAAACTGCACATCTTTGGATGCCGCGTCCACTTCGACCACCACCGCCGCCGACCCGTCTTGCGCGGTCATCAGCGCCGCGCCAGAACGCACCCGTCCGCCGAACTGCCGCACGCGGATCACCGACAGCAGCGGCATATTCGCAAAGCGCGCGGTGAGTTCTTTGTCTAAATCCATCGCGCCGTCAAAGAAATGCTGCAAGATCAGCGGCGCGCCCGCTGGCGGCGCAGGGTTTCCGCTGTCAGTCGCGCCGCTGGTTTCCGCCTTTTCAACACGCGGGCGGCGCGCAATCGTCGCTTTGGAAGGCAGCGTATACTCGTCCCAATTTGTGGGTTTTTTCGGATCGTCCATGCTCGTTTTTACCTTTGTACCCGTCCGATTATATGCGAATCCGGCTTTGTTCTAGTCCCCCCTCAAGGAAACGTTTATACGAATCTAATGCGTCCCCCGTAGGATAAACGTAACTTAACTGCCAGAAAAAGGCATCCAGAATGGCATTTCCACCAAACCAGAGTCCTCGTAACTCAAATGAGAAACCACCGGAACCGGGTCAGCAGCCTCCGCCGCCCAACCCGCTGAACCAGCTCCCGCGCTGGCTCATTCCGGTTATCTTGATTGTGCTCCTGATCTGGGCATTGAACAATGCACCTGAGATCAGCAACATGCTGACGCCGGAATCTCCGGTTCAAATTCCGTATTCGGCGGTGTACGAATTGGTGAACACCTACGGCGCGCAGCCGAACGAAGACGGCGAGCTTGTCGCGGGTGACGTCACGATTCAAGCGGTGATCGACAATGACTCGATTGCGATGGTTTTTTCGGAACCCGTCCGCTATCCGATTCCGGGGTCGGCGCTGCTTTCGCAGGGAATCGAAGCCCGTGACGCCACCAGCTTCACCGCGACACTCGTCCCACAAGCGGATCCGTCACTTGTGACGACGCTCCGCGAACGCGGCGTGACGATTGTCGGGCAGTTCACGCAGCCCAATGCGCTGCTGACGCTTCTGCTCAACTTTGCACCGTTCCTGCTGTTGATCGGCTTCTTGGTGTGGTCGGCGCGCAACGCACAACGTCAAATGGGCGGTGTATTCGGGTTTGGTCGCACGCAAGCGCGGGAATACACCAAAGAAAAACCGAAAATCACATTCGTTGATGTGGCGGGTCAAGAAGCGGCGAAATCCGAACTTGTCGAAATCGTGGACTTCTTGCGCGAACCGGATAAGTACATCGCGCTTGGGGCACGTATCCCGCGCGGTGTGCTGTTGATCGGACCTCCCGGCACGGGTAAAACGCTCTTGGCGCGTGCCGTTGCAGGTGAAGCAGATGTCGCATTCTTCAGCATCGCCGCAAGCGAGTTCGTCGAAATGTTCGTCGGCGTGGGCGCAAGCCGCGTTCGTGATCTGTTCGGCAAGGCGAAAGCCGCCGCGCCGAGCATCGTCTTTATCGATGAAATTGATGCCGTTGGACGGCAGCGCGGCGCGGGACTCGGCGGCGGTAACGATGAGCGTGAACAAACGCTCAACCAGATGCTTGCCGAAATGGATGGTTTCGACCAGACCGAAAGCGTGATCGTGATGGCGGCGACCAACCGCCCCGACGTGCTTGATCCGGCACTGCTCCGTCCCGGTCGCTTTGACCGTCAGGTGACCGTCCAACTGCCGGATCGCAAGGGACGCGAGGATATTCTCAAAGTCCACACACGCGGAAAACCGCTCGCGCCGGATGTTGAACTGAAAGACCTCTCTAAAGCGACGATTGGTTTTTCTGGCGCGGACTTGGCGAACTTGGCAAATGAAGCCGCGCTTGCGGCGGCGCGCAACAATCGCAAGAAGATCACCGCGCGCGATTTTTCCGACGCGTTTGACCGAATTGTACTCGGCACGCAGAGTCCGCCGCTGGCACATGAGCAGGAGCGGAAAGTTGTTGCGTATCATGAAGCCGGTCATGCGCTGTCAGCGGCACTTACCCCCGGCGCTGATCCGGTGTTTAAGGTGACGATTGTGCCGCGTGGTCAGGCGCTCGGCGTAACGGCGATTCTGCCGGAAGATGACCGCCGCAATTATTCGCGCACCGAACTTTTCAACCGGATGATTGTCCTGCTTGGCGGGCGTGCGGCTGAACAGGTCAGGTTTGGCGAAATCACGAGCGGCGCATCCAACGACCTCCGCCGCGTCACCCAGATGGCGCGCCAAATGGTTGCCCAATTGGGGATGAGTGACCGCATCGGTCAGGTGAACTTTGGCGATGATGAGCGTCAGCCGTTCCTCGGTTATTCGCTGTCACAAGGGCGCAATTACAGCGAGGAAACCGCTTCTGAAATCGACGCGGAAGTTCGCCGGATCGTGGATGAAGCGTATGATCGTGCGCTTGACCTGTTGAGTCGGAATATGGACAAGCTCGATACGCTGGCGAACGACCTGCTCACCAATGAAATTGTCGAGCGTGCGCGTGTGATGGAGATCGCAGGAATGCCGCTAGACCCGAATGCGGAAGTGATCATTCCGCCGCCGCCTCCGGTCAGTGAACCGCAGGATTAAGGGATAACAAAAGGGCAGCCCGGTAACACGGACTGCCCTTTTTGTTGCTCGCACTAGTCCTTGAGATGTTCGCGTGCGTAGGCGATTGCCTCTTCCATTGACGCGACGATGTGACCTTCCCGTGCGCCGTAATGCGGCTGTTTGATCGCCTCTGCTGCCAACGCGACCATATCGCCTTTGCCGACAAAGACGTGTCGAATGTTCTTCTCGCTGTGCCGAATATCTTGAGCCATTGCCATCACGACCAATTCGAAGCTCGGTTCAAAGCGGGTGATGTCTGTGATGCGAAAAACCGTTCCCTCAAGGCGGCGCACAATCGCGCTAGTGGCAGCGAGAATTTGCTTCGGTTCCTCAATCATATCCGGCGGGGGAATAATCGTGACAATGATAATGGGTTCGTCCCCAAGCTGCATTACTTCAAACGGCATGATGTCAACTCCAATGAGTGCATACTCGGAATATGATCCGCAATATATCAGATTGCGTTATCTGTTTCTCGCGTAAAACGTACATATCCTGTGAAAAACTCGTGAATCGCAAGAAACAAAAAAGGCGTGGTTTCCCACGCCCTCTCTGCAATTGACTTTCGGCAGATGCGCTACACTTCGTGATGCTGCATGTGCTTCTTGCCTTCCGCGATGATCGGCGCGGCGACATTGCTCGGCACCGGGTCGTGGTGGCTGTAGGTCATTTCGTAAAGTCCACGTCCACCCGTCATCGAGCGGAGTTCGTTGCCGTAGCGCATCATTTCGGCAAGCGGCACTTGCGCCGTCACCACGCTCTTTGCGCCTTCGGTTTCCATCCCCTGCACACGACCGCGCCGCGTATTCAAGTCGCCCAGAATATCGCCCATGAGTGATTCCGGCACCATGATCTTGACGTTCATGATCGGCTCAAGCAGTACCGGGCTTGCCTGTTGGAACGCCTCTTTGAACGCTTCGCGCCCCGCGACTTGGAAGGCGATGTCCTTTGAATCGACCGGGTGTTCTTTCCCGTCATACACCGTCACGAGCACATCGCTGATCGGGTATCCCGCAATCGCGCCCGATTCCAGCACCTGATGAATTCCCTTGTCAATCGACGGGAAGTACGAACTACTGATCGCGCCGCCGACGACCGCTGACTTGAATTCATATCCTTTACCGGGGTTCGGTTCAACACGCAGCGAAACTTCACCAAACTGACCCGATCCGCCCGTTTGCTTCTTGTGGCGATACGTAGCTGAACCCTTCCCCGTAATCGCTTCACGGTACGGCACTTTTGGAACAGCGATATCCATATTCGCGCCGAACTTCGCCGCGCGGCTGATGGCAATGTTCACATGCAGTTCGCCCATGCCTTCGAGGATCGTCTGCTTAATTTCGCCATCCTGCCGCCAGCGCAGAGTCGGATCGGATTCGCTCAACATCGTCAGAACTTGGCTCATCTTGCCCGTATCAGCGGCGGTTTTTGGAAGCAGTGCTACTTGGTAAAGCGGTTCGGGGAACGACGGACGCACGATCTGGAACGAATTCTCGCGTGAACTGATCGTGTCGCCTGTTTTGGTCTGGGCGAGTTTTGAGACAACACCCATATCTCCAGCATGCAGCACCGGCATCGGTATTTGGTCTTTACCGCGCATGATCATCAACCCGCCGAAGCGTTCTTCAGCGCCGCGCGTCGAGTTGAAATAGCGGTCATCACTGTGAACCGTACCGGAGAAAATGCGGAAGTAAGTCAGCGTGCCAACAAACCGGTCATTGCTCGTCTTGAACACATATGCCGCCAGCGGACCTGCATCGCTCTGCGGGGCATACAAAAACTGCTTTTCGCCCGCCTGATCCAAATACTGCACGCGGCGCTCTGAAGGCGGACCGACATAGACAGCCAGCGCCTCCATCAGCGGAACAGTGCCGATGTTTTTCGTACTGGAAGTCGCAAAGACCGGAACAGTTTTCAGGTAAGCATCGCGGGCGGCTTTCCGCATTCCGTCGCGGATTTCTTCGGGGGACAGGTTGCCTTCCGCGAAGTATTTCTCGATCAGCTTGTCGTCGGCTTCCGCTGCCGCTTCGATAAGCACGGTGCGCGCGGCTTCGGCGGCTTCGAGCATTTCCGGCGGCAGGTCTGACCGATCCTTACCTTCTGCGAAGTATGCTTTCATCGTCAGAAGGTTGACAACACCCTTGAAATCGGCTTCTTCACCGATCGGGATCATAACGGGGATAAACTTGTATTCTGGAAATGCATCCTTGAGCGATTGCAGCGTGCGCTCAAAACTGGAATTTTCACGATCTAACTTGTTGATCGTCACAACGATCGGCTGCTGATAAACTTCGGCATACTCCCAAGCGAGCTGGGTACCCACTTCGACGCCGGAGGTTGCATCAACGACCACAAATACCGAATCGGCAACGCGGATCGCGTTCTTGACTTCACCTTGAAAATCAGGATATCCGGGTGCATCAAGGACGTTGATCTTGAAATCGTTAAACTCGATCGGAACCAACGAGGTCGAGAGCGACAAGCCGCGCTCTTTTTCTTCCTCGTCCCAATCGCTCACGGTGTTCTTCTCTTCAATCCGCCCCAAGCGGGTGATCGCCCCCGTGTTGTACAGCATCGCTTCGACCAGTGAGGTTTTCCCTGATCCTTGATGCCCCACGAGAGCGACGTTGCGTAATTTGTCGGTAGTGTACTCTTTCATAAGAAGCTTCCTTCGTGAACGTTGCGTGTTCAGGAGAATTTTAAGGAGGCGCTAAGGAATTGTCAAAAGGGCGGCTGGGAGGTTTAACACATTTCAACATGACACTTGTCATCACAGCCCCCTAACCGGATTGTGAAAACCTTAATGCTTTGGATAGGAAATTAAGCCCTACCCGCTTGCATCACACGAGAGTGCATGCTAGGATTGAATTGTTGACAGCTAAAGGAGACGAATACAATGATTTACATGCCTCGTGAAGAAGGTCAGGGTCTCGTAGAATACGCGCTCATTTTGGTTCTCGTCGCCGTCGTGGTGATCGTGATCCTCGCGCTGCTCGGTCCCGCCATTGGTAACATCTTCTCGAACATCGTCAACACGCTCTAATTCGTTAGAGTCGTCCTTTTTTGAAGCCCCCGGCATGCCGGGGGCTTCGCTTTTTGTCAGCTATCCCCCGCGTTTGTGATCAATGTCACGACTGCCTTGACAAAGACAAATCCGCTTCGTATACTGCCGCCCGATCTTTAAGGAAAGGGGCAGCGCCCGCCTTGGGGTGTCGGCGCTCATTATTTGCTGTGTTTTTCCGCCGCGCTAGTGTGCTGCACAACTCAAAGCCCAACTCGGCAGCCTGAGGCTATTCAGAGCGCGCCGAGTTTTCTTTTTGTGATTTCCGTGAAGATCATATCGTTCGAGTAGGGGCAAGGAAATGTCATGCTGGATAATAATCTTATGACCGGAGCAGGCGAGGATTTTGGCGCGCTGCTTGAAGAATGGTTCTCGCAGGAACAACCAGAACGTGGTGACATCGTGCCGGGGATGATCGTCGCCGTTGATGCCCAAGGCTTGATCGTCGCTATTGATGGAATGAAACGGGACGGGGTTGTGCAGCGCCGCGACTTGGAGCGTATGGGGACGGATACCCATAACTACACAGTCGGCAGCGAAATTGAAGTGATGATTTTGCGCATGGAAGACGAAGATGGCAATCTCGTCTTGTCAGTGTCGCAGGCGCAGCAGACGGAAGACTGGAAGCGCGCCGAAGAACTGATGGCACAGGATCAGATCTGGGAAGGCATCGTCACCGAAGCCAACCGGGGCGGCTTGATCGTCCTGTTCGGCAACCTGCGTGGGTTCGTTCCAGCAAGCCATGTCCTTGATCTGCCGCGCGGCTTGAACGAAGACGAGCGCAAGATGCGCATGCAGCGCCTAGTCGGTCAGAAGATTCCGCTGAAAATCATCGAAGTCAATCGCAAACGCCGCCGTTTGGTCTTCAGCCAGCGTGACGCCCAGCGTGGCAACCGTGAAGCACGCAAAGAACTGCTCCTCGAACAGCTCAAGGAAGGCGATGTCCGTAAGGGTGTCGTCAGCGGACTGCGCGATTTCGGCGCGTTCGTGGACTTGGGCGGCGCTGACGGTCTGATCCACATCAGTGAATTGGCATGGCATCGCGTCAACCACCCGAAAGAAGTCCTCAAAGTGGGCGACGAAATCGATGTTTATATTCTGCGGCTCGACGCCGAAGGCAAACGCATCGGCTTGAGCTTGAAGCGCCTTCAGGAAAATCCTTGGGCGATGGTCGAAGAACTGTATCATGTCGGGCAGTTGGTGGAAGGCATCGTCAGCCGTGTGACTCAGTTCGGCGCGTTTGTCAGCCTCGAACCGGGTATCGAAGCACTGCTGCACACCAGCCAAATCGCCGAACCCGCACCGGAAGACGCCTCGCTGGTTGTCCATGAAGGACAGCGCCTGCTCATGCGCGTGATCAGCATCGAAGCGGATAAACAGCGCCTTGGCTTGAGTTTGAAGGAAGTGTCGGCGGAAGAGATCGCCCGCTGGCAGCAGACCAAAGCCGCCGCTGCTGAAGTCGACGGCGGCAGCGTCGTTGATGCCGATGAAGTTCCAAGCGCGTCCGCCGAAGTTGACGGTAGCGTTCCTGAGGCGGTTTCGGTAGAATTAACAGACCAGCCGACAACCGTCGAAGCGTAGTCGCCCCAACGGGCAAGAAACTCTAACGAAAGGAGGTGGAGAGCGTATGGCACATGTAACCCTGCGTCCGAACGAATCGCAAGACTCGCTGCTGCGTCGTTTTCGTAAGCGTGTGACGACAAGTGGAGTCCTTAGTACGGTGCGCCGTAAGCGTTGGCACATCAGCAAAAGCGAGCTGCGCCGGATCGAGAAGAAGAAGGCGATCCGTCGTTCGCGCCGCCGCCAGCGCAAGAATTCGCTGCGCTAACCCTGCGCGCCACCTCTCTTGAGCTTACCGGACGGGAAGTACACACCGCCTTGAAACCGCTGCCCGAACTGGGCAGCGGTATTATTATTTGATCAGCCCTACAGCACAAAAGGATAGGTATGGCGAAACAGACAGACGATAAGCTCGAAGTAGAAGGTGTGGTGGTTGAAGCGCTGCCCAACACCCAATTCCTCGTTGAACTGGAAAACAAGCACCGGGTGTTGGCGTATCTTTCGGGAAAAATGCGCAAGAATTACATCCGAATTCTGCTCGGCGATCGTGTCCGGCTCGAAATGAGCATGTACGACCCGACTCGCGGGCGCATCACCTACCGCTACCGCGACAACGCACCCCGCATGAACAGCGACGAACCGACCGTCTAGAGGAATGGTGCATCAGGGTTTGATGCCCCAATGCACC
>JAPKMU010000289.1 GCA_026645745.1 Anaerolineae bacterium | reverse complement strand
GAACATGTGCCTGTCAAGATCGGCGGTGAGGTGCGTGGGTTCAATGGAACAGACTTCATTGAGCACAAGGAAGCGCGCCGTATGGGGCGTGCCTCTCAGTTTGCGCTTGTTGCTGCTCAGATGGCAGTCGAAGATGCAGGAATGACCCAGCAGGACATCGAAGCCGAAGGGGATCGCGTAGGTGTTGTGATGGGAACGACACTCGGTTCACACGAAACGGGTGATCAAAGCACAACAAAATACCGCGAATCCGGCTATAAACGCCCAAACCCACTGGCACTGATCAACTCACTCCCGAATATGCCGGGTCACTACATCAGCCGCTTTTTCAAAGCGTTTGGTCCACTGCTTTCACCGTCTACAGCCTGCGCCGCAGGTACTCAGTCTGTCGGTGAGGCTGCCGATAAGATTCGCGCAGGACGTGCGGATGTGATTATTACGGGCGGAGTCGAGTCGGTCTTTCAAGATTATGCCATTGCTGGATTTGAAGCGATGGATGCCCTTGCCACTGGTTACAACGACAACCCTTCTGCTGCCAGCCGTCCATTCGACAAGAATCGCAACGGTTTTGTTTACAGTGAAGGCTGCGGCGTGCTGGTGATCGAAAGCCTTGCGCATGCCCTCAAACGTGGGGCGCGCATCTATGCCGAAATCCTTGGTCATGCCTCCTCATCGGACGCCTATCACATTGCCGCACTTGATCCCGCTGCGGGTGGCGCGATCCGGTCAATGCAGTGGGCGCTTCAGGATGCTCATGTGGACCCGGCAGAAATCGACTACATCAACGCGCACGGTACATCAACGCAGTCGAACGATGCAATGGAAACGCTGGCGATCAAGCGTGTATTTGGTGAGCAGGCATACAACATTCCCATTAGCTCAACCAAAAGCATGCTCGGTCACGCGCTGGGCGCATCGGGTGCGATTGAAATCATCGCTTCAGTGATGAGTCTGGTCGATGGGGTTATCCATCCGACGATCAATTACGAAACACCCGATCCTGACTGCGATCTCGATTATGTCCCAAATGTTGGGCGTGATCTCAAGAGTTTGCGAACGGTGCTGTCAAACAGCTTTGGCTTGGGTGGTCAAAACGCCACCATCATCCTGAGCAAAATGTAGTGCGAGAACTCCCCACATGACGAATAAAGTCATCGTCGTTGGCGGTGGATTGGCGGGATCGGAAGCCGCGTGGCAGCTTGCCCAACGCGGCTTCCGCGTCGATCTCTACGAGATGCGCCCTCACAAAGCCACAGGTGCGCATGTATCTGATCGACTTGGCGAGTTGGTTTGCAGTAATTCGTTCGGCTCAAAACTGCCGGATCGCGCGTCGGGCTTGTTGAAAACCGAACTCGATTTGCTCAAGTCGCTCTTGCTCGATCAGGCAGAACGTGCGGCGCTTCCGGCAGGCGGAGCGTTGGCAGTAGATCGTGAACTGTTCGCAGCATCCGTCACGAGTGCGCTTACCTCTCACCCAAACATCACGATCATCCGCGAAGAAGTTGTCCACATCCCAGATACCCCGACGATTATCGCAACAGGTCCGCTGACATCACCACAATTTGCACAAGCAATCGGCGTTTTAACAGGACAGCAGTATCTATACTTCTACGATGCGCTTGCGCCAATCGTCACCGCCGAAAGCATCGATATGTCGATTGCTTTCCGGGCGAACCGCTACGGGCGCGGTGAAGATGCTGACGGTGACTATATCAACTGCCCGATGACCCGTGACGAATATGAGGCATTCGTGGCAGCGATCCTTGCTGCCGAGCGCGCTGAACTCCGTGATTTTGAGCAAGAAGACCCACGCTTCTTTGAAGGATGTCTGCCGATTGAGCAGATCGCCGCACGGGGACAGCAAGCGCTCGCTTTTGGACCGATGCGTCCGATTGGGCTTCGTGATCCACGCACGGGCAAGAAGTTCTATGCCGTTGTGCAGTTGCGACAAGATAATCTTGCGGGCAGTCTGTATAATCTGGTCGGTTTTCAAACAAATCTGAAATGGGGGGATCAAGAACGAGTGCTGCGCATGATCCCCGGCTTGGCGAATGCCGAATTTGTGCGTATGGGACAAATGCACCGGAATACTTTTATCAATGCACCGACCCTGCTTCATGCCACGATGCAATTTCGCCAGCGTCCCGACCTATTCTTCGCGGGACAGATCACAGGTGTTGAAGGATACATGGGCAACGTCGCAACCGGATTAGTCGCCGGTATTAACATGGCGCGATACCTAGAAGGAAAACCGCCGATCACGCTGCCCCCGACCACGATGCTTGGAGCACTGTGTCGTTACGTCAGTCATGCCGAACCGGATACATTCCAACCGATGAAGGCGAATTTTGGCATCATGCCAGACCTTGACCCCCACGTAAAAGACAAGCGCCAGCGCTATCTGGGTTACGTCAAACGCGCACTTGCTGACTTGCGTGCCGCTTTGGCTGAATCCGATGACCCATATTTACTTCCATTACCGGAGGCAAACTCTTGATCAATCGAATCCGCCGTGCCGTTCTGATCGCCAATATCGCTTTACTGTTCGCGCTCACTGCGTTTGCCGCTCCAGCGCTGATCACCAGTGCTCAAGATGATGCATTGGCTGAAGATTTCAGCGGTGAACTTGCCTACCAGCATGTTGCTGATCATGTAAATGCAGGGTTTAGACGTACTGCTACGCTCGGCAATTATGCAGCTGGTAACTTGATCCTCGAAAAGTTGGAGAGCTATGGATGGGAAACCTCAGAGGATTGGCATGTTGTCAATCTGGGGGATGTCTCAACCTATTCCGATGAAGAACTGCGAGCGCTTGAAGACTGGCAGCCATTTTCGGTGCAGGACGCACTGGTCGGGCAGATCAGCGAGGCAGGTGAAACTGCTGATTCGTGGCGAGATGTCGAAATCGGGGAACTACTCGTCCCTGTCCGCAATTTGGTTGCGACTTATGGTTCGCCAGAAAACGGTGTAATCATAATTGGCGCGCATTACGATTCTCGCCTATTTTCTGACAAAGACCCGGTTGTAGAGAATCGTTTCCTGCCGATGCCCGGTGCTAACGACGGCGGAAGCGGTGTCGGCGTGCTGCTCGAACTGGCGCGTGTTCTCAGTCAATCCTACACACCGAATATGCAAATTCGGCTGGTGTTTTTCGATGCGGAAGACAATGGGCGAATCCCTCCTTGGACTCGCGCGCAGCCCTCAGTCAACGGCTATCTCGTCGGTTCGAGCCTATATGCTCAGAATCTCGATCTGGCATCCGATCCAATTGCCTTAATGTTGTTGGTCGATTTAGTTGGTGAATTTGACCAGCGTTTTCCACAGGAAGGCTATTCTGTTTCTTACGCGCAGCAGTACACCAATGCAATTTGGAGTATCGCGCATGAGTTAGGCTATGGGGAGCAGTTTCCAATGGAAGCACGTGGGTCGATCACTGACGATCACGTGCCATTTTTGCAGCGCGGGATACCAGCAGTTGATATCATCGATCTCGAATATGAATTTTGGGACACCTCGCTTGACACATTGGATAGAATCAGCGCAGATAGTTTAGAGCGCGTCGGGCGCGTGCTTCAAGTATTCCTTGAGCGCAGCGGCTTGGTCACGCGCGTTACTGGATAGATAGGATTTCATTTTGGTACCACCTCCTGCAAAACGTATAGGACACCTGCCCGTGTATCCGTTCGCCGCGCTCACACAGCGCGTCCGCGAAATGACGATGCGCGGGCTTGACGTGATCAACCTTGATGTAGGCAGTCCTGATATGCCGCCGCCCACTCAGGTGATCGAGGCGTTGGCACATTCTTCATCGGTTTCCGATCATCATGGTTACGCGGGATATAAAGGCACGCCGGAGTTTCGAGAGGCAGTCGCTCGTTATTATCAGCGGCGCTTCGGTGTGAAAGTTGACCCCGAAAAAGAAGTACTGCCGCTCTTGGGTAGCAAGGAAGGGATCGTCAATCTGATTCTAGGGTTTGTCGATTCTGGCGATACCGTGCTTGTGCCGGATGTCGGCTACCCGTCGTATTCGATGGGTGCATACTTGGCGGATGGTGATGCGTTTTTCGTCCCAACACCAGAACATCTCGGTTACACGCCTAATCTCGATGCGATTCCGGCAGATGTACTAGAACGCAGCAAAATTCTTTGGGTGAATTATCCCAACAATCCAACGGGCGCAACGGTTGATACGGCGTTTTATGCGCGCATGGTCGAGTTTTGCGCTCGTCACGGAATTTTGCTTGCATCAGACAATCCGTACTGCGATGTGACGTTTGAAGGGTATCGTGCTGGCAGTGCATTAGAAGCACCGGGTGCACTTGAACATGCCGTCGAATTCATTTCGTTCTCTAAGACATACAACATGGCGGGATGGCGGCTTGGCGCAGCAGTGGGATCACAGTCGGCGCTCAAGACACTGCTGAATATCAAGAGCAATATGGACAGCGGGCACTTCCGCGCGATTTACGATGCGGGCATCATCGCAATGGATACGGTAGCGCAAGATTGGATCGATGAACGCAACAGGGTGTATCAGCGCCGCCGTGACCTAATTCTTCAAGCGCTGCCGTCGATTGGCTTGAGTGCGCACACACCCAAAGGTTCGTTATATATTTGGGCGAAAACGGAAAACGGTGATGGCGTTGCTTATGCGGAATCAGCGCTTGTTGACGCAAACGTTTCGCTTGCACCGGGCGAATTCTACGGACCGGGTGGTAAGGCTTATGTGCGTTTTAGTATCGCCACGCCGAGAAATTAACCAACGCCCCATCAGAACGTGCTGTTCTGGTGGGTGTTGGCTTGCGCGGAAGTCGCCCATTACTCAGTATCCATGACTCGCTGGAAGAATTGGCGCAGCTCGCAGATACAGCAGGAATGCAGGTTGTCGCGCAGACCACCCAAAACTTGAACCAGATTGACCCTGCAACCTTCATTGGCGCGGGGAAAGTTGAAGAGATTCAACAGACGCTGCTTGCATCCGAAGGACAAGTCGTCGTATTTGATGATGAGTTGTCTCCGCGTCACCAACGTGAGCTTGAAAAAAGGTTTGGCGAAGATGTCAAAATCTTGGATCGCTCCGCGCTGATCCTCGATATTTTCGCGCAGCATGCCAGCACACGCGAAGGCGCGCTTCAGGTAGAGCTTGCGCAGTACGAATATCGGCTTCCCCGCCTCACGCGCCAATGGACGCACTTGGCGCGCCAAGCAGGCGGCGGCGCGGGGCGTGGTGGGACTGGTGGCGTTGGTCTGCGCGGTCCGGGTGAAACTCAATTGGAAGTTGACCGCCGCGAGATTCGTCGTCGGATCACACACCTGAAAAGCGAGATCGAGCAGGTGCGCAGTCACCGCAGCCGCCATCGCGCACAGCGCGACCGTGCCAAAATCCCAATGATTGCGATTGTCGGCTACACCAACGCCGGGAAGTCAACGCTGCTGCGGGCGCTTACAGGTGCGGACGTGTATGTAGCGGATCAATTGTTTGCAACCCTCGATCCAACGACACGCCGCCTGAACTTACCATCTGGTCGGCAGACACTAATCACTGACACTGTGGGCTTTATTCAGAAGCTGCCAACCACGCTTGTTGCGGCATTCCGCGCGACGCTGGAAGAAATCAGCGAAGCAGACTTGATTCTCATCGTGGTTGACGTGAATCACCCAAACGCCGTGCAGCATATCGAAACGGTCGAAGATACCCTTGCGGAGATCGACGTGCCGCCAACTCCACGGCTGCTTGTGTGGAATAAAGTCGATCAATGGGAAGGCGATACGCTCCCGGAAATACCAAATCCTGAAGACTACATTGCCCAAGTAACCGTATCTGCGGCGAAAAAACAAAACCTAGACGGTCTGCTCACCGCCGCTGAAGATGCGCTCAACCAAGCGACTATCCACGCGGTAATGCACATCCCATATGAACGTGGCGATCTGGTTTCAACGCTGCATGATTTGGCATCCGTCGAGAATATGGAGCATCTCGAAAGTGGTATTCGGCTTCATCTACAAATGCCCATTTACCTCTATGAGCGCTACAAAGCATTCGAGGTGTAACCCGTATGTTTAAATGGATCGATCGATCACGGCTGCTTTCTCGTCTCCTCGAAAGTCTTTCATCAACGCTTGCCGCAAAACGTGGTCTTTTGACGGTGATTGGTATTTTGCTCGTAATCGTCAGTTTCGTCGTCCACTTGATCAATTTGGCTGCACCTCAGCCAGTGTTGGATTGGATATGGTCGATTACGCACCACTTGGGCATCATCATTGCATTTATCGGACTGTTGTTGGTTGAGCCACTGGGCGGATGAACATCAACTATCGCGTGATCGACGATGTTGCTGAATTAGAGCATGTCGTCGATCTCGAAATTCAAGTTTGGGAACTCGATCCGCGTGATGCGGTGCCGTATCATTTGCTGCGCGCTGTCACCGTAAACGGCGGTGTCTTGATTGGCGCTTACGACGATTCGCAAGTTGTCGGTGCAGCGTTTGCCTTCCCTGCTCCGCGCCCAGAAGGATGGATACTTTGGTCACATATGACGGCTGTCCATCCCACCTATCAAGGGATGGGGATTGGCTCAGAACTCAAGCGGTTTCAGCGGCGCTGGGCGCGTGATCATGGCTATACTGAAATCCGCTGGACATTCGATCCGCTTCAGCGCGGTAATGCCCATCTCAATTTGCACTTGCTCGGCGCGCGAGCCGCTGCATATCACGTTGATTTTTATGGGCGCATGACCGATGGAATCAATCGCGGCATGCCTTCGGATCGACTCGAAGCCGTGTGGAACGTCCATGATCTGCCTCTGTCATTACATGACCGTATGCTCCCTATACTGACGATTGAAAACGAGCAGCCGCGTGTCGCGTTGCCAACCGATTCGAGCCGACCGCTTTTAATCCATATCCCCCGTGTTCTGAAAGACCTCTCTTGGGTTTCAAGATGAATTAGCAAGTGGAGTTTACGTGTTGGCGAAAACTCGCTAAACTTTAAACGTTCACCTGCACCGCTTAACGAGGGATAAAGATGACACGTTCTCGCTTCACGCTGTTTGCATTCCTATTGGTAATGCTCCTTACGTCTGCCTTTGTGGCGGCGGCGCAAGACGCGCTGCCTGACCTTGGCGGACGTGAAATCACGGTGGCGGTCGAAAACGCCTACCTCCCGTTCAATTTCCGCGATCCGGTCACGGGTGAAGGGCGTGGTTGGGACTACGAAGCCATCAATGAGATCTGCGCACGCCTGAACTGTGTCCCGGTCTATGTCGAAACATCGTGGGACGGTATGATCGCGGCGGTATCGCAGGGGCAGTTCGATATGGCGGCAGATGGGATCA
>JAPKMU010000288.1 GCA_026645745.1 Anaerolineae bacterium | reverse complement strand
CGACACATTCCGAACTGCATCAATTGATCGCGTTTGCCGTTCGCCTGTACTGCCGCGAACACAATCTACCTGTGCACACGAGCGGCGGCGATGGTGCATATTTGATCGGGCAAGACGTGATCGCCCCGGATTTTGCCTATAAAACCACACCGATGATCGACGAATATCCTGATCCCGTGCCGCCCATGCTCGCGGTCGAGATCATCTCTCCGACGGATAAGCCGAAGGATATTCGGAGCAAGCGCGCGATTTACCAAGAGGCGGGCATTCTTTATTGGGAAGTCTACCCGACGGAGAAGTTGATCGACGTATACGAACCCGGCAAAGCGCCGCGTGCGCTCGGCATGAACGACTCGCTCGACGGCGGCATGGTGATCCCCGGTTTTACGCTGGCGCTGAAAGAATTGTTCGCGGAATAAGCACTCACCCAACGGTAAACCTTCGGAACTCCGACGCATGCGTGCGTTTTCGGCGGAAGCCGGTATGCTCTGTTCGCAAGTGCAGCCGACCGAGAAGTCGATCACCATCGCTTGGAGATGTCCGTGATCCACCGCATGACTCGCGTTCTGTTCCCCGTCGTCGTATTCATCTTCTTCTATGCCGTCGCATTCGCCCAAGATGAAAATCCCGTTCGTATCGGTGCCGCCGACTTGGTTGATGACTGCGGCGTGCTCACCCTTGACGGAACCGTAACGGGAAGCATCGCGTCGGTGCGCGTGCAGCTCGCATCGACCGAAAATCCACTTGTGCTGCTGGTTGATGAGGTGCTGCCCGTCACGGGGGCTGCTTTCGCGTCTGATTCGCTTGCCCTGTACCAACCGATTGAGACAGGAAACGCATCGCTGCTGCTGATGGTTACGGGCTGGAATGGCAGTGCTTACAGCACGCCGTTACAAGCTGGTGGTCTGCGTTCGTTGTACTGCTCTCATGGTGCACCCTATATTGCGAACCCGCCGGGGATTCGATTCATGCGTTCTACGCGTGAAACGTGGCAGAATACGGCGCGTTACCTCGTGGAAAACGGCGGCATCGACAGTGAAGCCTGCCAAGCCTTGCTTGCTCAGATGGATACCACCTTTCCTGATACGCTCATGGAAGGGCTAGATGAGGTGAGCACGTTTCCGGTCACGCTGCGGCAGGCAGAAAATGGCTATCTATACCAACTGGACTGGCAAGGGCGGCGCATCCCCTTGATCGATGACGGCGGTCGTTTTAGTGGGGAATTTTCAACGCCTTGGAGTGAGGACAGCGACCTCTACTATGTATTCGATCTCGTCTTTACGTCGCTGACGACGTACACCGGTTTCCTGTCGATAGAGCACCCTGAAGGCTGTTGGTGGATTTTCGAGTGGACAGGCGTAAAATCGCGCTAACTTCCTGCTGCCATCGTGTACAGAAGTGCCAGCGTCATTTTGACATCCGCAAGGGCGCGGTGGGCATTTTCGACGATGATGCCTTCTTCGCTGCACGCACTCGAAAGCGATTTGAAAGCGCGCAGTCCTTTATAGACGGTATAGGCGCGCATGGCACAGCTCCATTCGACCTTCGGCACGATCAGATCACAGCGCTTGCATACGGCGGCGATCATGGCTTTTTCAAAGCTGTAGTTGTAGGCGACCGCCGGTGTACTGCTCAAGATGCGCGCGAGATCAGGGAAAATGTCGGCAAACGTCGGCGCGTTGACGACATCTTTATCGCGGATTCCGTGTATTTTCGTCGCGCTCGACGGGATTCGGCGCTGCGGGTTGATGAGCGTATTCATCAGGATTCCGCCGCGTGAGTCGATCACGGCGACTTCGACAATCCCAACGTCGGGATCGGTCGGAAAGCCTGTTGTTTCAAAGTCAATCACCACACAACCGCCGTCGAGCAGTTCGGCAGAACGCTTGATGATCGAAAGCTGGCGCGGCGTTACGGTCATCAGCTTACCTCAAATGCTCGCGGATAAATGCCAGCGATTCGCGTAACTTGGCGCGCACCTCTTTCGCATCCTTGTAATTCAAATGCTGCGGATCAACTTCTAGGCTGATCGTCCCTGCATAGCCGTCCTCCGCCATCTGATGCAAGAGCTTACCGAGCTTGAGCACGCCTTTCTGCGGGAGATGATGCTCCTCTTGATTGTAATAGTTGCTCAAGTGAACATGCGCGATCCGATCTTTCGCCGCTTCGTATGCCAGCACCGGATCGATCTGCTTGGTCGCCCAATGCGTGGTATCGAGCGTCAAATGGGCGTGAACGGTGCTCCATGCGCTGATCTCGTTCCACCACACCGGATCGAAGTCGAAACCGGCGACACGCTTGAGCGGCATATTTTCGAGCGCGATCTTGACGGGTGTTTTCCGCTGTACGTCCGGCAGTTTCGTTTCGATCCACGCCTTGAGCTTGCCTTCCTCGTCAAGCGCGGGGATGCGGACTTCGTGCCCGTCAAGCTGTGCTGATTTCATACGGATGCGTGACGGCAGATGCACGACAATCGACTCCGCGCCGAGCCGCTCCGCGAGTTCAAGCGTGCGCTCAATCCGGTTGATGTCGTCGTGGGCGTATCCCCAACCGGGGATTTTCGAGCTGAAGGGTGTATGCACGACCAGCACGGGGAGATCGTGCGCGGTGGTGAGGGTTTTCAGGTAATGGGGATCGCGGGTTGACCAGCGCTCATCGCACATAATCTCGATGCCGTCGTAGCCCGCTTCTTTTGCCAGCGCGAAGCTGTACGAGACATCGTACAGGTAGAGTGATCCGGTTGAAAATAAAACCCGCGCGCGGGGGAGTTGCGTCATACATGCCTCTTAAGTGCTCCTCACCCCCTCCCCTCTCCAACCTTTGGTTAGAGAGGGGAGAAAAACAGGTGCTCTGCTCCCCCTCTCTATCGCTTGCGATGGAGAGGGGGTCGGGGGGTGAGGAAAAAGTGTCGTCCTATGAACCGAATTCAGGGACGGGTTACGTATTCGCCACCATGTAAATGATCGTCACGCCGTCACCGCCTTCTTTTGCTTCACCGGGCACAGCGCGGCTGATCAGCGAGTGTTCGCGCACGCGCTCTTGAATCGCCTTGCGGAGCGCACCTGTTCCTTTACCGTGAATGATACGCGCGAACGGCAGACCGCTCAAGTACGCGGCATCGACATAATCATCCAGCCGCCGCAGCGCTTCTTCTACCCGTTCGCCGCGCAGATCGAGTTCAAGTCCGGGGGATGCGGGCTTCGGTCCGGTGATCGTCGGCGCGGGTTCATAGGCGCTGTTCCGCCGCCGTTTGGCGACCTGAATATCCTCTTTGCGCGGCTGTTTGAGTTCGTTCAGCTTAGCGCGCACCTTGAGCGAGCCGATCTGAATCAGCGCTTCATCTTTGTTCAGTTCTTCGACCGTGCCTTCGGTCTTGAGCGTCTCCAGCCATACGCGGTCGCCCAAACGCGGCATCCAGTCGATCTCGGCGGGCATTTCGACCGCCGATTCAATCGGCGTGTTGATCGCGTTTTCAAGCGCTGAGGAGGCGTCCTGCACCTGCTTGAGCGCTTCAAGCGGCAGCGACGCATCGCGCATTTGACCGCGTAAAGCGCGCATCTCACGCCGGAAGGTGTCAAGTTCCTGCTGCATTTCGCGCCGTGCCGCCGCGATGATGTTGCGGCGTTCATCTTCGGCGGTGCTCAACCGTACCGCGAGTTCGGCGCGTTCTTCTTCGATCTCCGCCTTCAGGTTGGCGGTCACTGCCTGCTGGCGGCGAATATCTTCACGGGTACGGTGGATTTCGTCGAGTAGGTCATCAGCGATCAAGTCCTCGGTGGCGACCATCGTTCGCGCTTCTTCGATGATTTCCACGTTCAAGCCAAGCCGGGTGGCAATCGCCAGCGCATTCGAGCGCCCCGGCAGACCGATGATCAAGCGGTAGGTCGGCGCAAGCGTGTTCAGGTCAAACTCAACGCTGGCATTGCGCACTCCCGGAGTTTCGACGCTGTAAACCTTCAATTCCGGGTGATGCGTCGTGACCATGACGGTCACGCGGCGGTTGAGCAGATATGTCAGGATCGCACGCGCCAGCGCCGAGCCTTCCGCCGGGTCAGTCCCCGCGCCGAGTTCGTCCAACAGCACCAGCGACCGATCCGTACATTCGCGTAAAATATGGATCGTGTTGGTCATGTGCGACGAGAACGTGCTGAGCGACTGCTCGATGCTCTGTTCGTCGCCAATATCCGCGTACACGCCTTCAAATACGCTGAAGGTCGCATCTTCGGCGGGGACATGCAGCCCACACTGCGCCATCAAGCAGAACAAGCCAACTGTTTTGAGCGAGACGGTTTTACCGCCCGTGTTCGGTCCTGTCACGACCAGCACCCACGTATTGTCGTCAAAATCCACGTCAATCGGGACGACATTTCCTTTTAGCAGCGGGTGACGCCCCGCCGTGAAGCGGATCACGCTGCCGGGGTGGTCGGGATTTGCTTTCTTCTCGAACGGCTTCAAGCGCGGTTGTGTCGCTTTGATCGCGTCGGCATAACGGGCTTTGGCGAGGATCAGGTCAAGCCCCGCCATGACTTCGACCGTGCGCACGATGAATTCGCTTTCGCGTCCGATCATGTCGGTCACGGCGAGCAAAATCCGCCGAATTTCTTTTTCTTCAGCGATTTGCAGTTCACGCCAGCGGTTGTTGAGTTCGACCGTTTCGAGCGGCTGAATGAACAACGTCGCACCAGACGCAGAAGCATCATGCACCACGCCGGGAATGCGTCCTTTATGATCGGCTTTGAGCGGGACGACATAAATCCCGTTGCGCATGGTGATCAGCGATTCTTGGAGGACGGGTTGGTTGGTGGGGGATTGAATGATCTTCTGGAGTTTTTGCTGGAGGCGTTCAAAAGCGATCTTCAGGTCACGGCGGATAATCGCTAACTGCGGGCTGGCGCTGTCCTTAATCAGCCCGTTTTCATCCAAGATGCGGGCGATCTCATCTTGAATGTCTTGGCATTCTTCAGCCTCTTCAGCCAGATCAGCCAGCAGGGGGTACTGCCCTTTGAGCCTCCCTAACTGCCGCTTGATCGTCGTGGCGCGCCGCAGGGTTTGGCGTATATCCAACAGCACGGGCGGATCGATCACGATGCCGCGCTGCGCACCAAGCGCGGGTTCACGAATATCGCGCACGCCGCCAAGCGAAATATTGACCTGATTATCAAATAACGCGCGCGCTTCGGCGGTTTCGCGCTGCCATGTCTGCGCCTCAACCAGATCAGTCGTCGGCGTGAGTTCTTGCGCAAGCTCCGCGCCGCCGCTGAACGTGGTATAAGCCGCCAACTGCTCCAAAATTTTGTGCAGTTCGAGCGTATGAAGGGTTTTCTCGTTCATCCGAGGGGTTTTCTCAAGTGCTATAGAGTGAAAATCCCCCTCAGTATATCATCCTATGCACATCAGGTTCAATAGGCGGTTCATGAGAGATTGTAAAGGGTTCACAATGGGTCAGCGTTTACGCAGTTCACCATCATCCGACACGCTGTATTCATCAGGCGCACTGAGGCGGCGCAGGAGCGCGGCGCGTTCGTCGTCGTCCATCGTTTCGACCAGCCGGTCGATTAAATGCGTGTCTTCGCGCTTGAGCTTGACTGACTCACGGAAGGACTGCTCTCTCGGCTGCACAGATTCCGCCGCTGTCGGGGATGTGCTGATCGCAATCGTGCCGCCGATCAAACCCGCAAATAAAAAGAAGCCAAGCACCCCTTCACCCAGATTAATCATGTCTTTACCAACAAACAGGGTCAAAGAGATAAAAAACGCCACTACCCACATGAGCACCATCGCCCGCAGTTTGTCTCTCGATGTCATGAGTCATTCATCCTTCCGTGCGAAAACAAAAACTGCATCTTTATACGTTTTCAGGCGAAACAGAGTTGCACACGGTATTATCCGGCTGAAATGGTGACCATTATGAGGGAAAGTCATGCGGATCGCGCGGGTGTGGTGGGTTGTTTTGATGATGGCATTCGTAACACGGGCGGCAGCACAAGCCGGGTACCCGCCGACAATTATTGAGTTCGCCAGCACCGTGACCAGCGTCCGCTTGACCGCGCTCGAAGCGGGCGGGGTGAATACCGTCCTCTCGTGGCACGCCGTCAACATGACCGCAAGCGCCAGCCTTCAAATTGATGTGTATCTTGAGAATATTTGGACGCCTATCGTCCTGCCGTTTGATCCAATTCCCGCCAGCGGCAGCACACCGTACACGATCCAGCACCCACGCGGGTTCGCGCCGCCGACGTACCGCTTGCGTCTCTATGATGGGGATCAACTGGTTGATGAGCGGGTATTGGTGATTCCGTATGACAGCCCGGCGAATATGGCGCGGTTTACCGCCAGTTCAACGCCGGAGCAGTTCACACGGGAAGGTCTGCCAAGTATCACCCGCTTTGAGCTTCTGCCCGGTGGTTCGCCAGAAACGCCGATCATTGGGTGGTCGATTGCCGACCGTGCGCCAAACAGCAATCCGATCATCGAGCAGGTGATCGGCGATCAAGCCGCGCTGGTTGAACCGCCGCGCCCGCTCGTGTGGATGCCCTCAGACGGGACGCTTACGCTGCAAAATATCACCATTCTGCCGGAAGGCATTACGTTGCGGCTGCGGATCGTCGATCTGCTCACGGGTGTGATCTATGATGAAGCGGTGATCACCGCTGCGCCTTCTGGGACAGCTTTCGCACCAACGCCAAGCCCATCCGCGAGTCTGCTTCCGGTCACGCCTACACATGTGATCCCCGGCGGTGTGCTGGATGTCATCACGCTCACGCCGGATGCCGCCGCGCCGACGCTGCCCGCGCCGCCGACACTGCCCGTAACGCCGACCGCGACGATCCCGCTTGCACTACCGCGCATTGTCGAGTTTCGCGCCGCGCCCGCCGAACTCACGCCGGGGGGAACGACACGCCTGATCTGGATTGTCGAAGATGCGCTGGCGGTCGAAATTCAGGAGATCACCGAAAGCGGTGCGCCGGGACTGCTGTATATTCAACTGCCGCACAGCGGCACGCTGCAAATCACGCTGGCGGCGGGTGTCAATCAGGTGAGCTTTAACTTGATCGCGCGGAATGCGAACGGGGAAACGGTCGAGCGGATGATCACGGTGGCGGCGGGGTGAGGAGCCTTACCCTTCCCCTAATTCGGTTCAGTGGACGACCGTTTTTTCTGATTGAATTGCCCCTCACCCCCTGCCCCCTCTCCCACGCAAGCGGGTAGAGGGGGAATCGCTGTCGCACACTCACCACAAAGCGCGCTTCTGCGCGTCCGCTGGTCACGGACGGCAAGAATGCCGTCCCTACGACCGCCGTTTCCCTCAAGCAACCGCCGTTGTGAACCCCGATGTTAAAACTGTCCTGTCCTCAACCGAATTCGGGG
>JAPKMU010000287.1 GCA_026645745.1 Anaerolineae bacterium | reverse complement strand
TGGTTGATCGCTCATCGAAGTCTGCTCTCAGTATCACTATACGCGTAAAACGAGACTCTACAGGGTTAACACACCGCGCACTCAGTTTAAGCCTTGCGCCGGGAAAGCTGATCCAATCGCTTGGTTGTCGCGCGCAGTTTGAGGGCGGCGGCTTTGCCGAGCGCCAGCACGAGCGAAAATGCGATCTTCGGCTGTGCCTGTACCAGTTCATCAAATGCATCGAGCGTCAGCTTGCGGGCGGTCAGTTCGGTGTGCGCAAATGCGGATGCGCTGCGCGGCAGACGATCCAAGAGGCTCAATTCCCCGATGAAATTACCCGCTTCAACCAGTGCTAATGATTCGTCGGTGTCCCCTTCATCATCAACCGGCTTATCGAGTTCCAGCCGCACCACCCCCTGATCGATCAGATAACAGCCGTCGGTGTCATCCCCTTGACTAAACAGGCGTTCGCCGGCTGCGAAGCGCTTCACTTCCATGAAGTCCTGAAGCAGTGCGCTTTCTGTATCGCTCAATAGATGCAGCGGCGCAGGCAGATCAAAACTCGCCGTTTGGCGCTTGGCGTCGGCGCTGTCCGGCGTTGAATCCGGTCCATCATCCAGCAGCGTTAAGCGAATATCAAAGGGCGCAACGACTATCCGATCTGAATCGTGCAGCGGGTGCGATTCATCGCGCAGCGTTTTATCGTTCAGCCCCGTACCATTGTTACTTTTCAAATCTGTGAGCATCAGTTTGCCGTTGATCTTCTGGATCAAGGCGTGCTGACGGCTCACACGTAAGCTGTCCAAGACAATCGTGTTATTCGGGGCACGCCCAATCGTAATCGGCAGCGTACCTTCATAATCACGTTGGACATTTTCGTTGGGGTCATACCACATCAGCAGCAAGCGCACGATGAGTCATCCTTCTGCATTACTGAGCGCATCATTGGGAATTTGCCCCCTACTCCTCACGCGGGGTGAGGAGTAGGGCATCAGGGCAAAAACACGTCACCCGCACACTTATAAGCGAGTGAGGAGTCTGATTTCTTAGAAGCCGTTTGAATATTCGCTTTATGACCCCTCACCCCAAGCAGGGTGAAGGGATTTTTCAGACGTTTTCTTAGAACCACGTCACCGGAATATACACGCCCGCCGGGTTGCGAAGAATACCATTTTCAGCGGGCAGCCAGCCTTCGACCACGCGCCCTGTATCGCAGCGGACACTTAATTCGTACCACGTCGAATCGGATGTGCGCCCTACGATTTCGTATTCAAGGTTGCCGGGGAACAGGCAGATATAGTTGTCATCATAGGTCGGGGCGCTGCGGAGGAAGTTCTCCCAACCGACATACAGACGTGGGAGCGTCAGCGTTCCTTGAGAGTCGATGATTGGCAGTCCACGCGCATCGCCGCGCAAGTAGACAAACTCACCACGCACCCATCCGCGCATACCGCCCACCTGCACGTACCACCACACATCATTCGTGACGCCGTTCCAGCCAAGTGGGATCAGCGATGTACCGCCGTCCACGATCGCTACTGGCGCATACTCTGGTGACGCACCCTGACGCATGTACAGGTTATCGGTATTCACAACCAGATATGCCCCATCGGTTAAATCGGCGGGGAGCGATTCGGGCGGCGTCAAGACCGGGCGCGGTGGGGCGCTGTTGAGCGGAACGGGTGGTGAAACACGTCCATCTCCCGGTTCAAAGATTACAAACTCGGCGGCGGCGGCGGGCAGCGCTGCTGCAACAAGCGCTAACACGAGTCCGGCAAGAGCCAAAACGCGGATGCGGCGGATCATACACGCACTCTCCTCTACTGAATAATGCCTATATTCATTGTGACCGAAAATGCCAATCTGCGCCATAATCCCCCGAAGGTCAGACTCCGTATTCAAAAGACGGAGGTAAAATAGAAATAGTTTTCAGCAACGAACCTTAAGAGGTTGCTTAACAGGAATGGGCACGATGACGGCGTTCACACCGCTGATGTACCTACAAGCGATGCATAAGCTCACTTATGAGCTTTTGCGAATTGAAAACTTGGATGACATGCTTCAGCGCATTGTGGACGAAGCTGCTTACCTGCTCCAAGCCCCATACAGCGAGATCATGCTGTTGGATTCCGGGGATGCGCTCGTGGTGCGCGCCTGTACGAAGAATCAAACGCCAATTAACCATGAGCGCATCGTCCGCCCAAATGCGCGGTTAGCATGGCTGGCGTTTGATACCGGAGAACCCGCTATTCTGGAAGATTATGCGCGATGGGAACACCGCCGCGCTGTTTATGCTGAAGATACACATGCCGTCATGGATATTCCGATCATGACTCCCAACGGCTGCATTGGCATTCTTGGTTTGGGGCGCACACAAACACAGATGCCGTTTTCGCTCCTCGAAATCGAAGAAGGAAAACTGCTCGCCCAAGCGATAGCGCTGGCGCTGGAAAAGGTGCATTGGCGCGAAACCACTGCCTCCGACCGCCAAAGCAGCGTTCGGATGCGGGCGCTCACGGATACGATGCACGAACTCGTCGGCGTGATCGATTCCGAAGGCACAATTTTATACGCCAGTCGATCCTATCAGGACACCTTAGGCTATCCCCCTGAAGCGCTGATCGGGCGGAATGCCTTCGAATTGATCTATTCGGAAGACCTCGATTATGTGCGCGAATTGTTTGTCCGCACCTTCACCGAAGACCCCGGCACGACACGAAGCCTTGTCGAGTTCCGCTGCATTCACGCGGACGGGCGTCCGGTGTGGATCGAAAGCTCCGGCGCGCCGATCTTTGACGAAAACGGGATCGCAACCAGCATCTTGACCGTTTTTCGGGATATCTCCGAACGCCGCCAAGTCGAATCCCTGCGGCGCGACCGCGAACGACTGCAAGCGGCGCTGCAAAAAGAGCAGGAACTGAGCAACCTAAAGGGCGCGATGATGGCGCGCATCGGTCACGAGTTTCGGACGCCGCTAGCGACGATTCAAACGGGCTTTGAACTCCTCACGCGCTATCTGGAGCGCCTCACACCGCAGCAGCGTGAGGATCGTTTCCATGCGATCAAGGCGCAGATCACCCACCTCACGTCGATGCTCGATGGTATCCGCAGCGCAATTGGCACAGGCAAAGGGCTGACGGTCAGCACGTTTAAGGATGTCAACGTCGAAGCGCTGTGTATTGACTTGATCCATGAGATGAACGAACTGCGCAGCATGCCGATCAGCTTTCACGCGGCGACCGCCTCGATCACGATTATGTGCGACGAAGAACTGCTGGCGACGGCGATCCGGCAGATACTCTTAAATGCGGTGCGCTACTCTGAGCATGACCGCCCGATCACGGTGGACTTGCTGCAAGCGCCGGATGGCGTCACGATCCGCGTCATCGACGCCGGAATCGGCATCCTCCCGGAAGAACTGTCCAGAGTCTTTGAGCCGTTCTTCCGGGGCAGCAACATTGATGAGATCAACGGCTTGGGGATCGGCTTGACCTTAGCCCGCGCCGCTATGAATGCCCATAACGGCACGATCCAGATCATCAGCGAGGTGGGCAAGGGAACGATTGTCAACCTCCGCCTTCCTGATGTAACGATGGGACTGCGCGAGAATGACGCGTAGATCACCCCCCCGTCAGCGCGAGTTCTGCCGTCAGCGGATAATGATCGGATCGCCCTGTTTCGTTGATCACGCGCGCGTTGAGCGGTGTCCATTCTCGGCTGTAAAACACATAATCGATGCGGATTACAGGCGGCAGCCAGCGGAATAAGCTGTAGGGATAGTCATATCCGGTCAGGTTGGGAAACGTCAGCCCGAACCCCGTGCCGCTTTCGCGGAAGGCATCGCCGTAGCGGGCGGTGATGCGCGCATAATCGCCGCTTTGATCGGTTGAATTGAAGTCACCGAGCAGGATCAGCGGATTCGTTTGATCAGCGGCGGCATCCAAGACGCGCCCGATCTCCTGTGAGCGAAGGCGCGTATTAAAGTTCAGCCCTAACTGCGGCGGGACAGGATGCGCGTTCACGACGGTGATCTCCTGCCCGTCGATCCATTCGATCCGCGCCAATTGGCTGTGCAGCACGATCCCATCAATTAAGCGATCTTCGAGGATCGGGTAGCGGCTGAGAATGCCCGTTCCAACCGCGAAGCCGCTTGTCGGGTGAAGCGCTTGATACGGATAGGGTTCGCGCAGCGCTTGAGCGAGTTCACTGCTGGCGGGCGAGAGAAATTCTTGCAGCGCGACCACATCAGGATTCACCGACCGGATGATCGCCTCAAAAATAGGAACGGTGTCGATGCGTGAGCCGAGGTTGAACGTGAGCACGCGCAGACGCGGCGCATCGTCCGGTACGTTCGCGGTGTTCGGCAGAAACAGCGGCGCATTTTGGATCAGGAACAGCGCCAGCGCGGGAACGAGCGCCAGTGCCAGCCGCCGCTGACCGAGCAGGAGCGCGAAGGCGATCAGCGGGATGACGGGGAACGCCAGCAGCGGCAGCAGGCTGTTGACGAGTTCGACGAGCATCCAGCCTTCCCCGACGATCAGCCGCGCCGCGAGATAGGCGATCATGGCGAGGGCATACAACCACCCCGGCACGCCGATCAAGGCGCGGAGGATGCGGGTAAGGCGTTGGCGAGCAGTCATGGTGGGGTATCCCCTATGTGCGTGATCCGAAAGGTTATACAGCGGGGGAGGGGAAAGCTCCTCAGCGATGCCGGGCGATTTTATGTCGGTGTATGTCAGTAATGCGTGACGAAATACATTACATTCAAACGGTGCGTATACGATAAGTAAACAGGGGAACATCGAGTCAAGGCATCAAAAGCTCCTCACCCCCAGAAGGCTTGTCCGATATTCACGCCCGACCTCTCCCCCACTCGCTGCGCTCGTCTCCCCTCCCCGAATTCGGGCTAGCAGGGGTACACGATTGGGCAGCTTGCCGTACAAGCCGACCCCTCCCCCACTCGCTTCGCTCGTCTCCCCTCCCCGAATTCGGAGAGGGGCGCAAGCAAGAGCACTCGCAAACGGGGGCACGTGTGCAATCTATCCAAAACTGTACCCCTGTCAGCGTGCGATGGAGAGGGGGACGGGGGGTGAGGAAAAAGTGTTGCCGCTGGCACACCTGTTACGTCGTGCTCTTGGGGCGCACGCCCACCAGCACGCCGATCACCGTGATCAGACTGACAGCGACGAGTATCCATTTCAGCCATGCAGCAAGCGCGCTGATCGCCACTGCTGCCCCGGTGATCGCGTCGGCATTGCCGATAAACATCACATGAAAGCTGTTTTCGATCACATCACACACGCCGGCGATCAACGGGAAAAGCAAAAAGAAATTCCAGCGATCTGGGATCGATGCGCGCGTGAACACGCTCGACAAGCCCGCCATCAGCGCGACGGCATACCAGACCGGATGAATAAAATCCAAAAGAAAATGCTGCTGATACGCCGCCAGAACGCCGCTCTGCCGCCAAGCCTCCAGCGTGTCGCGCATAAAGTCCGCCGAAAACGAGGTCTGCAAGCTGAAAACGTTACTCGTCCCGACCGGATGCAGGATGATCGCAATGATCACCTGAGAAATCACATAGATGATCCCGAAGATCAACACAAGCCGACCGGAATCGAGCGATTCGCGTAGTTTTTTCAACATGACGTATCGTTCCTTTCTTCATAATTGTGTCCCCCCATCGAACTCGAATTCGGCGGCGGGAGCAAGAGGAGATTAGTCCGTCAAGGTGCGGCAGCGGTTATAATGAGCATATCGGCTGTTCGCTCTGGAGCATCCCTTTGCACGACAACGCGATTATCATCGGCGGCGGGTTTTACGGATGCGCGCTCGCTGTTTTCCTGAGCCAGCACGGGCATCAGGTCACGCTGTTGGAAGCGGGCGGTGATTTGATGCAGCGCGCCAGTTATGTGAATCAAGCCCGCATCCACAACGGGTATCACTACCCGCGCAGTTTCGTGACTGCGTGGCGTTCGCTCGTCAACTTCCCGCGCTTTGTGTTGGATTTCCGCGAATGCGTCGATAACAGCTTTGAAAAAGTGTACGCAATCGCTCGGCGCGGATCGAAAGTGAACGCCTATCAATTCCGCCAGTTCTGCCAGAACATCGGCGCGCCGATCCGCCAAGCTCCTGTTTCGATTCGGCGCTTATTCACGCCTGACTTGATCGAAGAAGTGTTCATCGTGCGCGAATTCGCGTTTAATGCCGCGATTTTGCGCGAGTTGATGCGCGATAAGCTGGCGCGGATCGGCGTAACGGTGCGCTTGAACACCGCCGCGCATCATGTCGAACAAGCCGGTCGGGTGCGCGTCGTTTTGTCCAGCGGCGAGGCGCTGGAAGGCGATGCCGTGTTCAACTGCACGTATGCGCAGATCAACACACTGCTTCAACGCTCCGGTCTGCCGCTGATCCCGATGAAACACGAGATCACGGAATTGGTGCTGATCGAACCGCCGCCGGAACTACGCGAACTGGGGATCACGGTGATGGACGGCGCGTTTTTTTCAACGATGCCGTTTCCGGCGGAAGGATTGCACAGCTTAAGCCATGTGCGCTACACGCCGCACGACTCATGGGCGGATACGCTCGACGGCTACCGCGATCCGTATGAAACGCTCGCCCATCAGCCCATTCAATCGAATGCCCCGTACATGATCCACGATGCACAGCGCTATCTTCCGGCGCTGAGTCATGCGCGCTATGTCCGGTCGCTGTACGAGGTCAAGACGGTGCTGCTCAAGAACGAAACGGATGACGGTCGCCCGATTTTGTGCCGCGAAGATTACGGGCTGAAGCATTTTTATCTCGTGATGGGCGGAAAAATCGATAACATTTATGATGTGCTGACCTACCTACGGCAGTTTATCAGCGCGGCGGAGTTCCCCTGATGGTCAATCATGAAAACCTGATCTCGGTGTGCGTGATCGTGCGCAACGAACGCCAGCAGATCGACGCCATCATTGAACGGCTGACACAGGCGCTGTCCGCCCAGTATCAATTTTATGAACTGGTGATGCTCGACAACGCGTCGAATGATGGCACGGATACGATCATCGCCGCGAAGTTGAAACAAACGCCGAATATCCGCTTGATCCGGCTCTCGCGGATTTACAGCCGCGATACGGCGGTCACGGCGGCGCTTGACAGCGCGATTGGCGATTACGTGATTCTGATCGACCTCGAAACCGATGTCAGCGTGATCGCGCAGTTGGTCGAAAAAGCGCTCGAAGGCAGCGACATCGTGACCGTGCGGCGCAACCTCGCTCATCTCTATCCGCCGCTGGATCGATGGGCGGGCGGAATACTGTACCGATTCACCAGCCGAATCGTCGGGTATCCGGTGGAGATCGAAGACGGGTTCACACGTTTATTCAGCCGCCGCGTCGTCAACGCGCTGACACAAGT
>JAPKMU010000286.1 GCA_026645745.1 Anaerolineae bacterium | reverse complement strand
CTGATGGAGCGCGTGCATGGCGGTCAAAAACATCAAACGCAGCCTGAACATGTCCGAAGAAATGCATGGGCTGCTGATGCAACTCACCGCCAAGCGCGGACGCGACGTGACCGAATCGGACCTCATCCGTGAGGCGATCCGCGAATACCTCGATGCGCAGTCGGACTTGGTCGGGAGCAAACGGCATTTCGGCAAGTCGCTGCAGGCGCGGTTGGATCGCTTGGAGAGCATCCTCACCTTTCAGGCGAACGTGCAGATTTATCTCCTGAGCGCGCTGTTTGAGTCAGATGCAGAGGAGGCACTCGCGGAGGCGATCATCACGGCGAAGCGTGACGGGGAAGCGCTCTTGGCGCAGATTCGCGCCGTGCGTGACTTGGAGCCGCCGACATGACCAAGCCCGTGATCATCGTCAATTTCGCCTACAAAAGTCCGAGCGGCATAGGTTACGGCAAAGGACCCGGCGCGCTCCGCACGATGCTGCGCTACTTCCAGTATCGGGATCGGCGCAACAACTGGTTAGCGAAACATCGCGGCTACATCCGCTGGATCGACCGGGGAATGGGTAAGCATCACCGTGAGATTTTCCGGCACTGCGAGGCGCTCAAAAGCGATCACGTGATGGCGTGGACGTTCGTCGTCTCGCCCGCGCCCGACTTGATGACGCTCGTTCCCGAACGGCAGCGCCGCGCGTTTATTGGAGAACTCACCGAGCGGGTGGTCGAGGATTACTACACGGCGCGAGGGATGGATCAGCCTGAATTCAGTTACACGATCCACACGGCAAAAACCAAAGCGACCGAGACGGAACCGTCGCGTGAGCATCTGCACACGCATGTCGTTCTCCCCGGCACCGTGTCGAGCATGGCGGAGCGGCTGCCCGTGTACAACAACACTTCGAAGGGACACGACAAGCTGTTCCGCGAGATCGCCGCGCACCACTTTTCGACCATGCTCGATCAGACGATTGGGCTGGAGTGGCGCAGATTGCGCGAAGCTCCCGAACGTGCACCGGATTTAGACCATGAGCGGGGTATTTCCCGATGAGCCTGAACAAAAAGAAAATGGTGCGCAAAAGCTGAGAGTCTTTGGTTGAATTTAATATCAGATGCGGCATAATCAAGAAGATTAATAGCCCTCTTGGATGCCGTCCATGACTCGCCTTTTCATCTCATACAGCCGCGTTGATCTCGAATTTGCGGAACGGTTGGTTGAACGCCTTCGGCGCGTTTATGGACTGCCGAATGTGTGGTATGACGATGAACTGCATGGCGGCGTGCGCTGGTGGCAGGCGATCACCACACGGGCTGCGGAATGTGATGTTTTCATCTGCCTGTTGAGCAATGAGTCGGTGACTTCGCCGTATTGCAAAGCCGAATTTACCGAAGCCAAGCGCTTGCAAAAGCCGATTGTGACGGTACAAATCCGCGACAAGACGCGGCTGTCGGACGATCTCAGCGAAACTCAGTATGTGGATATGAAGCGCGGCATGGACGACGATACGCTTGCCCGCTTGATCCGCGCCATCAACGAGCAGGCTGCGCTGCCAAAGAAGCGGCGCGCTGTGGACACCGGTTACGCCTATTCCCCATATTCCGACCAGCGAAGGATCGGACGCTTCGTCACGGCTTGATGTGGAAACGCCGACGTTGGAGGTGAAAGCCCCAACGGGGGATAGAAAAGTGGCGCGGGCGACGATCACGGCAGCGATCATCACCGGGGTATTCGCACTGCTGGCAGTCGTGATAGTAGCTATCCTGCCGTCGCTGATCAACCCGACCCCTACCGCACAGCCGACGTAGATTGCCGCTCAAAACACGATAAGCAGCGAAACCGCCGTACCATCGGAAACCCCACCGCTGACGGTTACACCTGATCTGATGTTGATCGTCGGGCAGACCCAAACCCGCGAAATCGAACAAACCTTGACTGCCATACGCGATAAGGGTCACGGTTTGCCCGCCAAGGCAGCGGCGCATGGTGCGCGTCGTGCCACGCCAGCAGATCAGGCGCGAATATTCCTACACTCATATTCGACTTTTGCATCTTGTTTTTGCAGGTTGAGCGCTGCACGACTCGCGCATATTTAGGGTTTGATTATAATAAAACATGTATCGTCGTCTTCACGATACCCAACATCAAGCCACTTATATCATAGGAGTCTATCCAATGAACACGCGTAGGGTTGTTTTGTTCGCTATTCTGGCATTGATCATCCTTGTAGGGGCAGGAATCACCTATGCCGCGACGGGCGGCAGTTTCGTTTTCGATTATGCAGGCGATGCTGGCGATAATGCCGACGGCCCTCAGTTTGACATTACCCTTTCCGGTGCAGTCGATGATGGTAGTAACTCATACTGCTCAGGCGGCAACGATGTCGTCATCATGGTTATTTTCGATGCGGACGGCAACGTGCTGGATGTGGACCCCAACTGCATTAGCACAGCTACCGGCACGGGATCGGACGACGGCGATATGGGAGTCATTAATGCACCGACGTCCCGCCCGGCTACGTACACGCTGTTCGATGTCGATGGCGCCGAAGCCACTGCGTTAGCGGGTTTGACCGAAGGCAGCCCGGCATACATCAGCTATTTACTGTCCAACGGCGTGGTTCTGGACGAGGAATTCGAGGACCTAAGCGCTAATCTCACCGGCTTGCCCACGAAGTCACCCTATTCTGTCCTTGGCGGCGTCGTCAACGGCACCTGTAACCTGTCGATCCCGGCGGGATCGGTTGTCGGTGAAGCCCCGCTCGGCGCGCAGATTTTCTATGCTCCCGGCCAAGCGACCAACCTGACGCTGAACCCCGGCACCTATTGGGTGGTCGGACAGGATACCAGCGGTGAATTCTACAAGATTGTCCTCTCCTGCCAGTTCATCTGGGTGCCGGTGGCTTCGATGCAGCCCAGCTATCAGGCTCCGCAGAATGGTGCACCGCTGCCCACGCGTGTTGTCAGCTAACCAACTACTGCCTTTGGGGGATCACTCCTCTGCCGCTCTTGGATGCGGTGTGGGATGATCCTGTTCACCCTCCGCGAGTTCCGGTCCGTCGATCAGCCCCGGCACGGGGTACGACCGGAACTCGGTTTCAAAAGGTAGCACGTGCTTTACTTACGGTGTTGGGTCAGGCGTGAACCGGTGGGTTGAGCGTGTTGAAGACCACATCGTATTCTCCGCGTTCCGCCGCGAATCGCAGAAACTTCACCCGTTCCACGAGGATTTCGGGCGCGTCCGGCTGGGTTTCCAGCAGGTGTATTGTTTCGCTGATGTAGTCGTGAAGCGGCATCGCGCTTGGGTCCAGCGACTGCCCGGGCTGAAGCTCGGTGGCGACCATCGGCGGGATCAGCTCGATCACCTGCACCGTCGTCCTTTGGAGCTGGTGGCGCAGCGCCTGCGTGTACGCGTGAATGGCTGCTTTTGTGGCGGAATAGGTGGGTGTGTGAGCCAGCGGCGTAAATGCCAGCCCAGATGAGACGGTTAGGATCGCAGCATGCTGCTGGGTCTGAAGATGGGGAAGCAGATGCGCGATCAACCGGATCGGTGCCAGCAGATTAGTGGCAATCTGCGCTTCCATCGCCGCCAAATCGACGGGCGATGCCAGCAAGTTCTCCGGGCGCAGGATTCCGGCGTTTGCAATGACCACATTCAGCGCGGGGAAATCCGTGATCACTTGTGCCGCGAAAGCCTGAAGCCCTTGCCCATCCTCCATATCCACGACGGCGGAAGTCATTCCGGGGTTCGCGGCGACGGTTTCATCCAGTGTTGACCGATTACGCCCGACGATGATGACTTGGTTTCCCCGTGCGTGAAAGACCTCAGCCAGCTCGCGCCCGATGCCTGAGTTGCCGCCTGTGATGAGGATCGTGTTGCCTGTCATGTTCATAAGGTGTGAAATTCCTCTCTGAAGTTCATGGCGCTCTGACTGCACCTGAAAAAGAGGGTACCTGAGACTGGGACAGACCTGAATACATAAAGCTGTCCGATCCTTGCCCGATCCTGCAAATGACGCGCAGCGTATGTCAAGCGGGGTACAATGGGTCACACCAGAACTGAGTAGAGAGTCAGGCGGATCGCTGACCAATGAACAACCAACAGCGGAACGATCTCATCACCCTGATGACCCAATCCTGTGACGGTGACGGTGTTCACGCCACACCAATCGCAGGTCTGCAACTGATCCGCACGTCACACCCAACGATGCCAATGCCCGTCGCCTATACGCCATCACTCTGCCTAGTCGTGCAAGGTGAAAAACAGACGCTGGTCGAGGACAAACTGTATCGCTACGGGGCGGGCGAATATCTCGTCGTTTCGATCAACCTTCCGGTTAACGGGCAGGTAACGCAAGCCGAACCGCAGAAACCGTATCTTTCGCTCAAGATTGATATCGACTTCACTATCGTTAGTGACTTGATCGCACACGGAGTCATTCAGTCATCGCCGGAGACAGCGGACGACTCCGGGGCATTTGTCGAACAAGCGGACGACGAGCTGACAGATGTCTTCGTGCGGCTGATGCGGTTGATCAATACGCCGGACAGCATCGCCTTTCTCAGTCCACTGTATCTACGCGAATTCCATTATCGACTGCTGAACACCCCTAAAGGCGCTGTGTTTGTGAAGATGGCGATGCCGAATCACAAGCTGTATCTGATCGCGCAAGCGCTCCGGGTGCTGAAAGATGATCTGGCGCAATCGTTTCGCGTAGAAGACCTCGCGCAGATAGCGGGCATGAGTGCATCATCATTTCACCATCTGTTCAAGGAGGTGACGGGGATGAGTCCGTTGCAGTATCACAAACGATTGCGTCTGCTGGAAGCACGCCGCTTGATGCTCACAGGCGAATTGGATGCAGCCAGTGCGGCTTTTCAGGTGGGTTATCTCAGCCCATCCCAGTTCAGCAGGGAGTATCGTCGCTACTTTGGCACGCCGCCACGCCAAAGCATTGCAGCACTTCAGCCCATGGGGTAACCCATGAACGGAAGTGTCCAGCACTGACCGGGCACGTTCGTTTAGAAGTCGATATCGACTGACACTTTTTCACGCTGCTCGTGTGCCCCATTGGGATGGGGCAGATGCCCGCTCGTGTCGTTGACGATGCTGTGAGAATTCATCTCCACCCACTCCCCCGGCATCCCCTCCAACTTCGCCACTTCCTCCGCGAGTTCCGGTCCGTCGATCAGCCCCGGCACGAGGTACGACCGGAACTCGGTTTCAAACCGCTTCGCCTGTTCCTCGCTGGCAAAGTGCGCCATCTCCAGCCGTTCGGCGCGCTGCGGCGTGTCAAACTCCGGCACCGGGTCGGCGGATTCGGGGAAGCGGGTGCAGTACAGCGCGTACCCGCGCGTGTCCCCCTCCGGCGTGGTCAGCGACTCCGTGTCCAACCGCCACGCGACCGCCTCCGGCACGGGGAGCGGTTCCTCCAGTTTCCCCTGATTCAGTGCGACCAGTTCGTCCCAACTCCCCGGTTCGTGATCGCTCACAGCGGGGAGTTCGCGCGTGTCGTCGTCGGTGATGTCGCGCAGAATGTCGGGATCGGCGGGGTACAGCGCGTCCGTTTCGGGATCGTCCCCGTCCTCATTCAGCCAGTCATCGATCCAGCTTTCATCCAGCCCTTCGGGCAAGTCGTATACATCAGCCATTATCTTGTTTCTCCTGTGATGCCTTCGCACGCGCTTTTAACTTGTCCGCGCGGCTCGGCGCGGGTTTGGTTTTGCTCAATCGGGCGGATAACTCCCGTTCGCACAGCATCAGCCAGATGTGCCACTCGCGGTAGGCGTGATACGCCTGCTGCTCCAAGTCCTCGAACGGCTGCCGGGTGATTTTCTTCGCCATGCTGCCTCCTACGTCGATTGGAACCGCGCCAGCTCACCCGGAGTCGGCGTGTTCACGAGCGCCCAGATTCCCTCATCCTGAATATCGAGCACCGAATGGAAGCGGGGAAGCTGCGCAATGATGTCGCGGTGCTGGGGGTTGAAGTGGGCGAAGGCGGCATCGTCGCGGAAGACGTTCATGCCCTGCCGCTGACTGAAAATCACGCGGATCGGGCAGTTCTCGAAGATGAACCGTGCGCGACCCTCCAAAAAAATCCCATCTGTTGATCTACGGCAAGGAGCTTTTTTCTTCTCGTGCGAAACGTCTTCGCCGCCTCGATCAGAAAGTCGAGCAGTGCCGGATGGCGCATCAGGCGATACACCTCATCGACGGCGATGATACGCGGCTGCTCGTCAATCAGGCTGTCGCGGCGGATGGCGGAAAGCACCTGCGTGTAGGCGATTGCCTGCAAAATCGGGTCGCCTTCGAGTTCATGAAACGAGAACACGCGCGGCTCAATCCATTCGCGTCCGCTTCGGGTGAGGTCGAGGTTCGTTGTCCCATTGAGAAAGCCCGCGAACGGTCCCGATCCGGTACACAGCCCGCCGATTTCGTCCGCCAGATCGCGCGCGATGGACTTGATCTGCGGCTTGTCACCGAGCGTGGACAGCACATCGCAGACGACATCACACGCCGGCGTGAGATCAGGTGTCGCATCGCTCAAGCGCGCGAACCCGCCGTACACGACTTCAAGCGCCTCACCGAGCAACCCACGCTCGAGGTTTTCACGCTGTCCGCCGCTGAGCGGACGACCCAAAACTGTCTCATAAATCCGCGTCGTGTGCGACTTCTGCTCCAGCAGCGTCGGAAACATCACATCCTGCGGGTTGAGTTTCGTCGCCTTCGCGCTGATGGCGTACCACGGGAGCGCGAACGCCTCGGCGATGTGCCGCCCGTGACCCATCGGTTCAAGCAGGTCAAACGGGATGCCGTTTTCGGCGTATTCGCGGGTGAGATAGCAGTTCACCGCGAACGTCTTTCCATAACCAGTTTGCCCGACCCAGATTTCGTGCGTCGCCCGTTTGTCGCGCCATGAGTTGTGAAAGACCGGATACGCCGCGCCGACCGCCTCCCCGCGCAGCACACCGTCGGTTGAGGAGAGTTTGCGATAGCCGAGCGGCGCGAACATGAGCGCCAGTTCACGTGAAGTGACGGGCCACGTCGTCGGCGGCAGGTTGATGTCCTTCGTTCGTTTGGCGGAAAACATCCCGGCGGATCGCGCCAGCAGTTCCCCGACTTCTTGCCGCAGCGAAAACCATGCTTTCGTCTCGTTGATGACCGCCTGCACCCGCTCCTTGAGCGTCTCCAGATCGTCCGCTGCGACCGCGATGGCGATCTGCGCCATGTGGAGCGCGTCTCCGTTGTTGATTTCCTGCAACGCGCGGCGGCAGTCGGTGATGCGCTGCACTGAGCGCGAGTCCTCGCCGCGCACCCCCGCCAGATGCACCTGATACGCTTGAATGATGTTTTCGACCGCATCAATCGCGGCGGTGCGCTCGTAGGTTTTCGGGATATCGACCGCCAGCGCCAGCGGGAAATTCAACCGGAGCAGCGGCGG
>JAPKMU010000285.1 GCA_026645745.1 Anaerolineae bacterium | reverse complement strand
ACATCGCGCTGAATCGCTGTCAGCTTGTGATACGGCTGATCATACGGGATGTCGATGCCGTTCTCTTTCAATGTCTGCTTCACGAACTCCAATGAGGCGCGCCCAATGCCTAATGCCGACGCTGCCACCAGCGGACGAGTCGCATCAAAGGTCGCCATCGCGCCCTTGAAGCCGCCGCCGCCTTCTTTCTGCACCTGCGGGCTGCCGAGGATGTTATCCGCCGGGATGCGTGCATCTTGCAGCACAATCGACGCGGTATCGCTGGCGCGGATACCGTGCGACCACAAACGGACGCATCCCTGCGCGCCCTGCCGTCGGATCAATCGTCGCCCATACCACGACCAGCCCTTGCGATTCTTCCAGCGCCAGCTTGCCGTTCGTGCAGAAGATTTTCTCGCCGTTCAGCACCCATTCCTGAGCCGCTTCGTCAAATACTGCCCGTGTGCGGATCGCGCTTGTGTCTGAACCCGCGCCGGGTTCGGTCATCGCCATCGCACCCCACGCCGGAAGTTCACCTTCGGCAAAGCGGCTCAAAAAGCGCACCTTTTGTTCCGGTGTGCCCACCGCTTCGATTGCCGCACCGCCGAGCGCCCCGCCGGGTAAGCACAGATACACGCCCGCGTCACCCCATGACAGCATCTCGATCATGAGCATCAAGCGCAGAAACGCCGTGCTCGGACCTTCGCGCTTCTTCCCGCTGTCGCCCGCCATGAGTTTCTCAAGCTGGCGCTTTTGGGTGTCGCGCATCATGCCCCATGTCATCTGAAAAAACTGTTCCGGGCGTTGATGTTCGTTTTCGTCCAACTCACGGCTGACAGGGCGCATGACATATTCCGCGACGCCCTTCACCATGTCCATTTGGCTGAGCAAATTTTGAGGAATTTCAAAACTAATCGCCATCACGTCACCTTTTAAACAATCGCCATGCCTTCAAACGTCGGGAAACCGCGCCCATTGCGCAGATAACGCTCCGCCGGGTATTCGCGGATAAAGCCGTAGCCGCCCAACACCTGAACGGCGCGGTCGGTCACTTCCAAGACCATCTTATCGGCGTACTGCTTCGCAAGATACGCTTCGCGCGTCACATCGTCGCCCTTGTCGATCTTCCATGCCGCTTCCCACGCCATCAACCGCGCCGAATCAACTTCGATTGCCATCTCCGCCAGCATGAATGCAATCGACTGCTTCTGCGCAATCGGCACACCGAACGCGACACGCTGTTTGGCATAATCACGCGCGTACTCAAACGCCGCCCGTGCCACGCCAACCGCCATCGCTGCCAGCGCCACACGCCCGCGATTCAGGAGCGCCGTGAAGTTTGCCCCTTCCGCGCCGCCCAAGCGGCATGGTGCATCGACTTCCGCATCACTGAACGCAACGCGATACTTCGGCACAGCGCGCAGCCCCATCAAATCTTCTTTCGCTTGTACGCTTACGCCGTGCGTGCCTTTGTTGACGATATACGCATCCACCTGACCGCTTTCGCTGTCACGTGCATACACCAACAGCGAGTCGGCACTTTCCGCGTTAGGCACGTAAGCCTTAACGCCGTTTAAGCGCACTTTATCGCCCTCGCGTGATGCGGTTGTTTTGAGTTGGCGCGGGTCAAAGAAAATGCCGGGTTCAAGGAGTGCGGCACTCACACGCGGGGCTTGTTCTTCCAAAAAAAGCGGTAGATATTGTTCACGCTGCTCTGAAGTGCCAAAAAGAATGATCGGATACGCGAACAGCGCCGGACTCATGACCTGCATCGCCAGCGAAAGATCACCAAAAGCGAGTTCTTCTGCGGCAAGCACGCCCGTGAGAGCGCTCATCTCGCCCAGACCGCCCAAATCCTCTGGAACAGCCGTCGGGACAAGCCCGATCTGCCAGCCTGTTTCGACCAAACCGGCGGGTAATTCGGCGTGTTCATCGGCTTCATGCGCGGCGGGCTGTACATCATTCACCGCGAAACGGCGTATGGTGTCGACAAGCTGTTTTTGCTCGTCGGTGGGGGTAAAAGAAACCACGCGATTCTCCTTAAAATCAAATGACGATTCGATTATCACATTTTTTGAAGGGCGATTCAAATAGCGAATCGCCCCTTTTCCGCTCAACTTATCGAATTCTAACGCGCACCTTCCATTGGCGCATAATACGCCCAGAACTGCTTGTTCGGCGGCAGATCACGCTCGCTCGGTTCAGGCGGGTACATCGTCGGGAATGCTGCGACCAAATCCGCGACAACCCGGTTTAACCCCGGTTCGATCATAAACAGGTAATTCCGGTCACGCGGGAGCGCGGCGATAAATTCCTGTGTGAACTCGCTCGCTGAGATTGTTTCCAACACGTACGGATGCTCGTCCCAAACAAAGAAATCGTGCATCCCACGCGCCACATTGAAATCCGCCCGGAACGTGCTGATCAAGTAAACCTGTGTGGTCGCCGCGTCGTATGCCAGCGACCGCTCTACCGCGTCGTACATATCCGGGTAAGCGCGGCTCGAAAGCAGACGGGCATTAAACACGCGCAGATGCTCCCCGTAATAGTAATACGGGTGGAAGATCACCACTGCGATCACGAGTCCCATCAACGCACGCCCCGCCGTGATCGGAATACGCCACTCATTCGGGGATGCCAGCCGCTGCTTCACCTTCTTGAATGTCTCTCCGGGAATCATCAGCGCTAACCCATACCGGATTCCGATGGCGATCAACAGCGCCATGATCGGCATCACGATGATAAAGCGCGGCGAACCCCATTTTTCCGTCATCAGTGAACTGCCTAGCCCGGTCGCTATCACGTAGAGCGGCAGCACATTCGTGGGCGATCTCAGCCGCCACACGCAGTAGAACACGCCAAGCAGGAACAGCGGCACAATCGCCGGATGCAGCAAACTGTACGGACCGCCCCAGAAATCAGGATTTTCGCGTCCATGCACATAAAACAGGAACGGAGTCAGCGCCCAATTCGCCGCTTGTCCAAGATCGCCCTCTTGAATCCCGTCGCGGAACAGCGGAACCCAATCGACATTGACGCTGCTGCTGTGCCCCATGCGTGCGAAACCGGTATCACCGCGCACGACAATCGTGTAATACACGGGCACAGCCAAAACCGCCGCGACGATGAGCACGAGCGCCATCCCGCGCACATGCTGACGCGCCTTCGGTGTAAACAGGATCATGCCGAAGAACCACGCCACTGCCAGCACAGGGAACAGCAGACGACCGCTTTCAAAGAAGTATTGGCTCAAGCCGAGCGTTACGCCCGCCAGCACCCAATCTGAGCGGCGTCCCCATCGCATTCCGCGCACCACGAACATGATCAGCGCCACGCCGACGAACCCATCGGTGATGTGCGCCATCGAAATCCGGCTGAAATGGATATGCGGCGGGAAGGTTGCCAAGACGAGCGCGGCGATCAGCGCCATGCGGCGGTCAAAAAGTGCGCGTCCTAAGCCGTACATCGCCAGCACGGTAAACGCGCCAATGATCGCGTTCACCATGCGCAGCCCGACCCAATTCGTGCCGAACAGCGCGACTGTTCCCGCGTTCCAGTAGGTATATACGCCCGTGATCCCCTGAAAACCGGAGGGCGAGACGAACAGGTTATAGGCGTCGTGCTCCCATTTGATCATCTGGACGCCGTTCATCCAGTGGATTTCGTCAATCGACTGCCAAACCGTATCGCCCAAGCCGAACGCCCGCAGCGCGAACGCCAGTATCAGAATCAGCGCCAGCGCCGCCACATGACGGGGGTCATAACGCGGGATGCGCAAACGCGGTGCGCCTGCCATGCCATAGGCGAAGAAGCCTAGCCCTGCCATCCAAAGCGCATATTGGATGTGGATCGAGACCACGAGCAAAAATTCGATCTTGAGGAGTTTCCCGCTGATCTCCGCGTCGAGCAGCAGCAGCGCGAACCCCAAGAGTGTCCACCGCCAATCGATCTTCGACGGCGTGATCGTCACATCCTGCGGCATCGCAATCGGTTCGCGTTTTGCGCTCACGAAGATCGCCGCGCCCAACATCAACGCCCCCGCGATCATGATCACGACTGGCGTGGTATACGGCGGACCTTCAATATAGCCGGGGCGGAATTCAACTGCCGCCCAGATGAACAACAGCACCGCGACGACTGCCAGCAGTGCGCCAACCCGCTGCCGCAGCGTAATCCGTTCACGCGGCGGAACATCAGCGGAAACCACCTTTTCTTGTTCAACGGGCATCACAGCGGGCGTTTCCGCGCTCACCGTTTCAGGTGCGGCTTCATGCGTCACTTCTACCAGTTCTGTTTCGTGCTCGGTTTCCGATTCAGCGGCGGTCACGGCATCTGAGGGTGGCATACTGCGCTTCGATACCAACCGCGCAACCGACGCTTCAACCTCCTGCGGTTCTGGAATCGCTTCACCCATTTTCTTGATGAATGCGGCAGTTCTAGCGCGAATCGCCCGCCAATCCACCTGAGCGGGTACGCCGATGCGCTCCTGCTGCGCCTTGAGCGCTTCACGGCGCGCTTTTGGCAGGAACATGTATTCAAGATTCAGCAGATACCCCGCGCCCACCACCGCCGCGATCAGCGTCAGCCACATGCTGAATACAAGCAGCGCAGGACGGTAGTAGAAATGGATCACCCGCTCCCCCGAACCGGGGGGCACGATCACGCCGACGATCCCGCCCACCGACTCAAGCTGCGCGCGCTGACCATCAATCTCGACCTGCCATCCCGTGTAGGTCGTTTCATGCGCGACCACAACCAGTTCTTGATCCGGTTGAGCAGTCACGGAAAGCCATATGTTGTCGTAAACCCGACTTAGGGGAGCAAGCGGCGTGACCACCTCAACCGGAAGTGCATACGGCGGCTCACCTTGTGACCCGTATGCGCGTAGATCATTCAGCGGCAGCGTAAACGCATACGGCAGCGCGTTCGGATTCACATAGCCGCATGGAATACCTTCCGGCACGAGATACGAACCTTGCAGCGGTTGGTAACCGATTTCCTGCATATACACACGTTCGGGGGGTGTAAATGCCATTCCAAACTGCGCCGCCTGTGGTTCAGCGAGATTGCCGGGGAACAGCGTTGATTCCTGTCCAAGCGGATAAATTCCGTTGCCGACGAAGTTCAAACGCGCGCGTTCCTGCAAATGCGCATACGCATCAACGTAGAAACCGAACAGGATGCTGATTTCCGAATTCGGGTTCAATTCACGGATCGAGCGAATACATTCGTCTCCGGTGTTCACCTGAAACCCGGCAAGTTCAGTGAACGATTTCCATGTCGTCCCTAACACGTCTGCCGCGCCCACTCCCATCACGATCACGAGCGCTCCCATAATCGGTGTAACGGCAGATGGGAGAGACTTTAAGCGGCGCAGCACGGGCAGGTCATAGGCTGTTCGCTCGATCACGAACGCCCGCCACAAGCCATCGGCGCGCATCGCCGCCAGTGTGGCAATCAAGAGCGATCCAATCGCCAACATGCGACCAACAAACCGCCACCGACCGAGAATCGGCGCAATCGTCGTTGACAGCCATGTGATCAGCGGGTTCAGCGACGCCGCCCACAGCGTGAAAAACACGATCAAGATTAAGGCGGTGATCCAGAAACGGCGGCTGTCTTCAAACGATTCGCGGTGCAGCCGTCGAATCGGCGGGATCACGATGAAGATCAGTGCGGCAAACCACGCCGGAATCGTGTACGCATAAAAATAGTAGGGGAGATCAGGCGCAAGTCCAAGATCATATAACTCGCGCGAACCATTAAAATACTGCTCAGTGACGCGGTAAAGATCACGATGCCATGATTCCCATTCCGCTAAAAGCATCGGCTCGTGCCCTTTGGTCAGGTGACTTTGGAGCAGCGTAGGCAGCACCACCGCCGCCGACAGCACGAACGAAAACCCAACTGCCACCGCGAACCGCAGCAGCACATGACGGTCGATGACAATTCGCACCCGCTTCTGCTCGTCTCGTTCAATCGTGAAGGCGTACACCAGCACGAATACCAGCACGATCAGCGCGGTTGGCATCACATAGTAGATATTCCCTACCCACCAGATCAGCGCGAACGCCGCACCCATCAGCACAATCGGGTAGCGCTTCTCCGGGAATCGAAAGATGCCTACAGCGGCGGCAAGTGCATACGGCATAAATGCTTGGCTCACCGCAAGCTGAAAATACCCACCGCTAAGAAGTCCAGCCGGACTGCCCTTAGCGACCATCAGCACGCCGAGCAGCAAACGCCCCGGCGAGCCTAATCCGAGCATCCGACCCAGCACCCACCCGCCAACCCCGCCAATGATGACATGGATCACCAAGCTGATCTTTAAGCCGTTGATCGCGCCGAACAGGATCGACGGAATCGTGCTGAACGGGTTCAACACGGTGGAAAATCCCCACTCGACCAGCGGTTCGCCGTTCCAGAAATACGGCTGCCACAGCGGGATATACCCGTAATCATGCCATGCTTGAGAAACCGTATACGCGGAACTCGTCAAGTATTCGTATTCCGACCCGGCTAATACGAAGTGCTCATCCATGTTCGTCAGATGAGAAGTCGCCCATACTGCCGCAAACAGGATGATTCCGATCTCGATGATGACAAGCCACCATGTCAATTTTGGCAGTTGTTGGCGCAGCGTTGCCCGCATAGTATCCCTTTAGTTCGTGATCCTGCTCTATTCTACTCATTCGCGCTTTTAAAAGCGTAGCAGCAGCCGACGATCTAACCTCAGCAGCATCGCGATTCCCGCAAATCCTGACAATACTGTGACAATCATACTGAGGATCAAGAGCGGAGGGCGGTAATAAAAGTGGATGAACGCCGCTTGTCCATCGTTCGGCGGCACGACCACACCGATCAACCCGCCGACCGATTCCAGTTGAGCAGGCATCCCGTTGATCTCAACCTGCCAGCCCGGATACGCGACTTCGCGCGCCACCACGACGAGCGGCTCATCAGCGTTCACGGCGAACGTCACATGATCGTAAATTCGGCTCAACGGCTGGATTGGGGTCACATGTTCCGCAGTTAACTCCGGGATTTGCCGCGTTTGATCCGTGAGCGCATCCAGCGGGATTGTGAAGGCATAGCTGAGTGCGGACGGCTTCACATACCCGCAAGGAAAGGTTTCCCCTGCCAGCACTGTTTCCGGTATCGACTGATACCCGAAACCTTCAGCCCACGTTCGCTCCTCCGCATCAAACGCCATCGCAAAATCTGCTTGAACATCCCGCAGCAGTGTCGGCGCGTACAACGTCGGCGTGACCGGCAGCGGCGTGATCCGCGTACCGATCAGCGTCAAGCGCGCATGGCGCTCCACATACGTATAAACATCGGAATAGTACAGATGCGCAATATTCAGGTGACGATCCGGGTACGCCGCCTGTATTGCGTCGATGCACTCATCGACGAACCATTCTTGATAAAGCTGCGTGCCGCCGAACTGCTTCCACCCCGCCGCGATCACGTCTACGCTT
>JAPKMU010000284.1 GCA_026645745.1 Anaerolineae bacterium | reverse complement strand
GTCGTTTCATCGCGGCGGACAGTCGATCAAACCGCTTGCGGAGACTGTCCTCGAAGCCGAGGATGTCCTGCTTGTCGAAGGGCGGCGCGAAAGTGTGCTGCGGTTAGTGGATTATCGCGGTGTCGAGATTTGCGGCAAGATCGACACATTAGAGGCATACATCAAAAGCGGAAACGGGCGGATTGCTGAAGTCGTGATTCTGCCCGATTCGATTTTGAATGGACGCACGCTCAAGGGACTGCGGCTGCGCGAACGTTTTCACCTACAAATCCTCGCCGTCAACCGTCGCGGTGGGGTACAGGTCAACCGGATCGGGCAGCATGTGTTTCATGCGGGCGATATTATGTTGATCCGTCTGCCGGAGGATCACCTTGATGCCGCGCAGCGTGAGCGTTTATTCCGTGTGCTGGATATTATCGAAATCCCCGCGACTGACCGACGCCGCGCATGGCTGGCAAGCGCGGTCTTTGTCGGTGCGCTGGGGCTTGGCATTTTGGAGATACTGCCGTTAGCGGCAGCGGTGCTGCTTGGCGCGCTGGCGTCCTTCGTCATGCGTTTGATCGAGCCGCAGGAGGCATACCGTCGAATCCAATGGCAAACGCTGATCCTGATCGGCTCAATGCTTGCGTTTGGGCGTGCAATGGAAGTGACGGGCACGGCGGATTATCTTGCCCAGTTGATTTTGAGCCTTCCCGGCAGCAGTTCCCCGATTTTAATGCTGTCGGTGTTCTTTTTCGTGGCGGTGGCGCTGACTCAACCGCTGTCCAATCAAGCCGCGACCGCCGTTTTGATCCCGATTGGGCTGCAAACTGCCGCGCTTCTCGGTCTGAATCCGCGCGCGTTCGCCGTCATGATCGTACTGGGTGGAACAACTTCGTTCATCACACCGCTTGAGCCTGCTTGCATGTTGATCTTCAACGCTGGACATTACCGGTTTAAGGATTTCCTTCGCGTTGGGCTGCTGCTCACGTTTGTCGTGTACGCGATTGCGATTGTGATGGTTCCGGTGCTGTGGCGGCTTGATGGTTAGCCGTCAAACATCTTCTGCGTCTCGCGGATCACGATCCGCTTGATCGGCACAAAGCGCTTGAGCAGTCCGAATGCCGGAAGCGAAATCAATTCTTGATTCGCATGTCGCTGCGTCTGGCTGCTGATTCGTCCCCGTGCGGCGAGTTCGCGCCCCGCCTGCTCATACGCTTGGTAGACGCGATGGATGCGCGGAAAACGGGTTTGATCCGGGTGATCGTGGGCGTAGTCAAGGAGCGGCGTCCCATTGCGGAAAAGTTCGCCTACATGCGGCGCTTCCATAAAGCGGGCATACGTGCGGAAGTAATGCGCAGCGTTCGCCGCCGAAGCGGATTCTAGATTGCTCCAGCAAATCAGCGACACGAACGGCTTAGACGAGATCGCCGGATTGATGTGATGATGGATCAATCCGTGCGCCGAAAGTCGCATGTCGTTGACATCCATTGTCGAGTAAAAGCGGTCAAACAGCGTTTTCATCAATCCACTGAGCGTCATCATGTAAATCGGCGTCGCAAAAATGAGCAGATCGGCGGCTTTCATCTGAGCGAAGACCGCTGCTGCGTCATCTTTTTCCGCGTACACACACTCAAGATGCTGTTCCACTGTTTGGCATTTCCGGCATCCCAAACAGCGGTTGATCTTCACTTTGGCAAGCGTGATCATCTCAAATGATGCGCCTGCCGATGCCGCTCCCGTTTTGAGGCGGCTCAAAAGCGCGTGAGTCCAACCTTTTTCACCGCGATGACTGCCATTGATCGAAAGGATATGCACAGCGCGCCGCCTCCGTTTGCTCTTCACTTTACTGTACGCAAAACAACGGCGCGTGGTTACTTACAGTCAGCGGGTGGGCGGGTGACACATTGACTAGTTTGACGGCGGCATGACTTCCGGGAACAGGGTATCGAAGGACTGCGCGCCGATGCGCGGCAGGTATATCACGCCGCCATTGCCCACATCCTGAAGTGTGTAATCGGTATCATTCAGGTTGATGCTCCCCAGTTCATTGACGAGAATTTGGCTGCCTTGCAGCACGTAATGATGGACAACCCCGCGTTCGTTCACCAAAACCCAACCGTCCGGTGTGCCTGAGCCGATCATCGGCGCGTCATCGACTTCAACAGGAATCTGCGTGCCGTCGCGCAGCACAATTACCCCTTGTGCCGAGTTCACTGAACGCACAAAGAATCCCGCGCCATTCGCACCCCACACCGGGTTTGTCAGCGGGACATCGCCCGGCGCAGCATAGACGACCCGACCTAGATCAGTTGTCGGAGCACCTGCCGGAAAATAGGTGATGGTATTCGCGCCGTTACTGCCCACATCCGGGAAAGCCGGATTTTGAGTTGATTGCAGGCGCTCCCCGTTGAGCAGTGCACCGCCGGAGACGCTGTAATAATCCCCGCTGGCGGAAATCTCGCCCGTCGCGGGATTCCAGATGCGGAGTTCTAATGCTTCGAGTTCATCAGTATCATCGCGCGCCGGAAGCAAGAAAATGCCTTCGGCTGTCCAATTCCGTGACACAAACCAATCACGCCGATCAACTGCTGGGATGGCGACATTGAAGCCGTCAAGGGTTAGCTCATGCACGACGCTTCCGTCTGCCGTGTTGACCACACGCACACCGTTGTCCGCTGCGCTGTTCCAGTACTCGACGACGACTTGTCCCCCGTCAGGGCTGAAGTAACCGAACGTTTGAAAATTGGCGGTTCGTTCGACTGCGATGAAAGTGGTGTTTGCAGCGTCGTTCAGCGGCAGAATATAGACTTCTTCATGGATGACCGCATCCTCACCGATATAGTATGTGATCACCAACGTCTTGCGATCGGGCGACAAATCGAGGGCATACGAGGCGTATTCATCGTAGCTGTCAAGTTGTTCATACACCAAGTCCGGGATTTGAATCGTGTTCGGTTCGATACCGTGCCGCGTGAAAATCACGATCTCTGTTCCGTTCGGATCGTTCACCGACGGCTGATAAAACGCGATGAACCAATCGTCGCTCGACTGTGCATATCCCATGAATGGGACGAGCACGAACACCAGCAGCAGAGTAACTCGGAACAAAATCGCACGCATTGAAGAATCCCCTCAGCACTTTGATTGAACCTGTGACTTAATTTTGCACAAGTTGAAAAATTGTGCAGAAGCAATTTTGTAAAGCGTGTCAAACGGGATCAGGGGGTGATGTGTGCGCTGATCCATGCGGCAATTGCGGTGTGGTCATGCGTGCCTTGTGCGACTTCGAGCACAAAATCAGCATCATGGGCGGGGTCATAATGGAATTTCAAGCCGTTGCGCGTCAAGAAGAGTTCAACGGCTCGAATCGCGGTGCGCTTGTTCCCGTCCACGAACAGATGATGGTACGCGAGCGACTCGAAATACGCTGCTGCCTTGTCGATCACGGTGGGGTACTGCGCTTCGCCAAACAGCATCAAGAATGGGCGGCGCAGTGCCGAATTCAGCAGATGCACATCGCGGATCATGACTTCGCCCGTGATCTGATCATTGATGTTGATTACATCATGGGCGGTCAGAAAGTTGATCGGAGATGGATTATCGTTTGTTGAGTTCATCCAGAAGCCACCGCTGATCGTGAATGATCGTTTCGATTGCGGCGCGGTCAAGGGTTTCGTCGGGTTCAAGGCGCGCTTGATCGGGTGTTAAGGGAAACCATGCCGCGAGTTGGCTCGCCGTCCAGCCATTTTCTGCCAACCGCACGATTACATCCAATGCATCGGCTTGATCCCACATAATGCGCTCACCATTGACGGCGAACATGAAGATCGCGGCGACGGCTGCCGTGCGTTTGTTGCCATCGGTGAAAGGATGATTGCGGGCGATGGAGTGCATCAGCGCCGCTGTTTTATCGCGCAGGGTGGGATAGGCGTCTTCGCCAAATGCGCTCGATGAGGGACGGAGGGCGGCGGCTTCCAACAGCGGCAGATCGCGCACCTTTTGCTTGCCGGTGGCAATCTTGTCGTTATCGAGCACACGCCCGTTGATGTAAATCAGTTCGGAAAGCGTTAAATAGCGTACAGTCATGATTTGGAGAGAAACGGAGCGAATCACTGCATGACCCGCTCCGTATGCTCGACTATTCCAACTCGACCGCCAGCGCAACGGCTTCTGCGCCGCCGAGGCACAGCGCCGCGATACCGCGCTTGAGTCCGCGATCTTTCAACGCATGAATAAGCGTGATCAGCACCCGTGCGCCGCTTGCACCCAACGGATGACCGAGCGCGATTGCGCCGCCGTTCACATTGATCTTTTCCATCGGGATGTGATGTCCATCGCGTCCCAAGCCCTTTACGTCCGCGAGCACCTGTGCCGCAAATGCCTCGTTGATCTCGAACAAATCAACATCGGCGGCTGTCCAGCCCGCGCGCTCCAATGCGACCGGAATTGCCTTCACGGGGGCGTAGAAAATCCATGCGGGTTCAACTGCTGCTTGACCGTAACCAACGATGCGCGCGACTGGGGAATGTCCATGTTGATCTGCGTAATCGCGGCTGCTGACGATCATCGCGGCTGCGCCGTCATTCATACCGGGGGCATTGCCCGCCGTTACCGCACCATCTTTCTCAAAGGCGGCGCTGAGTTTCGCCAGTGCTTCCAGCGACGTATCCGGGCGGATCGATTCGTCTTTGTCGATGACCATCGACTGCTTGCCCTGCTGCACCGTGATCGGCACGATTTCGGCGCTGAACTTACCCGCTTCGGTCGCGGCGTGCGCGTTTTGGTGACTGCGGAACGCGAATTCGTCCATGCTTTGGCGGCTGATCTCAAGCTGCCGCCCGATGAATTCGGCGGCGTTGCCCATACCCCAATCGCAGAGCGCGCACCACAGCCCGTCAGTTTGCAGCGAGTCACGAAGCTGCACATGACCGTATTTATTGCCCTTGCGATGCGTATCATCCAGATACGGCGCGCGGCTCATACTTTCGACACCGCCCGCGACGTATAAATCACCGTCTTCAGCTTTGATCGCGTTGGACGCGATCATGACCGCTTTCAAGCCGCTGCCGCATACTTTATTTACAGTGATGCCGCCAACGCTCTCCGGCATACCAGCGCCGATGCTCACCTGACGGGGGAGTGCCTGACCAACGCCCGCGCTGACCACATTACCGAGGATCACTTCGCTGACATCGGCGGCATTTATTCCTGCGCGTTCGACGGCTGCCTTGACTGCCACTTTGCCGAGTTCTGCGGCACTGATATTGCTCAAACCGCCCAAAAATTTGCCAATAGGTGTGCGTGCGCTCGAAAGAATGACCGGGTCGCGCCCGTTCTTGCCATTTAGTCTCATATTAGCTGTCTTTCACGTGAAATAACGTTTCCCATGTAGATTTTAGATCACGATGGATGTTCTCTAAAGTGTCAGGAATCACCCTCGTGGATGCTACCGTTGTCATGAAGTTGGAGTCGCCGTTCCAGCGGGGGACGATGTGAAAGTGATAATGCGCCGCTATCCCCGCTCCCGCCGCCGCGCCAATATTCGCGCCGAGGTTAAATGCTGGCGCGTTATACGCCTTGCGCAAAACGGCAAGCGTTCGGTTGACGGTCAGAATTAGATCGATCAGTGCATCGGGTGAGAGTTTTTCTTGTGTATCGACATGCTCATAGGGGACGACCATCACATGCCCGTTGTTGTACGGGTACAAATTAAGCGTTACGTAGACATGCGTCGAACGCGCGATGATCTGCTGCTCGTTTGGGTCATGCTGTAAATTACAGAAAACACACCCGTCTACCAATTTCTTTTCTCCCGTGATGTAACCCATACGCCAAGGCGCGAAAATATGATCCACGTTTCCGCTTCTCCTCAACTGATTATTTTGCACCATTGCAGGTTGCCAAACGTTTCGTAACAGCTATGATCAATTCGCTGTTCTTCTGCTGCCGCAGCGAGATCATACCTGATGGGGGGCAATCACGACAGCACAACCTTTGTTTAATTCGCAAGTTCTTGCGGCGGAACTGCACCCAAGACAAGTCCGCTACTTTCCGCAGATCGCCAGCACGAACGATCTCGCGCTTACGCTGCTGAACCAGAGCGCACCGACCGGAACGATCGTGATTGCCGATGAGCAGACCAAAGGACGCGGTCGCTTGGGACGAACGTGGTATGCGCTGCCGGGGACATCCCTCCTATTCACGATGATTTTCCGGCTTCCGCAGTCCAGCCTTCCGCGATTGACCATGCTTGGCGGGTTGGCGGTGTGCGAAACGCTCCAGCATATGGGCATTCAAGAGGTTGGGATCAAGTGGGCGAATGATGTTCAGATACGAGGACGCAAGGTTGCGGGGGTGCTGCCTGAAGCTGCATGGGACGGCGGAAAGTTGACCGGAGCAGTCCTCGGAATCGGTGTTAACGTAACGGTCGATTTTGCCGCCAGCCCATTCCGCGATACCGCGATCAGTGTTCAAGATGCGAGTGACACCCCAATTGATCGTCTGGATTTGCTCAAGCGTATTCTTGCGCGTCTCGATGCGTGGGTTGAACGGCTGGAAAGCGACCACTTATTTGAGGCGTGGCGTGGTAACCTCAACATGATCGGGCAGTATGTCACAGTTGAGGGGCGGCGCAGCAAGGCGATTCGCGTGGATGATGATGGTGCGCTCATCCTCAGCGACGAGGATGGCACACTTCACCGCGTGATCGCGGGGGATATTCTGTTAGGGTAGTGTGAGTATAAATGCATGAGTATTCGGCTGGATTGGGAAATAGAAGCCGAGCGGGAAAGTTTGCGCGGCGGGACTGAAGACCCGGAAACACGCCGCCGCCGCCGTCGTGCGCGGATTGGGCTGCTGCTGCTGGTTCTGCTGATCACAGGCGTGATCGGCGGGTTGGCTGGTGTGGTGGTACTGCGGTTGCGTTATGTCGAATGGCAAATTGAGCAGCAGCTCCGCGATACGGTAGAAGCGGAAATCGCCGCGCTGCGTATTGGCGATCAAGGTGCATTTTTGCGCATGCAGCGCAGTGACGATCCCGATTGGCTGCGGCTTCAGGCCGCAGAATTTCAAGCGTATCAAGACCTCAAATTGGAACCGAACACATTTTTTCCGGGTGAGATCGTCGGCATCGCGTTTGAGGGTCAAACGGCGCGCGTGCAAATCCGCGAGATCATCGAGGGTGTGGCATACGAACGTGTTTGGTTTTACTGGAATTACCAGATCGATACCGACAGCGACGAAACGGTAGACGGATGGCGACACCTGCCGCCGCATTATCCGTTTTGGGGCGAAGCCCTCACCCTCGAAGGCGCTTCGGTGACAATCCAGTATCACGAACTCGATCAGGCGGTTGCCGTGCGGGTGCGCGATCAGATGGATGCGTGGATCGGTACGTCTCAGGAAATTTTCGGCGTGGTACTGCCGCCGATCACGGTTGAAATTGTCCCTGATCCGGGACTGCTGCCGGGTTGGATCGGAGATAGTTGGACGCTCCGAATGCCGTCCCCGCTGACC
>JAPKMU010000283.1 GCA_026645745.1 Anaerolineae bacterium | reverse complement strand
ACCCTATTGAAAGAAGCGGCTAAACGTCAAATCGCCCCCGGCTATCTCGGTCGCCTCTTGAGAACCGTAGAGAAGCCAAAAGCGAGCCAAGTTATTCAGCAGGGAGTCACCGACCCGCTCAGTGAACGTGAACTTGAGGTGCTGCGGCTGCTCGCAACCGACCTGAGCGGACCTGAAATTGCACGCGAGTTGGTGGTATCCCTAAACACGCTCCGCACCCACACCAAAAACATTTTTATGAAACTTGGCGCGAATAACCGTCGGGCAGCCGTGCGCCGCGCTGACGAGCTTAATCTGTTATAGCGACCCTGCTTTCACAACCTACCGCGCTAGAGCGTACTTATACTTCATTGCCCCTCTCTTCCCCTCACCCTGTTTGCTTGCTGCACAAGCCGTCCCTCTCCCACGTAGAACGGTTCACGGGACGACACTTTTTCCTCACCCCGCAAGCGATAGAGAGGGGGAGCAAAACCCTTGTTTTCTCCCCTCTCTAACCGAAGGTTGGAGAGGGGCGGGGGGTGAGGAGCAGTACAGCAAGCGAGAGGTGTCGTCCCGTGAACGTAGAACGGGGAGAGTGAGAAACCCTTCGCGCAAATCACCCCATCAATCACAACATGTGGTGATCCCTTCTCACCACATCGATTTGTATCTTGAAGTCAATCGTACGACCACAAACAAGTTCGTAGGAGGCAGATGGGAGAAGCGCATGATGAGCGATCTGCCGGCACCTCAGGATGATTACGACGATCCCGGTTATTACGAAATACGTATCAAGGGACACCTTGATCAACGATGGGCTAAACGCTTTGAGGGACTCGTCATAACGCTTGAAGCCAACGGTAACACGCTGCTTAGTGGAACAGCAGTTGATCAAGCGGCGCTGCATGGGTGGCTAAGAAAAGTGCGTGATCTGGGAATGCCGTTGATTTCGGTCACGCGCACCCCACCGGTAAGTCAGCAAGACATTCGAAAGCTAAACGATACCTAAAGGGAAAATCCTCATGAAAGCAGTTGTCGCAACGCGATACGGTCAGCCTGAAGTTCTCGAACTGCGAGAAGTTGCAAAACCTGTTCCTCAGGGTAATGAGGTTCTGGTCAAAATCTATGCGACGACGGTCACTGCCGGGGATGCGCGGACTCGTGGTTTCAATGTTCCGCGCTCGGCGTGGCTTCCTGCACGGCTCACCTTAGGGCTGACCAAACCTCGGAAGGCAATTCCCGGAATGGTGTTAGCCGGAGAAGTTGAAGCAGTCGGCAGTGAAGTGAAGCAGTTCAAGGTAGGCGATCAAGTGTACGCTTATGACATCACCCGCCTCAGCACGTATGCCGAGTACGCCTGTGTGCCGGAAGACAGCGCGATCGTCCTCAAACCGAGCATCCTGAGCTATGAGCAAGCCGCCGCAGTTCCGTTCGGTTCGGTCACTGCGCTGTACTTCCTGAGTAAAGCGAAGATCAGGAGCGGACAGCGCGTGCTCATTTATGGCGCATCGGGGAGCGTTGGCACGGCGGCGGTTCAAATTGCCAAGGCGTTCGGTGCTGAAGTGACCGGTGTGACCAGCGCGGGAAATGCCGACTTGGTGAGATCGCTCGGTGCGGATCATGTCATCGATTACAAGGCGGAAGATTTCACGAAGAACGGGCAAACCTACGCCGTCATTTTTGACACGGTCGGTAAGACTTCACATGATACCGCACTGCGCTCGCTGAGCGATGGCGGTGTTTATCTTCAGGCAGTCGCCGGTCCGGTAGAACTCATCCAGATGATGTTGGCGGCGAAGCGCAGCGGCAAAACCTTTATCGGCGAGACGGCGTACCCAACCCGTGAAGCGCTTAAAACCCTGAACGATCTGCTTGAGTCAGGCAGACTCAAGCCCGTGATTGATCGCTGTTATCCGTTGGAGCAGATCGTTGAGGCACATCGATATGTCGATCTGGGTCACAAAAAAGGGGATGTCGTCATCAGGGTAGCACATTCGTCCAGTTAGCCGCGCGAAGTTTCGCAATATTGGGGGCAGCAGTGCTGCCCTCAACCGAATTCGGGGAGAGATCGGTTTTGAATCTCGAACACGCTTTTAGACGATGAAACCTACGGTTCTCTATTTCTTGCGCGGAAAGGCGGGATCGTCAAAGTCCCAATCATCCGGCGTGCCGGATTTACGCGGCGGCGCGGGCGGCTGACTGCCAAACGTCCCCGGTGGGTACTGGGGCGGAATCTGTGCGGGCGGCGGTGTTTGCGGTGGATACTGCGGCGGTGGTGTTGGTTCGGTGTACTGCGGCGGCGCATTTTGAGCCGGATAGCTCGGCGGCGGCGGATACTGCCCGCTGATCTGCCGCTCAAATTCGGCGTCAAGCTGTGGGCGCTGTTTTTCGACCACGTAGCGGACTTCGGTCACTTTTTTGACGCGGACTTCGTGGCGTTTCGCGCCGAAAACCCATTCCAGCACCATCGTCGCAGCGGTGATGATCAACGCGGCGATCAATCCGTTCAAAAATGTATCAATATGGAACTCGCCGCCTGTCGTCCCGACGATCAAGCCGCTCACCCATACTGTGATGTACAGCATCAACACATTGATCAGCACGCCGATCAAGCCCAACGTGACGATGATCAGTGGGCAGGTAAGAAACTGAAGCACGGGCTTAATGGTGAGATTGATGATCGCAAAGATCACCGAAATTGCGATCCATGTCGGCGCAAATCTGCCCGCGATATACACCCCCGGCAGCAGACCGGATGTCACAATCGCCATCACCAGCGCGCTGATCAAAAAGCGCACGATCAACCAACGCATAGCCGTATCCTTTCACCGTATTGGGACAAGGATAGCACACTATCGTCGACCAAGCGCGGCGCGTACCCGTGCCGCAATTGCCCGGTCAATCGCGCGATCCCATCCGGTCATCATGCGCGCATGGGTGAACTGGCGTGAGCGCTCCCGCGCCCAATTCCCGAAAATTTCCCGCGCGCCTTTGTTGGCGAGAAAATATTCGAGTTCAGCGGCGAGCGCGGCAGGATTTTCCGGTTCAGCAAGCCGCCCCGCTCCGTCGATGACTTCCGGCGCGGCTCCGGCACGCACCGCGACGATAGCTTTGCGCATCCGCATCGCTTCGAGATAGACATAGCCGAACGTCTCTTGGCTGCTCGGATGACAGAAGATGTCCGCTTGCACCCACTCATGCGCGAATGCCGTATCATCGTCAATATGCCCCAAAAATGTGACATGATCCTGAATGTTCAGGTCTGCCGCAAGCTGGAGGTTGTGTTCGTACATCAAGCCGTCACCCGCGATTCGCACTTCGAGCGTCGGGTATTTTTCAAGCAAAAGCGGTACGGCGCGCAGCAAAATATCCGTCCGCTTGCGTGGGTACATTTTGCCAACCGATAAAATAACCGGGTGATCATTTTCCTGCCGCCCCATCGTTTCCGCGATGCGCATCCAACGCGGTTCCGGCATCCCGTGATAGATCACTTCGATTTTGTGCGCGGGGAGTTCGTACAGATCGATCAAGCGGTTTTTCGCGTAATGACTGCCAATCGTGACCACATCGGCATTTTCCATCATCACGCGGTCAAGATACGCCTGTGCCTTGACCATCGTGGCGACTTCGCCAGTTTCCCACTGCAAAATATCGCCGTAAACCGCATGTGAACTGGCGATCAGCGGCGGGCGCATGGACGGCAGCAAGCCGTAGCCGTCATAATCAAACCCGATCAGCACATCTGCCTGAGCAATGCGCGGATCGTTCGCAAGTTGACTGTTGAAGATGATTCTTTGGAGCGTCACACCGACATAATCGCTGACGTTAAAATTGGGGGCAATCACATCAACTTGATAGCCGCGCGCTTCTAATCCGCTGCGTAAAGCGTGATAAAATACGGCTGTGCCGCTTCCGCCGGAAACATCGGTCGCCCATGAGGTGATCAGCGTGATTTTCACATGACGCACTTTCGGTGTGCAGAGGAACTCAAGAGGCGCAACCAACGTATGGGTGCAAATTTAAAACAATTTTCATCATAACGCCGCGCAGCAATCATCAGATTAATGAAAGATGAAAGGATGATGAACTATGCCTGAGTCGCCCACACACGACTCCTTTCAGGTCGAGATCGAAGCGATGGGAGCAGGCGGAGTCGGGGTCGGGCGGCACGGACGGCGGACAGTTTATCTCCCGTTCACGATTCCCGGTGAAACGGTGATCGCACGCGCGCTGGAAACCGCCGACACGTTCATTCGTGCCGAAGGTATTACGCTGGTCGATTCGTCGGCGGATCGGGTCGCGCCGCGCTGCCCCCATTTTGGGATCGGGCGCTGTGGCAAATGCCAATGGCAGCACATCGACTACCCCGCGCAAGTATTGATAAAACAGGATGTTTTTACCGAAGAATTGGAACGCGGCGGCTTGAAGAATCCCCCCGTCCGTCCGATCATCGCCAGCCCGAAGGCATGGGGCTACAACCACCATATGATCTTCACCGTTGGCGGCGACCGCACTCCGATCCCCAACGGCGTTGACGAAGACGGCGAACCTGTTTTCCTCCCAAATCCGAGTTTGTTCCTCGGCTTTCCATCGCTCGATGACGGTGGATTGATCCCGATCACGGAATGCCAAATCTTGCACCCTGATCTGCTCGACCTCTACGAACAACTTGACCTCGATTTGACCGGACTTCGCCGCGTGAAGATGCAAATCGGCAGCGATGGCGCAACCATGCTGATCTTGACTGCGCTCGAAAGCACCGCGCCGCAGGTGGAAACCGAACTACGCGTGAGCGTAAATCTGATTTTGCCCGATAATGAACCGATGAACTTAATCGGGGAATCGCATACGCGCTTCAAAGTACATGGGCATGAATTCCGCGTGACCGCCGGAAGTTTCTTCCGCGCCAACGTTGATCAAGTGCCTGCGCTGGTCGATACCGTGCTGAATCTGCTAGAACCCCATCACGAAGATGCTGTGCTAGATTTGTATGCGGGGGTGGGAGTGTTCAGTGCGTTCATCGCGCCGCATGTTGATCTCGTTTCGATGGTGGAGAGCTACCCGCCCGCCGTCACCGACGCGGACAAAAATCTTGAGCGCTTCGGCAATGTCGATGTGTTTGAAGGCGGCGTCGATTCGGTACTGAATGCACTTGACGAGCAGTACACCGCCGCTGTGATTGACCCGCCTGCACAGGGGATCAGCCCAGATGCGCTGAGTGCGCTCACCGAATTAGGGGTCGAACGTGCGGTGCTGATCGTCGATGATGCGCGGGCATTGGCGAAAGAAGTCAAGAAATTTGAGCGCGCGGGCTATGCGCTGCGAGCGATCCAGCCCATCGACCTCGCGCCGCAAACATGGTATGTCGATGCGGTGGCGCTGTTTACGCGAACATGAGATGGTTGTAGGAATTTCCCATGAAGATTGCCGCGTACCTAGATCGTATTGGTTATAAAGAGGATACCGCCCCGACGCTGGAGACGCTCACCGCGATCCATCAAGCGCATCTGAGGGCGATCCCCTACGAAAACTTTGATATTCATCTGGGACGCTACCTACCGCTTGATGACCGCGCCACCTACGAAAAAATCGTCACGCAGCGGCGCGGCGGTTGGTGCTACGAGATGAACAGTCTGATGGCGTGGGCGCTCCGTGAACTCGGTTTCAGCGTGACGCTGCTCGCCAGCGCCGTCAACCGTGCTAAACTCGGCGCGGCGGCGGAGTTTAATCACTTGATCCTCAAGGTGTACATGGATCGTGCGTATATGGTCGATGTCGGCTTTGGGAATGGCATCTTTCAGCCGCTGCCGCTCGAACCCGGAATCTATGTGCAGCACGGTTTCGCTTATGGGCTGTCGTATGATGAAGATACCGAGCAGTGGCACTTCTTCAATCAGCCTTACGGCGGCGTGGGTGTTGAGTTCACGCTTAGACCACGCCAGATCACTGATTTTTCGGCGCGCTGCCATGAGCTGCAAACCTCGCCCTCATCGAGCTTTGTCCGCAACGTGGTCGCCTACCGTTTTACACCAACGGGCTATATTGGACTGCGGAACGCGACGCTCACGACGGTGAAGCCGTCCGGTGAGTTGACGCGCACCATCGAAAGCGAAGGCGCGTTCCGCCGCGTCTTGAGCGAACTTTTCGATTTGAATTTATCATCAGATCAACTGTCTACATTGTGGCAGGTGGTTTGGCAAAAGCACCAAGCCTAATGAGTTCAGCGCGGCGCGGACGCACACGGGAGATTAACCAATGCGGTTAGAATACACGGTCAGCTTACGGGAGTACAAACAGCGCGCTTTTCACGTCCGCATGACGTGTACGCCTCATAAGGCAGGCACAGGACGCTTAGTGCTGCCCTTGATTGGTCACCCGTTTCTGCGCGTCGAAACCTATATGCTCTCACACGGGCGCGCCGCCGAGCCTGTCGAAGCGATTGACAACGGATTTTCGCTCTCGCTTTCACCCGGCGATGAAATCACCCTCACGTATCGCGTGGTGACTCCCTTCACTGAATGTATGGGCGCGGACAGCGAAGCCGATGTGATTTTGCCGTTTATCAGCGATCATGAGGCGTTCTTCGGAACAGGGATGCTGGCATACTTTGAGCCGCTGCAAGACCTCGAAGTTGATATGGCGATCTCGTTTGAAGCGGTCGATCTGCCGTCTGGTTGGCGCGCATTCACGAGTATGACGACGGGCGGCGCGCATCCCGCCAAGCTCGATGGTTTCTTCTGGTATGCGTGTCGTTCGCCGCAGCAGCAGGACACCGCGATCCGTTCTGAAAACGGCGATATTGCGCTGCGGATCGTCACACAAAAGACGAAGAACTTTATCCCGGTGCGTATCCCCGGCTTTGCCGATCAATTGATGGATTCGGCGCTGATCGCGCTGGCGCGTCGGTGGGTCGGTTGGCTTGAGCAGTATCTCGCACCGTACAGCGGACTCCGCGATCTCGATATGCTGATTTTGCGCGCCCCGGATGATTACAGCCGTCTAACGAACGGACGCGCCTTTGCGACGGGCGAAAATGTGATGAACGGGATCGTCGCCTACGCGCCGGAATCGGACGATCACGCGATGCGCTACGGCTACAAGGATTATGGAACATTTCTCGCCAGCGGCTTGCTGCATGAGATCATGCACGGCTATACCACGACCTCATGGCAGGGGCGGTATAAATCGGTGATCTACCCGTCTCCACAATGCCCGCGTGAGCATCAACGCTTGCTCGGTGAGTCGCTCAACCTGTATTTTTCGGATCAATTCCTGTACTGGGTGATTGACCGCCCCGGCGAACATCCGGGTCCTTTCCTGCTCTCACAGTCGTTCCGTGAGAAAATCAGTGCCCGCGCCGCCACCGGAAAACGCGATCAACTGGTTGACCTCTTTCTATTCGATTACGGGCTGCGCATCAAAGGATCGTCGCTGATGACGCTGTTCGGCGCGATGATCAAACGCAAGCAGGCGGAACACCCGCGCGCCCCGTATCGGTCGGCTGATTTTCTTATTGAAACGATGC
>JAPKMU010000282.1 GCA_026645745.1 Anaerolineae bacterium | reverse complement strand
GGCTTCTTTGCGCGCTTCTTCGCTCATACCGCTGTCAGCGATCTTCTTGCGGAATTCCTCGATTTCGACGGTTTGCTCGTCGCCTTCGCCTAGTTCCCGCTGAATCGCCTTCAACTGTTCGCGCAAGAAATACTCGCGCTGCATCTTTTCCATTTCGCCTTGTGCCTCGGTTTGAATCTTGCGACCGAGTTCCAAGACTTCGAGTTCTTTGCTCAACAACCCCATTAAGCGGCGCAGTTTCGCATCCGTGCTGGACATTTCCAGCAGCGCTTGAGCATCTTCCAAGTCGATCCGCACATATGTTGCAATCGTGTACAGAAGCTGAAGCGGCTCATCCACGTTCAGCATCGACTGGATCAGATCACCCGGAATGCTCGGTACAAGTTCTGCCAAGCGCTGGAACTGCTGCGTCACGTTGCGTACAAGCGCTTCGACTTCAAGCGACCGCTCGACGGTTTCCGGCACTGGTTTAATACGGGCGCGCAGATACGGCTCGGTACTGGTAAATTCCGCCACTTCGATGCGCTGTTGACCCTGCACGAGCATACGGATCGTGCCATCAGGAGCACGGAAAAGGCGCTGAATCGACGCGAGCGTGCCCACGCGGTAAATCTGATCCGGCGTTGGCGATTCAAGTTCAGCATCTTTGCTGGTCATCAAGCCGATCAAGCGGCTGCCTGACATCGCTTCATCCACCAGCTTAATACTGCGCGGTTGCCCCACCGTCAGCGGGATTACCGTATAGGGAAAGACCACGACTCCGCGCAGGGGCAGAATCGGCACTTCTTCGGGGACATCGGCAATATCCGAATCGTCGAGTTCGTCTTCATCCTCGCCACCCGGCACATCATGATCCATTTCTGGATCAAACATCGCGGCTTCAAGGAGTTCATCGTCTATGTCTGTCAACCGGTCGATGTTTGTTTGTACATGTTTAGTCATTGTTATCCCGTCCTCAAGCCGACTTTACGGCGACAGGTAGAGAGGTTACATTCCATAATATGCGAACCGCGTAAACACTGCATTAGATTTAACCCTGATCTCAATGTGCAAATCCCCCATATCCGGCATAGAATCGCGTTAGAAATCCCGTTGATGTGGAGAGCTTGTTATGGATCATGATCTCATTCGCGTTCTGAAAAGCATTGAGCTTTTTCACGATCTCAATGAGGCGCAGCTTGCGCGCATTGCCGAAATCAGCCAGCGCGAAACCTACGATGAAGGCGCACTGATCATTCAACAGGGTGCGCCGGGCGACAGCATGTATGTGATCGCCTCCGGTCAGGTGGTGATTGGGCGGATCAACGGCGATAACGCCTTTCATCCGGTGCTGTATTTGGGACAAGGGCAGGTATTCGGGGAAGTTGCCCTCTTAGATCAAGGCGCGCGTTCAGCCTCGGTCGCGGCAGATCAAAATGCGACCGTTGTACACGCCATTGATCGGCAGGCATTTCTTGAATTGTGCCGCACAGATACCGCGCTCGGCTACACGGTGATGAGAAATCTCGCCACCGATCTCGCCTTCAAACTGCGTCACAACAACGCGGGCAAGGATGCCGCAGCGGGCGGATAGGGCTGGAACTCCGCGCACCATTGCAGCGTCTAGGCAGCAGGATAACGGAGATGCTGAAAGGTGCGTGCGCCATGTCTCGTCGAATATTGCTTTCGTTGTGCATTTTTGCGCTGTTCGCGGTTGGCGTCGCAAGCTGCGCCTCGTATGCGCAAGCGCCCCCACAATCAGCGGAATCCGCGCGGATTGCCGCTGGCGAAGAAAGCGGCGGCATGATTTATGCGGCGACTCCCTCTCCGGCGGCGACTGCGGCTGCACCCGGTTCACGAACTCAAACCCAACCCCAAGAGCGCATGGTCATCCGCAACGCCACGCTGACCATGACGATGGAAGATGTCGCAGGGCATCTTGATCGCATTCGGGCGCTGGCGGCGGAATACGGCGGTTGGGTCGTTTCCTCTAATGCCCAGCGTGCGAGCGGTGCCAACAGCGAAATCACTTCCGCTACCATCACGATCCGCGTTCCTGCCGACCGTTTTGACGAAGCGCTTATCGTCATCCGTGCCGGAGTCGGTTCGGTTGATAACGAAACGATCACCGGCGAAGATGTCACGCAGCAGTATGTTGATCTCACCAGCCAACTGACCAACTTGACAGCGGCGGAAGAACAGCTTCAAGTCATCATGGATGCAGCCGACGAAACAGAGGATGTATTAGCGGTCTACAATGAATTGGTGCGTATTCGCGGAGAGATCGAGCGTATTCGGGGACAAATGCAGTATTACGAGCAGTCCGCCGCGTTTTCAGCAATCAACGTGACGCTCCGCAGGACGCCTACTCCAATCGTCATCAACAGCCCCACATGGCAGCCGCTCAGCACCGCGGAGAATGCGTTTCAAGCGCTCATTAAAGTCATGCAGGGCATCATTGATCTGCTCATCGGGCTGGTGATCTTCGTGCTGCCGATGCTGCTCGTGTTCGGAGTCCCACTGTGGTTAATTATCCGCCGCGCCCGACGCCCTCAGCCCAAGACTTAAGACAAGCCGCGTCTGTCCGATCAAGCCGCTGGTTTGATCGGACAGTGCGGGATTAGCCTCGGTATCCAATCCGCCGCTTATACTGTGCATCGGACTCCCAGCGCAGCGGGGCGCGGAAGATCAGATAAATCAGCGCTGCCAGCCACAGGATCACCAGCGGGATGAGCACCGCGAGGGATGGCGCATCCGGGTTAAACCTTGCGCCTCCTGAAGTTGTGCTCAACGTAACCGCGAGTGTCCAAAACACCGCCGCGCCAATCGCGCCGAAAAGCACCGGGCGCACGCACATCCACATTTTGAACCACTCATACGAAGTCGGACGGCGGATGCCGTAGCGGACGCATGTAAAGAGCTGCACCAACAAGAAAACGGTGATACCCACGCCCAAAATTCCGGCAGCCCAGCTTCTCGTGCCGACGCCGACCAGCGCCACAAAACCGAAAAATACAATCAGCAGGAGCAGACCGATCAGGTTCAAACTGCTTATTCGACGGGCGTACATAGCGATCCTGTTCCGACTTGGAAAGCCGTGTGTAATGCCCTCATTATATGAGGTTTTATCAATTCGCTCATCACCCGTTTATCCAATCTTGAAACAGATATCAGTTTTCGCACGTATTCTCTATATCAATGTGGATAGGGGTACAAGATTATGGCGATTGAGCTGTATTGGGATAACGACGAAAAAACGGTCATGCTGTGCGAAATCAGCGATCCTTGGACGTGGACTCAACTGTTCAGCACGCTGGAAAAGATTAAGAGCGTCACTGACCGCGCAACCCACACCATTGGCGCGATCCTTGATCTGACGGCGGGAGCGAACATCCCCGGCGGCTCGATCTTCAATCCGACTGTGTTTGGTTACGCGAAGAAGATGTTTCAAATGGGCGAAGGCGGAACAGGTCCAATCGTGGTTGTCGGCGCAAGCCCGATGATCCGCACCGTTTATAACGCCGCGCTCACGATTGACCGCGAAAAACTGGCGCACTTCGCATTCGCCAAGACGCTCGACGAAGGGCGTGCAATCATGGACGAGAAGATGCGGCAGTACGAACGAATGTGAATGTAGAAGGGACAGGGCATGCCCTGTCCTTTTGAAAAAAGAGACTACGTGTTCGTCCCCGGCGACAATTCTCTGACCTGCTTGGCGTTCACCTGTGCATGGAACGCCTTCACATCTTCTAAGAACTGCGCGCCGTACATCGGCAGCGCCATAAAGAGATGCCCACCCGGATATTTTTTGATTTGCGCGCCGGGGATTAAAGACGCGATCTCGTCCTGATAATGCGGCGGCACGAGCGGGTCTTCGTAGCTGCTCATCACCAGCGTTGGCACACTGGTGGTTTTTAACCGTTCGCGCAAATCGAGATTTTCAAGCGCTTTCCCCTGCTTCTCAAAACCGAGTCGCGTCTGCTGAAGCGGATCAGGCGGAGCGCTCAACCACGCTTTCATCAGCGCTTCGTTTTCAAATTCTTTCTCACCCAACAGCAGGACAGCCGTCATCCGTGTGAGCACCGTTTGCGGAAGCTGCATATCACGCATGATTCGGATCGTTTCTAGCAAGAAATTTGCGCGGCTGTTCGGCGGATTATACGCCAGCGACACTGCGACGATCTGGCTCAAGGTGCGCTCCGGGTAACGGAGCGAGAATTCTTGTGTGATTGCACCACCCATCGAAACACCGAGCAGGTGCGCCCATTCCATTCCGACGTGCGTCATCACAGCAGCAATGTCTTCCACCATGATTTCTAGCGAAACTGGCGTGCTCTCGTTGATTCGCGTTTGTCCAGCGCCGCGATTATCCACGCATAACACCCGGTACGACTCGGACAGCATTCGGCGGACGGTCGTCATCGAAACATCATTGCTGTGTCCGCTGAATCCGCAGATCAAGACGAGCGGTGCGCCCGCTCCGCTCAACTCGTAATACAGCTCGGCTCCATCATGATAAAAGGTTGGCATAAAAAATCCTCTCTTGCTGTAAATGTCTCTCCCAAACCAATCGCTCGAGAAAACTGCGAAGCACACGCTTTCGCTTTACTGCCCCAGTTTTGCGCCCTACTGGACGCCGTATTCCTTAATCACCGAACGCGCGATCACCATCCGGTGAACTTCGCTCGCGCCGTCATAAATGCGAAATGCGCGTGCGGATTCGTACCATTCGCTCAAAGGAAGATCGCGGCTGATGCCCATACCGCCGCAAATCTGGATCGCCCGATCAATCACACGGTTGACCGTTTCCGCAACAAAAACCTTCGCAATGCTGGTTTCGGTGCGCGCTTGACTGCCCTGTTCGAGCATCCATGCCGCCTGATGCACCAACAACCGCGCCGCTTGCAGTTCAATCTTGCTGTCTGCTAACATCCACTGCATCGATTGATGTTCGCTCAAGGTTTTGCCAAACGCTTCGCGCTTGGTCGCGTACTCTGTTGCGATTTCCAGCGCTCGCTGCGCGATGCCCGTCCAGCGCATGCAGTGAGTTAAACGGGCGGGTGCTAGACGTGCCTGTGTGAGTGCGAAACCTTCCCCTTCTTTTCCCAAAATCGCGCTGTGCGGCACACGCAGATCATGAAACTTGATCTCACCGTGACCCCCTGCCGCGTCTTCACCCATCACCGGAACCAAGCGCACCAATTCGATTCCCGGCGACTTGATCGGCGCGAGAAATATGGTCGCACCCTTATGCGTAGGCACATCGGGATTCGTGCGCGCCATGATTAACAAGAAAGATGCCATCGCCGCCCCGGTGGTGAACCACTTATGCCCATTGATCACCCATTCGTCGCCGTCACGGACAGCCGTCGTTTGCAGCATATTCGGGTCGCTGCCCGCGCCGGGAGCGGGTTCGGTCATAGCGAAGCCGGAGCGGATTTTCCCCGCTGCCAGCGGGCGCAGATAAGTCTCGACCTGCTCGGCATTGGCGAACAAGTGAAGCATGTGCATATTGCCTTCGTCCGGCGCAGCGCAGTTGAGCGCTAGCGGACCCAACATGCTCCGCCCCGCCGCCTCAAACACAGGCACGATTTCCGAGATCGTCAGCCCCATGCCGCCAAGTTCTGGCGGAAGCTGAGGTGCCCAAATTCCCGCGCGCTTCGCTTTTTCCTGCACCTCACGCATTTGTGTCGCAAGCACATCGTGATCGTCGCGATTTTTCTCTAACTGCGTGTGATGCAGTTTTTCCAGCGGAATCACCTCAGAATCGATAAACTTCCGCACAAATTGAGCAATCTCTTGAACGTGCGCAGGAATGGCAAAATTCATGATCGTTATTTTTCACCTGTTTTCAGTTAAGGATAAAACAGACTGGTGTGACCGAAAATTCATTTTTGGCAGGATTCAGGTAGTGTGGAATGTAACAGAATCCTTCAGACGAACGATGATTATTCGCATATCCAGATTGCTCATAATGCTGCGAGAAGAAGGATAACCGCTGTTCCCAAGTTAACGCTGCTTTCGATCATCACCGTTCCCTCGTGCTGTTCGATGATCGTCTTGACCATGGATAAGCCCAATCCTGTGCCTTCGACTCCGGCGTGTTCTTCCCGCTGACTGCGGAAGAACGGCTCAAACACGTTCGGCAGATCGTCCTCACTGATTCCGTAGCCCGTATCCCGAATTTCAAACCGCACCTGATCGCCTTTCAGCGCAGACACCCGATTCACGCTAATCGTGATCGATGCGCTCACTGGCGAATACAGAATCGAGTTTTCGAGAATATTGTTGAGGGCGCGCATCATACGTTCAGGATCGACCAATACGCGGGTATCCCTGCCGGGAATCACCGTGATCGAAATATCCTTTTTTGCCGCCCGTTCGCTCATGGCGTTTGCCGCAGTCTGCGCCAATTCCAGTGCAGAAATTTCGCGTTTTTCGACGGTGTGGAGGCTTTCCAGCTTGACCAATTCCATCACGTCCGACATGAACTTTTCCATGCGCGTCACCTGACGGTCGATGTTTTCCAGCCAGCGTTCGCGCGTTTCGACGGGGGCATTCTTTCGCAGCAAATACACAGACATGCGGATTGAGGTCAGAGGACTTTTCAGGTCATGCCGGATCGCCGCCAGCATTTCTTCGCGCAGCGTGTTGATCCGGGTGAATGTTTGCGCCTCTTGAGAGCGCAGCATGGCGATATGCGCCGCTTGTTCGCGGTAAAAGTTCGCTTCGCGCTGTGCGGCTTCCGTCCGGTAGCGGATTTCCATCCCCTTCAGGCGGTTATCGCTGTCCGCGTTGAACAGCGTTTCTTTCAATTGGTGAAAGCGCTGGTAGGCGTTGAGCGCTTCCTGCAAATTCCCGACCGCTTGATACGCTTCGCTCAATTTGCGATAGTGCTCGTAAAAGAGCGAACTGCGCCCGTTCGCTTCTGCCAGAGCTAACCCTTCCCGATAATGCGCTATCGCCGCGCTGAAGTCACCCAACGATCCGTCGATGTCTGCCCGAAGCAAAATGGCTTCGGTGCGGATCGGCTCAATCGAATAGCGGCTCGTCAATGCTTCCGTTTCGGTCAGCACACTCAACGCCGTCTCGTGATCGCCGTTGGCGAAATGTGCGCGTGCAAGGCTCAACATCGCCCCAGAGTCTGCAACCGGATATTCGCCGATTTGAAAATACAGTTCACGCGCTTGCAGCGCCGCTTCGACCGCTGCCGATCCATTTTCCATCGAGGTGTACAGCGAAGAAATATTGGTCAACACGATTGCTTGACCATAGCGATCCCCGATGGCGCGATAAATGTCCAGTGCTTGATAACAGTGATCCAGCGCGGCGGGGACATCGTGCATCAGATTTTGAATGCTGGCGATTCCATGCAGTGCCCGCGCCTCTTGGCTGCGATCAGCCGCCTGCCGTGCCAACTCAAGCATCTGAAAATAATGTTCGATTCCGGTGGGCAAGTCACCAAGCTGGCGGAAAGTCATGCCGACCAACTGATGCAGACGCATCACTTCGGTGACGGTGAGAGGTTGGGCAGCAGGATCGTCAAAGG
>JAPKMU010000281.1 GCA_026645745.1 Anaerolineae bacterium | reverse complement strand
GGAGAGTAGTGAGCCGAGTGTGTACCAATCGAGTCCATGCGCGACCAACCTTGACGATTGCGCCGCGATTTTCGGAGTAGAATACGATGTGAAACGGGCATTCTTAACATATTTTTCATACGAGTGTGGTAACTTGGAGAGATGTGCGCTGGAAAGTAATGCGACTTGTAATAATATCATGGCTCCCGCTTGATTGTACCCCCAGACTTTGTTACAATTAGCGCAATCGGAAAATTCGCCGCACGTTACGTTTCCTTTGCAACAAAACATTCATTGTGAATATCGAAAAATCTGTGCGATAAACGCGCGGTTTGAGCGCCGCCCATTAAAAAAGGGGCGGCACGAGATTTAGGTAGAAATATGGCTGCATATTTGATTGTAGATGTTGACGACCTTCTTGAGCACTTTCGCAAGCGGGGCGTAGCAATCGACTTACAAGAACTCGCGGTAGGGCTGCGCGGTGGCGCAGCACTCGCGGCGGGCTTGGCGAGCGCCGACCGTCTGCGCGCGGTGGCGGTTGCCAACTGGGAAATGCACCGCCGCCAAACACGTACTCCGGTTGATCCCCAGTACGTTTTTAAGGGTGCAGGATACGATACGTTTGATGTGCCGCTTCGCTCCAGTCTTGCCGATGCGCTCATCATGCACTACTTTTCATTCGATCCTGATCCAGTGGACGAACTCATTTTAGCCACGACAAACCGTGACCTGATGCCGCTCGTGCGTCGCATCAAGACCACGCGGAGCGCACGCATCCGTATGTGGGGGATCGAGGATGTCCTTAAGGGGACTGAGTTCGCGGACGATGTGATCTTCCAGCCGCTCGAAACACTCCTCGGCATCCAGCAGACGAAAAACGTCTCGGTTTACGTTGACTTCGAGAATATTGCGATCAGCTTGAACGAGCAGGGCTACACGGTCAACCTCGATCAACTGATTGACTCGTTCCTCAAACAGGCACAAGCACACGGGCAGGTGATCAAGATTGCCGCGTATGCGCCTTGGGGTCAGCGCGGAAGTCTGCCGCCGCTGGTGGATAACACCGGGCGCGAAGTCGCGGACGATGCGCCGAGCCGCTTGGCGATGTCGAACATCGACCCGATGTTCACGCTCCCCGGCAAAAACAGCGCCGATATGCGCATCGCCAAAGACGTGATGACTGACAGCGGACATGATGACTCGGCAGATGTGTATATCGTTGCCAGCGGCGACCGCGACTTCAACGATGTGATCAACACCCTGCGCGGACGCAACAAAACGGTGATCCTGTGGGCAGTGCGCGGGAGCATCAGCCGCCAGTTGGAAAACAACGCCAGCGTGACGATTGAATTCGTCGAAGACTTCACCAACTTGCAGACGCACCAATCGTTGGGCGCGTCGTCGGTCGCGGTTGATAACAACGCCGAAGATGCGAACGGATTTACGCCGTCGCAGTGGGCAAGCGTGATCGTCCAGTTTGATCGTTTGGCGCGTGAAGTTGGATCAGAAGTGCTTTCACGCACGCAGTTGATCAACCGCTTGCAGGAAGTCGGGGCGGTGGTGAATCAAGCGCGGGCGGAAGACCTCGTCGCTCAAGCGATTGCGCTGGGGATTATTCAGCCAGTCGGTAAGAGCAAAGACATCATCATCGACGAATATCATCCTGTCGTCGAAAAAACCCGTTTGATCCGCGAACGCATTGTGGTTCGCGTGCAGAATACGCTTGCCGTGCGCGGGTGGGAATACGTCAATTACGGATTTCTGCTCAAAGGGTTGGCGATGGATCGGGAACTCGAACGCCCCGGCTTGAATTACAGCGATCAATGGCGCTCGGATTGGATCGACTGCTTGGTGCGCGAACGGGTGCTCCAGCGCGAACTTGTGCCGCATCGCCACAACCCGGATGATCTCGTTCCGGTGATCAAACTGCGCTCGGATTATCCGGTCGATAACCAGAACCGAACGCCGATGCCCATGCCGCTCTCTGACGAAGACGACGAAGAGCAGATTTCATGGCAGGACATCACGATTGAAGAACTTGAGGAGCGCGACACCGAAACGGCGAACATGGTGCGGCGCATCATCGTCAGCGTTGAACAGTTTACCAGCTTCCGAGGATTTACATGGTGTCCGCTCGGCAGTTTGCATAAGCGACTGCGCCCGTTTGACCGCGCAACATCGTTTCAGCGCGCAGTCGAGTTCTTGCAAGAGCACAGCGCGGCGAATGTGCAGGAGTACCCAAATCCGCAAAGTGATTTCTTCACAAAAGGCATCTCGCTGAACGCCGATGTTGAAATGGCGCGGACGATCCTCACCACACGCGATCAATTCATTCGGATGCTGCTTCAGCTCTACGAACGCAATATGATCATCAGTGAGCAGACGCTCCGCATGATTGATCCGCAGGGGAGTTGGGATTTTCCGCTGTGGTTCTCAATCATGGAGACGGAAAACGTCCTCAACCCCGTCCCCGGTCGCAGCGGGCAGTACAGCTTGTTCCGCACCCATCACACGGTGTCGCTGGTCGCAGACGCACAGCGCGCCGAACGTTACGGTCAGGAATAAACACAACCCCATTTGAACCTCAAAGAGCGCAGCGGAAAGTTTCCTGCGCTCTTTGTTTGCCTCGATACTGATTTGCCAGAAGTCGTTTGAAAAATCCCCTCACCCCCTGACCCCCTCTCCCACGCAAGCGGGGAGAGGGGGAACCGTGAGCCTGTTTTTGTCCCTCAGCCCCGCCTGCGTGGGAGAGGGACGGCTTGCCCAGCAAGGGGCACAAAGCGAATATTCAGACGGCTTCTTAAATCGTCTGCGCCGCTCTAATGATCGCATCAATGCTGCGCTCGACATCATCAGCGGTGGTCGCCCAAGACGACACGCTGATCCGCATCGCGGTGCGTCCTTTCCAAACCGTTGATCCTGCCCACATCGTGCCCTCCTGCTGTACTGCCTGAATTACTTTCTGCGTGTGTTGATCATCCCCGAAGCGCACCATCACTTGATTGAGCACAACCTCATGAATGATTTCAAATCCGCACGACTTCAGCGCCGCCGCGAAGGTTTGCGCATGGTCACAGGTGCGTTCAAAGAGGTCGATCAGCCCGGATTTTCCGAGGGAAAGCATCGCCGCCCACGCATCGATGCCGCGCCCGCGCCGTGAAGTTTCCGGCGTGTAATCAACCGGCTCATAAAATGCGGGTTCGCCTACACGGTCACTGCGCATGTAATAGGCTGCGCTTTGAGCGACGGCGGCACGGTGCGCCGCCGGATGCCGCGTGAACACGATCCCGCTGTCATAAGGCACGTTCAGCCATTTGTGCGCGTCCGTCGCCCACGAATCGGCAAGCTGCACGCCTTTCACGAGATGTTCCAGTCGGGGTGATGCTGCCGCCCACAAGCCGAACGCGCCATCGACATGCACCCATACGCCGTCGCGCTTTACACGCGGGATGATCTGTTCAAACGGATCACTTGCGCCTGTGTTGACGTTTCCGGCTTGTAAGATCACGATGGCGGGGGCTTGGATGGTGTCGGGCAGCAGATCAGCGCGCATTCTGCCTTGATCGTCCGTCGGAACTTTGATCAAACGGTTCCGTCCTAAGCCTAACATGCCGATTCCCTTCAGCACGCTGGCGTGAACTTCTTCCCCGGCGACAACGGTGATCGGCGGTGCGCCGAACATGCCGTCGAATTCGAGATCCCACCCCGCCCATTCTAAGACCGCGTGACGCGCCGCCGCTAAGGCGGTGAAGTTCGCCATCGTCGCGCCCGTGACGAATGCGCCCATGCTTTCCGGCGGCAGTTGCAGCAGATCACGCGCCCACTTGAGCGCTATATCTTCGAGCTTGATCCCGGCGGGACTGCTGGTGCGCATGGCAGTCGCATTATCCCACGCAACGGACAGCATATTCGCCGCGACGCTCGCCGGAAGCGATCCGCCAATGACAAATCCGAAATAGCGCCTGCCCGCCATCGCCGTCGTCGCCGGGGATGCCACCTCATCCATCAACGCCAGCACTGCCGCCGGATCGGTTGGCGTATCCGGCAGCGCGTGATCCAGCCTCGCTAACGCATCAATCGCGTCTCGGCGCGGAAATACCGGGCGACTGTCCAGCGTTTCAAGATAACGGGCAGCGCGTTCCGCCGCATCCTGCAAAAGAGAGCGCATCAAAACCTCCGAACAATTTCAATTGGCATTACATACACTACGAGACTTCTGCGATGCTGTCACTACGACCACAGGACTATCCCTCCAATTTACGGCGGTTGCGCCTTGACCACGTTCTGCTATAATGCCTTGCGAATAGCTCACAGACCGATGCGCCCCTATCCGGCGTAGACGGTGTCAACAGTTGGGATAGGCAGGGTAAAAATGGCACTCACCAAGAACGAAAAAGAAACGATCGCCGCACAGTTTGGTACGCATGAAGGCGATACCGGCTCCGCACAGGTGCAGATTGCACTTCTCACACAGCGCATTCACCAATTGACCGACCATTTGAAAGCTCACGCACACGATAATCATTCGAAGCGTGGTCTGCTCAAATTGGTAGGTCAGCGCCGTCGTCACCTGCGCTACCTGAGCCAAAAAGACCCGGAAGCATACCGCGAAATCCTTCAGCGGTTAGGTCTGCGTCGTTAGGTGGTTAAGACATGGGGGAGTCGAAAGACGACCCCATGTGTTTAAGTTTTTGCGTGCCCGGGATGCAGGAATTGGAGGACGGAGCGAAGCGTACAGCGTTGTACTCTTGGCGGCGATCTCCAGCTCCTGAAGTCCGGGCGATAGAATCAAAACGCTCAAGGAATAAAGGACATCACATGTTAGTTTCAGATACCCCGATGGGGAAAGTCCACCGCTATACCGTGCGCGTGGGCAGCGAAGAATACATCTTCGAAACAGGTAAATTGGCAGAACAAGCAGGCGGAGCCGTCACCGTACAGGTGGGCGAAACCGTCGTGTTTGCGACCGCGACCATGAGCAAGACGGCGCGCGAAGGCACAGATTTCTTCCCGCTCAGCGTCGAATACGAAGAAAAATTGTATGCCGCCGGACGTATTCCCGGCAGCTACTTCCGCCGTGAAGGTCGCCCAAGCGAAGGCGCGATCCTGATCGCCCGCTTGATCGACCGTCCGCTGCGCCCGCTGTTTAGCGAAGACATGCGCAACGATGTTCAGGTGGTGATGTCGGCATTCTCGCATGACCAAGAACATCAGGTGGATATGCCGGGGATGGTCGCCGCCAGCGCCGCGATCATGATCAGCGATATTCCTTGGAACGGACCGGTCGCCGGTGTGCGCATTGGCATGATCGACGGTGAGTTGGTCGTCAACCCGACGATTCAACAGTTGGAAAACAGCGTCCTCGATTTGCGGGTGGCGGGCACGGAATTTGCGATCAACATGGTCGAATGTGCCGCGCAAGAAGTCTCGGAAGAAGTCATGCTCCGGGCGCTGCGCCTCGCATTCGAGTCGATCCAGCCGCTGATTCAGGTTCAAAAGCAGATGCAGGCGGAAATCGGCAAGCCGAAAGCGCCGTATATTTCGCAAAAAATCGACCCCGCGCTGCAAGAAGCGATTGCCGAAAAGACCCGCGCACGCATTCGTGAGGTGTTGGTCAGCACGAACGACCGTACCGAACGCACCAACGCGATTGACGCGATCCGCAGTGAAGTTGTGGGGCAGTACGAAGCCGCGAACGCCGCCGATGGCGCAGTTCCGGTCAAGATCAACGATGTGAAGAACGCGGTCGAAAATGTGTATTACGAAGAAGTCCGCCGCCGCATCGTGCATGATGGCGTGCGCCCGGACGGACGTAATCATACCCAAATTCGCCCATTGGCAGCAGAAGTGGCACTTGTGCCGCGTGTGCATGGCTCCGGCTTGTTCAAGCGCGGTCAAACGCAGGTGCTGACGTTCGCCACGCTCGGAACGCCGCGCGACTCGCTCGAAATCGAATCACTGAGTCCCGAAGACAACAAGCGCTACATGCACCATTACAACATGCCGCCGTACAGCACGGGTGAGGCGACCCCGCTGCGCGGTCCGCGCCGCCGCGAAATCGGTCACGGTGCGCTGGCAGAAGCCGCACTCCGCCCGATGATCCCGCCGGAAGATGTGTTCCCATACACGATCCGTCTGGTCAGCGAAGTGGTGAGCAGCAATGGCAGCACGTCAATGGCGAGCGTTTGCGGCAGCACGCTGGCGTTGATGGATGCAGGTGTGCCGATCATCCGTCCGGTGGGCGGGATCGCGATGGGCTTGATCAAGCAGGACGATAAGATCGTCGTCTTGACGGACATTCAAGGCTTGGAAGATCACTTCGGTGATATGGACTTCAAAGTTGCCGGAACGACGAACGGCATCAACGCGCTGCAAATGGACATCAAGATCAGCGGCGTGAGCGATGAAGTGATGGCGCAAGCGCTGGCACAAGCGCGTGACGCACGACTGCAAATCCTCGATGTGATCCTGAAGGCGCTTCCAGAACCACGCAAGACGCTCAGCCCGTATGCGCCGCGCATGGAATCGATCCGCATTTCGGTCGATAAGATTGGCGCGCTGATCGGACCGGGTGGTAAGACGGTGCGCGGCATTCAGGAACGCACAGGCGTGAAGATCGACATTCAGGAAGACGGTACGGTGTTCGTCGCCGGTGCTGACGGGATCATCGTCGCCAAAGCGCTCGATGAAATTCGCGGCTTGACCGAAGATGTTGAAACCGGACGCATTTACACGGGTAAAGTCGTCCGCATCGAAAGCTACGGCGTGTTCGTCGAATTCATGCCGGGTAAAGATGGCATGGTGCACATCTCCCAGTTGGACAGCGAACGGGTGAATGACCCGAATGATATTGTCGCGTTGGGCGATGAAATCATGGTTATGGTCACGGATGTTGATCCGGGTGGCAAAGTTCGCCTCAGCCGCAAAGCGGTTCAGGAAGGCTGGACGGCGGAAGAAGCCCGCGATAATGATCGTCGTCCACCGGGCGGCGGGGATCGCGGCGGCGACCGTCGCGGCGGGGATCGTGGTGGTGATCGTCGCGGCGGCGGAGATCGCGGTGGTGATCGTCGCGGCGGTGGTGGTGATCGCCCACGCGGGAATCGCTAAACTCAAATACATGCAAGTAAAGCAGGGGACGGCACACAAGCCGTCCCTTGTTTTTTTGCATCATGACGATCAGCAGGATTAGAAATGATGTTCTATTCTGAACAGCGAAACAGGTATGTTTTACACTGTGGGTAAGGACTTTATTCCGCGAAAGAAGGATGTCTATGCCCCGCCCAAAAACGAAAGCTGACTTGATCGCCGCTGCACAGTTAGAATATCAAAAATTGGAGGCGCTGATTCAACCGTTGAGCGCAGACCAGATGACACAAGCAGGGGTTTGCGAAACGTGGTCAGTCAAGGATATTCTCGCGCATTTGCTCGCGTGGGAGCAGATGGTTTTGGGATGGTATCGCGCCGGGGTGCGCGGCGAAAATGTCAAAACGCCCGCCGATGATCTCAAATGGAGCGAAACTCCGATTTTGAATCAGCGTATTTATGAGCAGTATCGAGATATGCCGCTGGACGTGATCCGCGCGAAGT
>JAPKMU010000280.1 GCA_026645745.1 Anaerolineae bacterium | reverse complement strand
TCGCACAGGCGACCCAGTTCGGCACACAGAACAATCAAATGCTGCACAAATACGCCGACGAACCGCGCCTATGGCTGAATGATGGTGTCGCCGCTGATCGTGGTTTGGTCGATGGCGATTGGGTTGAAGTCAGCAGCGAAGTGGGAACAGCACACATACGTCTGTTGGTCACACCCGCTATCCGCCCCGACTGCGTGTATCTAACTCCCGGATATGGTCATATTTCCAGAGGGCTGACGACTGCCTTTGGGGTTGGCGCAAGCGATTCGGTGCTGCATGCGACCTATACCGATCCGGTCAGCGGGAGTCAAGCGCTTACGCAGACCTTTGTCACGGTTCGAAAGGTGTAATGCTGTGTCCCACCAGACCAATAACCCCCGCTACGGGTTTCTGATTGATGCTTCGTATTGTATTGACTGCCGCTCGTGCATGGTTGCGTGCAGCGTCGAAAACGAAGTCCCGATGGACAGCACCCGCATCTGGATCGAGGAAACAGGCGTTACCGGAACGTACCCGGACTTAAAACGCTTCACCGCTCCGTTCCACTGTATGCACTGCAAAGACCCATCGTGCGTCTCGGCTTGTACGGTTAGCGCGCTAACGCGAAACGAAGACGGTATCGTCGTTTACGATCAGGACTTGTGTATCGGCTGCCGCTACTGTTTGTATGCCTGTCCGTTCAGCGTACCCAACTATCAATGGGAAGAACCGCTCCCGCTTGTGATCAAATGTGATATGTGCTTCGAACGGCTCGGCGAAGGGCAGCAGCCCGCTTGTGCGGCTACCTGCCCAACCGGGGCGATTCAATTTGGCAGATATGAAGAGATGCTCGCGGAAGCACATCGTAAAATCAGCGAACAGCCGGATAAATACGTGCCGCATGTGTACGGCGAAGAAGAAAACGGCGGCACGGCGACCCTGTATATCTCACCTGTCCCGTTTGAAGAACTCGGCTTCCCGATTGCCGGAACGACCTCGCCCGCTTACTCCAACCGTCTCGTCACGGAAGGAACACCAATGGTAGCAGGCATGATGTTGGTCGGTTTGACAGGTGCGTATTTAACAATCAAGCACCTTAAAGAAGAATCCGAACAGGAACGCGAAGAATCAGCGCACGGCGCATCTTCTGACGCGGCAAAGAAAGAAGAATAACGATGATGCGAAAACTCCTACATGAACTCGAAACTATGCCCAAGTTCATGTATGTGACCGCCGCGCTCACGCTCTTTGGAGTCGGTGTTGGGCTGTATCGTATGCTCGTCGGTTTAGGTCCAACGACGAATCTCACCAGCGCCTTTCCTTGGGGCATCTGGATCAGCTTCGACCTTGCGACTGTTGCGCTTTCGGGCGGTGCGTTCACGCTGGCGGCGCTGGTCTACGTCTTTCAGTTTGAGGACTTACACGCTGCAACCCGCCCAACCGTGCTCGCCGGACTGCTCGGTTACAGTTCGGTTATGGTGATCCTCCTGTTCGACCTCGGACGATGGGATCGCTTCTACAACGTATTTCTGCACCCGAATATCAGCTCGGCGCTGCTTGAAGTGAGTTGGTGCATCAGCGCCTACACACTGATCCTCATTTACGAACTCAGCCCGGTGCTGTTGGCGAACACGCGCTTAAAATTCCTGCTGCCGTTCATCAAGAAATACACCGTCCCAATCGTGATCGCGGGCGTGACGCTGTCCACCATGCACCAATCGTCGCTGGGGACGATGTTCATCATCATGTCGCCGCGCTTGCATCCGCTGTGGTCGTCCATGCTTCTGCCAATTTTCTTCCTCGTCAGTTCGTTTGCCGCCGGTATCTCGTTGGTGATCGGCGGTGCGTCGTTGAGCAACTGGTTATTCGGGCGCAGCCTGAAGATCAAGACGATGGCGAAATTGAGCTGGTTTATCCCTTGGATTCTGGCATTCTATCTGGTGATCAAATTTGGCGAATTGGTGATTACTGAAGAATGGGATTTGCTCTTCAGCAGCGGCACTTACAGTGCGATGTTCTGGACAGAAATCGTGTTGGGTGTGCTCGTCCCAATTGTGTTGTTCTCGATCAAGCAGGTGCGTTTCAGCCGCACATGGTCGTTGATCGGGGCGCTGTTTGTGATGGGTGGCGCAGTGCTCAACCGCTTTAACGTCACATGGTTTGCGATTGCGGGTGTTGATGGCGAAACTTACTCGCCGCACTGGATGGAAATTGCCGTGTTGGTGGGAGTCGTAGCAGGAGTCGTCACGGTGTACAGCGTGATCGCGCGCTACTTCCCGGTCTACGAAGAAACAGAAACCTCACACTCTAAGGATGAGCAACCTCGTCCGCTTGAGCAGTCGCACGCGGTTGGCGACTAAGAATTGCTGACGTACCCCCCTCTCCTCAATCCGTGAAGATTGAGGAGAGGGTAGGCATCCTGCACGAATTAACCAGCCCCTTCGCGGAGCATACGCGCATACGGGTGAGGCATACCCCCATCTTCAGGAGTCGCCTCAATCGCTTGAGCAGCACGCTCTACATCGTAAGAGACGCGAATAAACTCAACCTTCACATCGCGTCCGGTGATCGTCAGTGTGATATAGCCCGCACGCGGATCATGGTCTTTTGGTTTGCCAACGCTCCCCGCATTGATCACATGCCGCCCGCTTGGCAAGATTTTGTGATACAGCAGGTGGGTATGCCCGCACACCAGCACATCAACCCCAACGCCATCGAGAATTCGTTCAAAGTAATCGTCGGGACGATCCACGAACATATACTCGTTCACCTTACGCGGGCTTCCATGTACCAGCAGCACTTTGAGATCACCCATCGGCACAGGAATCTGGGCGGGTAGATCGCGCAAAAAGGCTTTGTTGTCCTCAGTCGTGTGCGCATTCGACCACGCGATTGACAGTTCACCGCGCCGCCGATCAATGTCCGTCTTATACGCGCACCCGCAGTCATCACTATTGATACCAACACCCTGATCATAATTGCCCATCAAGGTCGGAATGCCGCGCCGCCGGATCAAATTGACCACTTCATTTGGAAATGTCCCGTAGCCGACGAGATCACCTAGGCAGTACAGGTGGGTCAATCCGCGCGCTTCAATGTCCTGAAAGACTGCTTCGAGCGCGGGTAGATTTCCGTGAATATCGCCAAAGATCGTAATGGTATTCAAGCAGCACTCCGTCATTCACTGCTGCGCGAGGGTTACGAGGAAATGCTCGATACGAATACGCAGACGCTTCGCAATCTGCGCAAACGCCGCCCGCCGCTGATCCGCGTCAGCAATCGCCAGCGGATCAGGATAGCCCCAGTGAAGCTGCTGTCCTTCGCCGGGAAAAGTAGGGCAGATTTCCCGTGCTTTATCGCAAACGGTGATCACATAGTCAAACGGCTGTCCTTCGTATTCACTCAAGTGATGCACGCTTTGAGTGCGAATATCAACGCCGATGCTCTCCATCACTCGGATCGCCTCCGGATGAACGCGGGTCGGATGGCTGCCCGCGCTGAATACCGCGACCCTTCCTTTGGATAAGTCACGCAGAAGCCCTTCCGCCATCTGCGACCGGGCACTGTTATGGGTACACACGACGAGGATGCGTGCAGCGGGGAGGGTATCAAGATCAGCGCCGCGTGATTGGGATAGAACCGGGTGCAGTGCGCTGCCTGCTGCAAGATATAACTCGCGCAGTCGTTCGAGATCGAGCGTGTAATAAACATCACGACCATCTGCTTCACTGCGGCGCGTGTTCACGAGCGCTTCTTCACGCATTTTTTTCAGGTGATAGGACACAAGGTTCATCGGCTGCTTGAGCAGCGTCACCAACTCGTTGACTTGATGATCGCCGCTGGAAAGTGCCTTAAGCACCCCCCATCGGACATCGTTCGCCAGCAGTTTGATAAAGTCAGGCGGTTGTGTGGTCATGACCGATCTGCTTCTTCAGTTTCCGCCAGCCACAGCTTGATCCGGGCTTCAATCTGATCACGGATTTCCCGGAAGCGTGCCAGCTTTTCGTCGTCGCTGCTGTCCGCGCGCACGGGGTCTTCAAAAATCCAGCGGTGAATACGTTTCGCGTCAGCACTAAGTGACGGGCAGTCATCCTCTGCACGACGGCAGACGATCACGGCATCGTCAAACTGCATTCGCCCCATCAACTCTTTGATACCTTTCGAGTGCTGACCGCTCACATCGATACCAACCTCGCTCATCACGGCAATTGTCAGCGGGTGCAGACCTTTCGGTTCCATTCCGGCGCTGTACGCGTCGTATCTGTCACCGCCGAGCTGACGCAAAAATGCTTCCGCCATTTGCGAACGCGCCGAATTACCCGTACAGAGAAAGAGAACCTTGCGCGCCATACATATCCTTCAATTCTGATTGATACAAATCAGATTGAATCATAAGCGTGCGGGTGTGTTATGTCAATAAGGCGAGAACAAGATCACCGCCGCACTGATGATGGGAGGCTTGACCCTCGACAAGCAACCGATTCCACGCCAGCCTGAATGGGCGTCTTTGTAACCAGTTATTGAAACGCCTAGTCCATGAGGAAATTGCCCATGAAAACGTATGATGCGATCGTGATCGGAAGTGGTCAATCGGGTCCGCCAATGGCAGCTCAACTCGTCAAACACGGGCGGCGCGTTGCCGTCGCTGAAGGCTACCGGTTTGGCGGCTCTTGCGTGAATTACGGATGCCGACCGACAAAAACCCTGATCGCCAGCGCACGCGCAGCCCATATGGCGCGGCGCGGCGCAGAATTTGGGGTGGAGATTGATCATTTCAGCATCAATTGGGATCGCGTTCGGGAACGGGTAGTCGGCATTATCGAAGACACCAGTAAAGGGATCGAGTCGTCACTACGCGGCACAGACGGTATGGATGTTTATCATGCCTATGCGCACTTTGAAGGGAAAGACGACGGTCTCTATCAAGTACGGGTAGGAGCCGACGTTATTTCCGCACCGATGGTTTTTATCAATACGGGAACACGCGCCCGCGTGCCACGCATTGACGGAATCGACTCTGTAAATTGGCTCGACAGTGAGAAATTGCTGAGGCTCGATGCGCTCCCTGAACACCTGATTATTCTCGGGGGGAGTTACATCGGCTTGGAAATGGGGCAGGCTTTCCGACGTTTGGGGAGTCAGGTCACAATCATCGAGACTTCCGAATGTTTGATTACGCGCGAGGATGATGACATCAAGGGAGAAGTTCACCGCATTTTTGCGCAAGAAGGTATCAACGTTCACACCTTGAGTAAGCTCACGAAAGTAGAGCCAACCCCAAATAACGGTGTGCGAGCCTATATTCATCACGATGACGATGGAAGTGAACACATTATCAACGGGTCGCATTGGCTGAATGCTATCGGGCGCGTGCCCAACTCCGATCAACTCAATCTCGATTCAGTGGGTGTAGATGTCGATGCGCGCGGTTTTATCGTCGTCAACGAGTATCTTGAGACGACCGCACCCGGCATATACGCGTTGGGCGATGTCAACGGAAAAGGCGCGTTCACACACACCTCGTATCAGGACTACGAAATCGTCCGTGATAATCTGCTGCACGGTCGCCAGCGAAAATGGACAGACCGCGTTTCGACCTACGCAATGTTTATTGATCCGCCGCTTGGACGAGTCGGCATGTCCGAGAATGAAGCACGCCAGTCAGGGCGCAAAGTGCTGATGGCGGTCAAACCGATGGCGAAAGTCGGACGAGCAGTTGAGCAGTCCGAAACGGACGGTTTGATCAAACTGCTGGTGGATGCTGAGACCGAGCAGTTTTTAGGCGCGGCGGTACTCGGGTTTCACGGCGACGACGTGGTACAGGCGATTAACTACTTCATGGCGACCGGCGCAAGTTATCGCGTCATGATGGAAACGCTGCCTATTCATCCGACGGTTGCCGAATTCTTGCCAACCATACTCGGTGAACTTACGCTTTAACGTATTCTGGGCATGACTAGCGCTGCTGATGGAGCGCTAGTCATGCCTGTCCTCTCCGAACAAATTTGCCACGTTACTTGTGCATATAACTCAAATCGACTTGACAAGGCTGTCAGATAAAGTGTATCGTTAGCGTTAACGATAGCGCTAACTTTTCTGAGCGCAGGAACGTGTAATCATGAGCCGCCGAGTCACTATGGCTGATGTCGCGCGTGAAGCAGGTGTTTCATTAATGACTGTTTCGCGTGCACTGAACGACAAAGATGGGATCAGTGACGCTACGCGCGAACGGATTCAGGAAGTCATTGTGCGTCTGGGATACCGCCCAAGCAGTATCGCGCGGGGCTTGGTGACCAAGCGCACAGGGACAATTGGATTGGTAGTCCCTGATAACTCAAATCCGTATTTCTCTGAAGTTGCGCGCGGTGTTGAACACACGGCTTACGCGAACAACTACAGTGTTTTCTTGTGTAACACCGAGGAAGACCCAGAACGCGAGAAAGCAGTGCTGCACTCGCTGGCTGAAAAATATATTGATGGGCTGGTGTTGTGCAGTTCGAGACTCACGGAAGAAGATTTGCGTGACTGCTTGAAAGATTTCTCGGCACAGGTGCTCCTAAATCGTTTGTTTACGAGCAGCAGCGCGACGATGGTGCTCGCCCATGACGAACAAGGCGCGCGCCTTGCCATCCAGCATCTATTGGAACGCGGGCATCGGCTCATCGGCAATCTGGCAGGACCCGAACGATCTTACGGCGGACTCATGCGCGTTCAGGGTTATGCCGGCGCACTCTATGACGCGGGATTAAGTTACGAACCGGATTGGATTCAGCACTGCGCACCAACGGTCGATGCCAGCCAGCAAGCCGCAGCGGAACTTCTCACACGCCATCCCGAACTGACCGCGCTTGTGTGCTTCAACGATCTCGTTGCTGTCGGTGCGCTTAAGGCATGTCGAAATTTGGGGATCGCCGTGCCCAAAGACCTCGCTATCGTCGGTTTTGACGATATTCCGCTGGCATCGCTGGTCACCCCCGCGCTGACAACGATTCACGTTCAGCGCTATGAGATGGGTCGGTTGGCGGGCGAAACACTCATGCGACAGATCAAGGGCGAAAAAGAACGGAGCGTGCATCTGCTCCCCGTCACATTGATGATAAGGGACAGCGCACCATAAGTCTTGAGTTCGATGTTATACCGAAAGAGAAGAATTATCTGATGCAAAACCGTTATTTTGATCCAGCGCATCACATGATCGCCGCGCAGCTTTATGAATCGGTTCGCAGTCTTCCTCTTATTTGCCCGCATGGGCACGTCGATCCACGTCTACTCTCCGCAGCGCACTTTGATTACGGTACACCCGTCGATCTGCTCATCATCCCTGATCACTACATTTTCCGCATGTTGTACTCACAGGGAATACCGTTGGAAGCGCTCGGTATTCCGCGCAAAGACAAAGATGCAAACGCGGTTGAGGCGGATCACCGCAAAATCTGGCAGACGGTATGCGACCACTGGTATTTGTTTCGCGGCACGCCAACAGGAATCTGGGTGCGCGACGAACTTCGCGATGTGTTCGGCATCGATTTGAAACTTAACAGCGCGAATGCGCAGCCGATTTACGATGCGTTGAGCGAGAAACTTGGACTACCAGAGTATCAGCC
>JAPKMU010000027.1 GCA_026645745.1 Anaerolineae bacterium | reverse complement strand
ATCAGCGCCGCGACCAATAAAAAGAGTTCGTCTCGACCGTACACGGAAACCGTTACTCCTGATACACAATCCTTGCTCCTGCTTGAGGTGTGGTCACGTAAAGCGCGGGCGCTAACCCGGTTTTGTTTTCGTAATCCGCGCTCACCTGCTGCGTGAACGATTCAACGGCTTCGGCGCGGACGACCGCGACCGCACACCCACCGAACCCGCCGCCGGTCATGCGCGCCCCGATGCAGCCTGAATGCGCGCGGGCGCACTGCACCATCATGTCGAGCGCGTCCGGCTTGTCTTCCGCATGGGTGACTTCAAAGTCATCACGCAAGCTCTCATGACTGGCGTTGAGCAGCGCCCCTAAACGCGGCACATCGCCCGCGCGCATCGCGTCGAGCGCGTCCAATGTGCGTGCATTCTCGGTGATCACATGGCGGGCGCGGCGGTACACCACGGGTTCGAGCTGTGCTTTTGCCGCTTCAAGCTGTTCGAGCGTGACATCGCGCAGCGCTTTGACTCCAAAATGCGCGGCGGCGCGTTCACATTCGGCGCGGCGTTCGTTGTACTTCGAATCGACCAGCCCGCGCCGAGTCATGGTGTCGAGGATCACGACTGCCAGCCCTGCTGGAAGCGGTGCGGGCGTGGTTTCCAGCGTGCGGCAGTCGATCAAGAGGGCGCTGCCTGCTTCACCTGCCGCCGAAATCATTTGATCCATGATGCCGGAGTTCACACCGACCCATTGGTTCTCCGCTTTTTGGCAGATCAGCGCCATCTTCGCGGGATTCCATTCGATGCCGGAGAGATGTGCCAGCGCGCGCGCCGTCGCCAACTCAATCGCTGCCGACGAAGATAAACCTGCACCGCGCGGTACATCGCCTGTGACGACGCCTTCCCAACCGTGAAGTGCGTACCCTGCTTCCTGCATTGCCCACGCGACCCCCTTCATGTATTCCGCCCATTCGCTGTGACGGTGAGTCATTTCTGTGAGCGACATTTCGGCATGTCCGCCGTAATCGAGCGAATACACCAACATATAGGCATCACTGCGGGGGCGGAGCGCGATCCAAACGGCGCGGTCAATCGCCATCGGCATGACGAAACCGTCGTTGTAATCGGTATGTTCGCCGATCAAATTCACGCGCCCCGGCGCGGAGACGATCAGCGTCGGATCACCGCCGAAATGTTCTTTAAAGGCTTCGCGGACAGTTGTTTCAAGGGACATAAGGCTACCCTTTTAAAATTGGAGGACAGACGCACATAAAAAATGCGCTAGAGGGGATATTCTAGCGCATCGCGGCAGTACATTGAATTGTAAGCGAGGATGACCTAAAGCCCTTTGAGCCAGTCCTGCGCACGCTGAACATCGGTGAAAACCATCACGCGAACCCCACGTTCATAGTAGGACTCGATCAGCGGGATCATATCCTCGCGTGCAGAGATCTCATCTGGTACGACGAGCGCCCAGAACTTCCACCCGGCGCGGATCATCGGTTGAATCCAGTTGATTTCACCCCATTCAAACTGCTCTTGAGATAACCCGTCGGCGTTCCCCCGGTCATCGGACAGCCACTTATGACAACCGTTCTCAATGAATACTTGCAGTCCCGCCTTCAAGACTTCCTGAAGTTCTTCGTCCTTGATACCCCGATGAAACGTGTGGTGAACGATACCGAATTCTGGGTAGTAGACCAGCGTTACGGCATCATTGTCGAGTAGAATCGTAGTTTTCATAATGAGCCTTGAAATTCAAAACGTTTCACACAGTTATCTTAAATAAAGAGATGCCCACAAATCCATATCTCGGAGGAGATTTCACGTGGAATTCAGAAAACCTTTCCACTTTTCACAGGGTGACGTTTTCTGAGTAATAGACAGGCGAGGCGAGCATTCAATTGGTTTCATAGGTTTTTCAACCAATCCAGCGCACGCTGTACATCGGTGAAAACCATCAGGCGAACCCCACGTTCATAGTAGGACTCGATCAGCGGGATCATATCTTCACGGGCGGAAACTTCGTCGGGGACGACGAGCGCCCAAAACTTCCACCCGGCGCGGATCATCGGAGAAATCCAATGAATTTTACCTCATTCCTGTTCGCTCCGCTGCTATTTCGTCCTAGGAGAAATGAGGTCGCGGCGAAATCGTTCAGCCTACCGCCACCGAACGCAAATCACGGTTTTATCCGCGCCATCGGCGTCCATTCGATGAGAGACATCTTCGTACCAGACCTCAATCGGTGTGCCTTTGGGCAAACGTCCCCGTGCAAAACCATATGCCAGCCCATACAACAGGTCATCCGGCCACACAGTTTGATGCGTGACGCGATAGTAGGTCGCCTCAACTTTTTGGGCGACGATGGTGCCAATATCTGCACCGCGAATATTGGCATACATGTGTTCGTTCCAATGCTCTAAGACGACGCCCAAGGGAACATTGGCTGTTTCTTCGGGGTCAATACCGTAGTTGGCGATTTGCATCCCGATTGCTACAAGGTTTTCAGTTGCATTGGGGTTGTTGTTGAGTTCGGTCAGTACATCGAGCAGAGGTTGTAGAGGATACCACTCGGACGTATCGACTGTCGAAATACCGTGTGCTTCGAATATGGCGCGACTTTCGAACGATTTCAAGTTGTCCAGATAGGCAGTGATAGTTTGCCCACTAATCATCGCGTTCGGGGGACAGGTAAATCTACGCATTGGAAATTCCTTTACAGTATCAGATATGTTTCCGTTGATTATTACATAATATCTTCTTCTATTGTTCACACAAACAGTCACACTGTGAGCGTATCTTGCATCGGATGGACTGGACAGCGTGGTGCGTTCGGATGAGGTGATGAACACACAGGCATCGCACGTCGGGCGGTGCGAGATAATCTCACATAACTACCTGATAACCACTTTGTTGCACCACTTTTGATGACCTCATGCAGCCCGGTTGCTAGGACTGCATGAGGGTCTTTATCTGGGATACCGCGCCGAATCGTGTGGTGGACAATACCGAATTCTGGGTAGAAGACCAGCGTTACAGCATCATTGCCCCACCGTTCAACAGCATGCGGCTGCTGATTTACAACCCTTTTAACCAGTCCACTGCGCGTTGAACATCCGTGAAGACCATGACACGAATCCCGCGTTCGTAGTAGGCTTCGATGACGGGGATCATATCCTCACGGGCGGAAACTTCGTCGGGAACGACGAGCGCCCAAAACTTCCATCCGGCACGCAGCATTGGTCGAATCCAGTTGACTTCGCCCCACTCAAACTGCTCTTGCGTCACGCCGTTGGAATTGCCCCGGTCATCGGACAGCCATTTGTGACAACCGTTCTGAATAAACGTTTCAAGTCCCGCTTTGAGGACGACTTGAATATCCTCATTCGTGACGCCGCGATGAAAGGTATGATGAACAATGCCAAATTCTGGATAGTAGACTAGAGTCGCGGCATCATTCTCAAGTAGGATGGTGGTCTTCATTGGGAGCCTTAAAGTAGAAAGCGTTTCATGCCACCATATTAATTGAAAGCGCCCCGGTAAATCCACGATCTAGAGAAAATTTCACATAAAATTCAGAAAAACAAGTCGCTGAATCCGCCGATAGCCTTAGAGATTTTTCAACCAATCCAGCGCGCGCTGAACATCCGTGAAGACCATGACGCGAATCCCGCGTTCGTAGAACATCTCAACAACCGGGATCATATCCTGCCGTGCGGAGACTTCATCAGGAACAACAAGCGCCCAAAACTTCCAACCGGCGCGGATCATCGGCTGAATCCAGTGGATTTCACCCCATTCAAACTGCGGTTGGCTGAGTCCGGCGGAGTTTCCCCGGTCATCTGAAAGCCACTTATGACAGCCGTTCTCAAGAAATGCCTTTAGCCCCGAATTCAGGATTTCCTGAACCTCTTCATCGTTGACGCCCCGATGAATGGTGTGATGGACGATACCGTATTCCGGGTAATAAACCACCGTCGCAGCATCAGTGTCCATCAAGATGTTTGTTTTCATAATGAGCCTTAAGACAGCTTGAAATTCACATATATATCATAATACAAAATCGCCAACGAAGCCACAGTCAGAAGGTTTTTTCACATTATTCGAAAAACCAACCGCCCGACGGGTTGAGTCAGGCGGTCTGGGAGATTATGCCCGTTCCTTATAATGCACATCCGGCAGATCGCGCAGCCGGGCGGCGGCTTGCTCCGGTGTGATATCGCGCTGTGCTTGTGCCAGCATTTCATAGCCGACCATGAACTTACGAATCTCGGCGGAGCGCAGCAGCGGCGGGTAAAAATGGGCGTGTAACTGCCAGTGTTCTTGATCCGATGGCAGATACTCGGCGGTGGGCGCGCCGTGCCAACCCATCGAGTACGGGAACGAGGTTTCAAACAGATTGTCATATTTCGTCGTCAGCCGCTTGAGCACGTCCGCCAGCGCATCACGCGCCGCATCATTGAGATCAGGCAGCCGAAGCGCCGTAAATTTCGGCATCAGCAGTGTTTCAAAGGGCCAGACCGCCCAATACGGCACAACCGCGATCCATGAGTCATTTTCGACGACGATCCGCTCCCGCGCTTGAACTTCACGCGCCGCGTAATCACTCAGCAGCGAACGTCCATTGTTCATGCGATACAACCGCTGCTGTGCATCCTCTTTGACCGCCTCGTTCGGGAGAAAGCTCGACGCCCAGACCTGCCCGTGTGGGTGCGGGTTTGATGCGCCCATCTGCTTACCCTTGTTTTCAAACACCTGCACCCAAGGGTAGACCGCCCCCAACTCCGTCACTTGATCCGCCCATACATCAATCACGCGGCGAATCGAGGCGAGATCCATCTGCGGCAGGGTCAAATCATGACGCGGTGAGAAGCAGATCACACGGGAAGTTCCCGCGGCGCTGATCGTCGTCATCAGCGGATCGGTATCCTCGTGTGGGGGCGTATCCGGCATCAACGCGGCGAAATCATTGGTGAACACGAACGTTTCGGTATAGGCGGGATTTTTGACCCCTCCGGCGCGTTCGTTGCCGGGGCACAAATAGCAGGTCGGATCATAGTGCGGGCGGTTTTCATCGGGCAGCCGGTCAACCTGCCCCTGCCAAGGGCGTTTCGTCCGGTGAGGCGATACCAGTACCCACTCACCAGTGAGCGCATTACGGCGCACATGCGGATGTTCGGTCAGTTCAAACACGAAGAAACTCCTCTAGTTGTCGGAGACGGTTGCTCCGAGCACAAACCCGGCGATGCCCACGATCAACGGTGGAACAAGCGCTAAAGGTTTCCAATAATCAGGTAAAGCCGCCAGCAAAAACAACATCGTTGGAATGCCGATCAGTTCAGCGATCAATACGCCTTGCCAGCGTTCCGGAGAAAAACGTAAACCAGCGCCGCAGTGCGCCCTGCTTCTTGTTGATCAGAGCACCATGCGCGGCAGCTTTTGACCAATCATACCCTCTAATTTTGCTGTCACCGGGAGATTTGGCTGGCGCGCAGTCGTTCGATGCGTTTTCGTTCGTCTTCTCCTATGATCGGTAATCTTTCTGCAATCCGCCGACTTAAAATCAACATTGCATCACCGAAGATAATACCTCTCAATTGGAAGTCTGAACGCTGCTATCTTTTTGGTTGCTCAAACTTTGCCGTGTTATCATACGAATAAAGAAACCGTAATCCAACTCAAGTGAAATATTATGCAATCCCCGAATACGCGTACCTTTGGTGAGCAAAAAGTCGAGCGCCTCCTGCGCCGCCTTCCGCGCAACCGTTATCACTACATTCACGAACCACAGCTCAATTCCGATCATTCAAGTCGCCTCCCCGATTTTGTACTGCTCAGCGCGCAGCTCGGCGTTATCGTAATAGAGGTCAAAGACTGGGTTCATATCACAGGTGGTGATCAGCGCGAGATACACACGATTCGCAAGGCAGATCGTAAACCGCAAACATACGAGAATCCGGTACGAACAGCACAAAAATACGCTTATCACTTGAAAGATCTATTTGAAAAACGTGTCGAACTGTGGGAGCAGCATCGGGGCAGAACGCGCCTCAAATTCCCTTGGGAAGTAATGGTTATCCTACCGAACATCTCTCAACGAGTGATCGCACAGTTTGAGCAAATAGGTGTTTGGGCAAAGGGTCAAGTGATCGGTGAAGAATTACTGCGCGATCCCAATCAGTTTGAACAGGCGTTGCGCGCACTACCTTGGAAGTTCAAGCCGCCGCAGGGTGTGTCAACGGACATGCTCGACATCGTCCGCGAAGTCGTCGACCCTTCGCTTCAGGTGCGGGATGAGTCCGATCAACCCATCGGAACGATCACACGCATTCAGAGTGCGCTAATTACCGCGCCTCTGCAAAGTGATCAAGCGCTGCAACTTCGCCTCTTCCCAGAAAATGACGATGAAACACTTTCCGGTGAAGCGGAAATCGTCGCTGAAAGCCTGATGATTCAGCTTGCGCGCGGTGTCGCTGGCAGCGGAAAAACCCTGACCCTGATCAAGCGGGTGTACTTCATCGCCCAAAACTACCCTCATCGCCGCGTTTTGGTTTTGACGTTCAACAAAGATCTTGCTGCCGATCTGCGTCATCGTATCGGCACGGACCTTGCGAACGTCACGATTGTGCACTTTCATAAGCTGTGCAGTGATGTTCTTGGCGCGGCGTGGAAAACAGATGTGAAAAATGCTGCTGGATTGATCCGACAGTGGTTTAAGCAGGAGGTCGAGGCGTTAGGGCTATCCGCTGAATTTCTTGCAGACGAATTCGAATGGCGCATCGAGATGGAACTGACTGATGATGTCTCGTATCTGGAAGCGGATCGGCGCGGTCGCGTCCAAGCGCTCACCCGCAGCCAACGCGAAAAAGTCAACGATCTTTTTGCCCGCTATGCTGCCAAAAAAGTTCAATTCCATCAAATTGATTGGGCAGATATCCCTTTTACTGCTCTCCAAGCGCTCACGCCGGATCATCCGCTCTTTCAATATTTCGATGCCGTGTTTATTGATGAAGGGCAGGATTTTGCGCCGTCATGGATGCGTGTAATCAAGGCGATTACGAATCCCAAAGGCGATCTGTTCATCTGCGATGATCCCTCGCAAGCCATCTTTCGCTCGTATAATTGGCTGCAAAAAGGTGTCGATGCCAAAGGGCGCAGCCGGATTCTGCGCGTGCCGTTTCGCTCCACGCTGGAAATCAGCGATGCCGCAAACTGCTTGATCGAAGCAGATTCTACCCTGCGCGACACCGAAGACCGACCGATGCCCGATTTCACAACCTACGAGCTGCCGATTGGCGAAGCTCCGCGCTTGCTTCAATGCAGCGATCCTGACTCGGAGACGATCTTCTTGCAGGCGGAACTAGATCGCGTGATGGCGAATGTGCCGGCAGCGCAGATCGCCGTGTTGGTACACCATCGCGATTTGCTGTCGCGCTGGAAATCCTACGAAGAAAAGGGCGTATACGTCCGCCATTTTGAAAAGATGAAAGGGATGGAGTTCGCGATCGTGTACGTGCCATATTTGGACAGTTTTTTTGTTCCAAACGACGACACGAACACGATCACGACAAAACGGCGCAAACTGTTTACTGCAATGACGCGTGCGCGGCGGATGCTCACGCTTTCATTCAGCGGCGCTAGTATGCCGAACGCCATCACGCCGATGAGCGAAAAGGTGATCTGGCAGTTAGTCGAAAGCGCGCGCTAAATCCCGTAGATCGCGCCGTACTTCGCTTGCAGATATTCGAGATAGTAACGCTGTTGAATGCCTTCACCGGTGATCCTGCGGGTCAGTTCGTCGGCGGTGAACTTGCGCCCGTGCTGGTGAATATTCTCGCGCAACCAGCCGAGCAGCGTATCGAATTTCCCGTTCGCAATATCGGCGGGAATCTGCGGGCGATCCGCGAGCGCTTTGCGGTAGTACTGCGCCGCGAGCATATTGCCAAGCGCGTAAGTCGGGAAGTACCCGATCAGCCCGCTTGACCAATGGACGTCTTGCAGCACGCCAAGCGCATCCGTTGGCGGCACGATCCCGAAATAGGCTTCAAAGCGTTCGTTCCACGCACGCGGCAGATCAGCGACGGCAAGCGAACCATCAAGCAGCGCCATTTCCAATTCAAAGCGCAGCATAATATGAAGGTTGTAGGTCGCCTCGTCGGCTTCGACGCGAACATACGACGGCGTGACTTTGTTCACGGCGCGGTAGAAGCGCTCAAGATCAACGCCGCCTAACTGCGTTGGGAATGCCGCCTGAAGCTGAGGATACGCCCACGCCCAGAAGCCGTGACTGCGACCGACGATATTTTCCCACATGCGCGATTGACTCTCATGCACGCCGAGCGATGCCCCGTTATCGAGCGGCGGCAGCGCTGCGACCGCATCTGACAGTCCCTGCTCATACATGGCATGACCCGCCTCGTGCAGCGTGCCGAACAGTGCCGGATTCAAGAAGTCCGGGCTAAAACGGGTGGTGATGCGCACATCCCATTTGCTCGTGGACTGCGTGAACGGATGCACCGAAACATCCTGCCGCCCGCGCTTGAAATCGAACCCGAACGCGCTGATCACCTTCACCCCAAATTGATGCTGCGCTTCAATATCGAATGCCTGATGCACGGGTGAATCGTCGACTTGATCGGCGCGTTCGCTGATGGCGGCGATCAGCTTGACGAGTCCTGCTTTGTGTTCGTCAAAAATCGCCTGCACTTGGCGGCTGGTCATGCCGCGTTCAAACTGATTGAGAAGGGCATCATATGGGCGATCAGGATAACCGAGATAATCGGCGGTCTTGCGCGCCAGTTCAAATTGGCGCGTGAGCGTCGGCGCGAACCGCGAAAAATCATTCGCTTCGCGTGCTGCCGCCCACACGCCGTGCGCCATCGCCGTCACGCGCGCCACCTCTGCCACAAATTCTGTTGGAAGGCGGGTTTGTTCGGCGTAATCCTCGCGCACAACCGCAATCAACCGTGCTTGATCGCTGTCCGGGTCAGCGCCGCTGATCTCCGCTTCGGCGGCGTCGATCAGGCGCAGGGTGTGTTCGCTCGTGAATTTCTCGTGGCTCAAGCGGCTGAGGGTTTCGGTTTGGGCGGCGCGGGCTTCATCCGCTTCGGGCGGCATCATCACTTGATGATCCCACCCTAACAATTCGAGTGCCGCGTTTAGGTGATCGATTTCGCGCAGATGCGCCGTCAGCGCATCAAAGGCTTTTCCCATGAGGTTTCATCCCGTTCAAAAAGATTCAAACGGGAGGAGTATAGCTCAAACTGCGAACAGCTTCGTTAGTTCCAATGTAAAACCGGGCAGAACACTTCCGCCGTCCAATGTGTCATTGATTCCAAGCGTGCGCGGCGGTTTCCCCGGTTCGTAGACATCGATCTGCTTGCGCTTCGGGTATATCTCCCAATACAGGATGCCCGCCGCCGCATAAATCTCACGCTTATCCCGGATATCGGCGGCGGTTTCGCTGGGCGAGATTACCTCGACCGCGAGCAGCGGCGGCTCAAGGTCGGGGTAATCATCGCTCATCGCTGTGATTTTGTACGCGAAGTCAGGCGCAACGACGGACTCAAGGATCAGGTATGCGCCGTCACTTCCGCTGGCGTTATCAGGCAAATTGTGTGCTTCACAGTAATTCAGCACATAACGGGCAAGACGCAGCGCAATTTTTGAGTTTCGGGTGCGGGATGGCGACACTTCGACGACTTCTCCGTTGATGAATTCGAAAGCGCGGTTTCGATTCTCCGGTAAATTGGCGAACGCGATGAACTGCTCCAGCGTCGTCGGTTTGAATGTCGCGGTCATCAGATCACCTCACCGTGAAGCGGCATGTGCCCGTTTCGCGCACAATCGAAGTGCCGGGTCCGTAATTCGCCGTGCCGTCAAAGATCGCTTCGCGCCATGTCACCGTGTATTCGATGCGATGTTCGCCGGACGAAAGCGGCTGCGACGGTACAAGCCAATCGACTTGATATTGTCCGTCGTCGCGCGCGATGATCCGTGTCCGGTAATTGCGGTAATCCAACTGAACGCCGTCGAGCCGCACATCGTAAATCGCATTGTTGATGTGATCTTGTACTTGCGCCTCGGTTGCGGCGATCCACCGCCACCACACATCAATCGTTGAGCCGGATGCGAGATCGGTCGGTGCGGGTTCGCCAAAGATCGAGTTGTCGCAGTATGCCAGCACATCCACGCCCTGCCGAGATGACGGATTCACCGCGACACTGCTGACGGTCGGCGTTCCGGTGATTAACGGTCCACCCGTTGGACCTCCGGCAATCGTCGTCGGTGGATTCGTCGGCAGGATCACACCACCAACCAGCGCCGTCGCGGTCTGCTGGATCACTTCCATGTTAGGAAGCGCCAGCCCGCCGCCGCTGGTCGAAGTCGCCACCGCGATCAGGTTGTCAGCGGTAGGCGGCAGCGTTGGCGTGACGACGGAACGCGGCGGAGTCGGCGTGATCGTCCCACCGCCGAGGATCGAAGTCGGCAGCGGCGAGCCAAGCGCCATTTGGGTCAAGTCAGGCGTTGGTGTCAGCGACGGGAACGGCGTTTGCGTATCGGCAATCCGCACAAGGGCATTGCTCACCCAGCCTTCGTCACCGTTATCCAACCGGACGTTGTACCATGTGCCATCACTGTTCGTCCCCAGAATCGTGAAGCCTGTGCCGGGGGGCAGCGCGACAATCGCATCAAACGCAGTACCGGGACCTTCGCGCATATTGATTGACTGCACCGAATACACACTCCCGGTGATCGGCGGTGTTTCGGTTGGCATGGGCGTGTTCGACGGAGTCGGCGGAATCGGTGTCTCACTGGGAATCGGGCTGGGGGTGCGTGACGGCGTCGTTGTTGGAATCAACGTTGCAGTGAGGCGCGGAGTCAGGCTGACGATCGGGGCAAGGGTGTCTGTCGGAATTACTTCGACAACGGTTGAGCCGCTCGTTGTATCGCACGCCGCCAGTACCAGCGCGGCGATTATTCCGATCAACAGGGATCGGGTCAGGTTCGCAGGTCGGGTCATAGGCGTCTCCTCAAGCTTTCAGGATAGCAGGGTTTAAATCGACACGCAAAAAGCGGAGGGAAACCGTATTTACAGGTTTTTTGCAGGGTTCACGTTTGACAGGTACTCTGCACGCTTTTACACTGATAGTGGGCAGCAGTCTTCGGTTTTGTTCTCACTACTTGAGGAGTCAACTCACATGAAGTATGTTCGTTTCTTGCTCATCTTGGCGGCACTGCTCTTGATCGCCGTTCCGGTCTTCGCTCAGGAAGAACTTGGTCTTTCGGCGGATGATGCTGCGCTGTATCAAGCTGCGGTTGAGAACAGCGCGACTGCCGGCTCATTTAGCTACAGCGTTGACACGTTGATCAACATCACGGGTGTTGGCGAAGATGGCGATGTCGTCATCGATGTGAATGCTTCGGGTGTGGTTGGCGAAGATATGCTCTCGATGCTCGTCACCGGCGCTCTGTCGGCTGGCGGCGAAGAAATTCCTGCCGACTTGGATATTCGCTTCGTGGATAACACCGGTTATATCGGTCTGATGGGTCAGTTCTACAGCATCACCCCGGAAGACCTCGGTGACATGATGAGCATGGCTGGCGGTATGCTCCCGGTCGATCCCGAAGCCATGATGGAAGGCGACATGGGCGCGATGGGTGACATGAGCGGCATGATGAGCGGCATGATGACCATGGATCCGTCGGAATTCGTCTCATTTGCCCGTCTCGATGACATGGACGGTCAGGCGCACTTCCAGATCAATCTGGACTACGGCGCGATGTTCAACAACCCGGAAATGGCGGAGATGATGCAGGGCATCATGCAGGCGCAGATGGGTATGATGGGCGATATGGGCAGCGCAGCCATGACCCCGGAACAGATGCAGGCGATGATGGAAGCGATGGGACCCATGTTTGAAAATGCGGTCTTCACCTTCGATCAGTATGTTGACCTCGAAAGCCAGACGGTCAGCCGCGCTGTCGTCACGGTTGAATTCCCCTTCGGCTACATGAGCCCGGAAACCCCGGAAGCGAATATGTCGATCAGCATGGACATCAACCTGAGCGGTTACGGCGAAGCGGTCAGCGTGGAAGCCCCGGCGGATGCGCAGCCGTTGATGCAGTTGTTCGGCGCGCTCATGGGCGGCATGCCGAGCATGTAAATAGGGCTTTTCGCCCGTGATCTGGTGATATTCAGGGGCGTTCCATGTGAACGCCCCTGTTTGTTTGCGGCGAACTCAAACAGAGGACAATACGATGAGTAAACGAACTTACGTCTCGGCACTTCTTATCGCAGTACTCGTGATGATGGGCGCATTCAGCGCGATGGCACAAGAGCCAACCTTCGGACTCAGTGAAGAAGATTTCGCGCTCTGGTCACAGGCGAATGCTCAATCGGCAGCGGAAACGCGCTTCGGCTTCGATTTCTCCGCTTCGCTCGAAGGCGAAATAGATGGTGAACCCGGTTCACTTTCTGTCAGCGCCAGCGGCGGGCTTGATACCGCAGCGCCAGCCGCGCAGATGACGTTTGACTTCACGTCCGCTGGCGGAGACTCCGAACCGATGAACGTGAACGGCGAGTTGATCGTGCTCGACGGGAATTTTTACATCAACGTCACCGACCCGGCAACGGGCGAGCCGACCGGTTGGATGGGCGACTCGTTGGAGTCGCTGAGTTCAAGCGGTATGGCAGTTGCGGGCGTTCCCTCCACCGATGCGCTCCCGGATATGACAGGCGCATTGGCAGAATCCTTGACCGGAGCGCTGGCGGAAATCGATCCATCCACCTTTATCGCTTTTACCCGCGACGGCAACGTGTTCACGATCAATGTGAGCCTTGCGGACTTCGCTGCTTCGGGCGGCGGCGCGGCTCTGCTTGATGCAGTGCTAGGCGCGGCAGGTGAAATGCAGCCGGGAGCGATCCCGCCGGGAATGAGTGCGGACGCGATTATGCCGATGGTGCAGCCGGTCTTCGACGGCATCACGATTTCACTCGCGCAGACGATTGACCCGGATGCGATGCGCGTCCAACGTACTGAACTCGCGATTGGAATTGATCTTCCCGCGCAGTCTCCGCCGCTGATGCTGCCTGAGCCTATCGCACTGACCTTCACTGCTGCCGTTGATCTGACCAGCTACGGCGAAGCACTGGTGATCGAAGTACCGGAAGATGTCACGATGGGCGCATTCAGCAGCGCCATGACTATGCCGCCGGTCGTTGAGCCGACGATCATGCCGCTGCCAACGGTTGAAGCGCCTGTCATCACCGAACCGCAGCCGATTGAAGCGGGCGAATCCGTGACTGTGAGCTTCAACAGCGCGCCTGTCAGCTTCACGTTTGATGCGGCGGCGGGCGATATCGTCACGATTACCGCGTCGAGCGTTGATGGATCGCTCGATACCACGCTCCAACTGCTCGATCCGTCGGGCTTGATGATCCAGTTCAACGACGATCACAACAGCGATGAGGACTTGAACCGCTTTGACTCGCTGCTGGGTGACATTGAACTCCGCGACGCGGGAACGTACACGATTGTTGTGAACACCCTGAGCGGCAGCGGCAGCGGCGATATTACCGTGACGCTCACCAGCGGCGCGGGCGAAGCGCCGGAACCGACGCCAACCGAACAACCCCCCGCCCCTGATGAACCGGTGCAAGGGCAGCCCCTCACCGCTGGCGAGACGAATTATGTTGTGTTCAGCGGCGCGCCTGTCTCGCTGACCTACGAAGGCACGGAAGGCGAAATCGTTACGATCACCGTGAGCAGCGAAGACGGCTCACTTGACCCGACGCTGACCCTGCTCAACCCGGACGGCGACGAAATTGGATTCAATGACGATCACAACAGCGATCTGGATTTGAACCGCTTTGACTCGGCGCTGATCGATGTTGAATTGGACAGCGACGGCGTGTACACGCTCGTGATCAACACTTTCAGCGGGTCGGGCGACGGAATGATCCTTGTGACGCTCGACAGCGGTGCAAGCGGTGATGACGAAGGCGGCAAAGACGGCGGCTCATCACAGGGCGGCGAAGGCTCACCGATTGTCGTAGAAGGCGAAGTGCCGGACGATGAGACGTTCGAATACACCTTTGAGGGTGTTGAAGGCGACATCGTGACGATCACTGCCCGCGCCACCGATAACAGCCTCGACCCGGTGACGACGCTGCTTGGACCGGATGGCGATGAAGTCGCTTCGAACGATGATCACGACGATGATGATCCTGATCTGGAGCGCTTCGACAGCCGTATCAGCGAATTTGAGCTGCCGGAAACAGGCGAATATACCGTGAGCGTGCGCGGCTTCGGCGGCTTCGGCGGCGAACTCGAACTGACGATTGAATTCGGCAGCGGCGGCTCGTCGGGTGGTGGTCAGCAGGGGCAGCAGGGCGGCTCCGGGAATGACCGCGAAGCTGGGGATACGGAAACGGTCGAAGGCAGCATCAACGCGGGTGAAGCCTTCTCGTATGAACTCGAAGTCAATGAAGGTGACGTGTTCACGATTACAGCGCACGCACTCGCTGACGACTTTGATCCGGTGCTGGCAATCTATGATGAAGATGGGCAGTTGGTCGTCCGCAATGACGATCACGGCACGGGTGCGCGCGACCTGAACGCATTCGACTCGCGCGTTGAGCGCTACATCTTCCGCGATGCCGGCACGTACACCATCGAAGTCACGGGCTACCGCGAATCCGAAGGCGATTTTGAAGTGACCATCGAATTCGTGACGACCGGCGCGCCGACGGATGAAGGCGAAACCACCGAATACGAAGGCAGCATCCGCGCGAACGGCAGCTTTGACCTTGACCTTGACCTTGAAGAGGGTCAGTTTGTCACCATCACCGTTCATGCAGAGGGTGAAGAATTCGATCCCATCGTTGCTTTGCTCTCGCCCGATGGCGAACTGCTGGCGATCAATGACGATCATGGCAGCGGCGACCGCTCTTTGAACTTCTTTGACTCGCGCATCACTGACTTCTACATCGAAGACTCAGACACCTATACGGTTGAAGTAATCGGCTACAACGATACGGCGGGCGATTTCACCGTCATCGTGACGATTAAGTAGTCTCTTAGGGGCGTGATCAAGGTCTTGACCACGCCCCTTTCCTGTGCTATTCTTTGCCTATATTCAAATGTGCCTGTAGCTCAGCGGATAGAGCATCTGCCTACGGAGCAGAGGGCCGGGGGTTCGAATCTCTCCAGGCACACACGAAAAAGAAACGCCTCGCATCACGCGGGGCGTTTTTTGTTGCCAGAATTCGTGAAACTACTCACCGCCTGATTGATACCGCTCCGCTTGAGTCCTAAACATGCGGGCATATTCGCCACCTTGTGCCATCAATTCGTCGTGATTGCCCACTTCGATCAAGCGTCCCGCTTTCAAGACCAATATTTTCTGCGCCATCCGCACCGATGAAAGCCTGTGCGTGACAAAAATGGTCGTGCGCCCTTTCGTCAGTTCGGCAAAACGGTTGTAGACAGCATTTTCGGCAAACGCATCAAGCGCGGCGGTGGGTTCGTCTAGGATCAGCAGCGGAACATCGCGCATAAAGGCGCGTGCGAGGGCGATTTTCTGCCATTCGCCGCCGGAAAGGTCTTTGGCGTTTTCGTAAAAAACGCGCCCAAGCATGGTGTCATACTGCTGCGGCATCGCTTCGATCATTTCAGCCGCGCCGCTCATCTCTGCCGCCTGACGAACACGCGCCGCATTATCGAGTTCAGCCAAGTTTCCAAAGCCGATATTCTCTCTCACCGTCAGGTCATAACGGCTGAAATCTTGGAAGATCACGCCGATTTGCTGATGATAGCGCTGTGGATCGACAAGGCGCAGGTCACGCCCAGCAATCGTGATCACACCCTCTGTCGGGTCGTACAGCCGCGTGAGGAGCTTCACCAGCGTGGTTTTTCCCGCTCCGTTTTCACCAACCAACGCGACCGTTTCGCCCGGTTGAATCGTGAACGAAACGTCGCTTAAAACGGCTTCTTCGCTTCCCGGATAGCGAAAAGAAACATGATCGAGACGAATTGTTCCCGTCAAATCCGCTGAAACACCCGCCGCCTCCGGGGAACGTGCCAGCGCACCCGCAACCGAAGCGGGCGATAAATCCAAGAACTTGAAAAGAGTCTGCAAATACACCGTGTTCTCAGCGAAATATCCGCCTGTGTACCCGAATTGGAACAGACTTTCCCGGCTGCGCTCCACGCCCTGAAAGATGAGCGCCACACTTCCCAAGGTGATTAGACCCGCGAGCGCCTGCAAACCGGTAGACACCCAGATGAACGCCGTACCCGCCGCCATGATCAAGGTGAACAGCGTCAGCCATTTTTCCTGTGATACAACGATTTTGAGTAGTTTGGAGAAATACTTCCGATGGGCGCGGTGCATCCGATCAATCAGGTAATCGTGCGTTTGGAACAGACGGATTTCTTTGACGGGATCGCGCTCGCCCATCAGCCAAGCCAGATAATAGGTCATGCGCTCTTCGGGGATGTTGCTCAGATACAATTCAGCCTTTTTACGATTGAAGTGGAGAACGCCCACTAAGCGCGGCAGCGCGGTCAGCAGCAGAATGATCGGTATCCACAGGTTGATCGGTGCCAGCAGCGCGAACAAACTCACCACCGTGATCGTGTGCTGAACAAGCACCGTGAACTGATAAGCGAGACTGCGAACGCGGTACGCCTCACTCTTTGCCACCGTGAATAGATCGTGGAAGCTTGGACTTTCGAAGAACGCGAGATCGAGCGTGGTCGCCTTGCCGAAGATCAGCCGCCGGTTGTAATCCCCCGCCTGTTCACTCAAAAGTTCGCGGACTTCCATATCGAGTTCCGCGATCACCTGACCTACCACCCAGATCAAGGTAGCCAGCGCCAGAGGCAGCAGTAAATTTTGCCCTGCCGCTGAGGTTTGTCCGGTCAAAGCCGCGATCCCGTCGATCACGAATGCCGTGATCCAGATTTGCAGCGGCACGGTGAGAGCACCCAGCAGTACCAGTCCCCATGAGAAGAGGGCGAGTCTCCGGTTTGCGCGCCAATTCATGGCAAGCGCACGCAGATACAGCCGTAAGGTTTGTCCAAATCGCGCTTGGTTGGGCAGAATTTCATCTCCTTTTCTTTGGGAGCGTCTAGCCATCTGCAATCCCCTATAATAGAGATATTCACCTATCTCGTGAGTTCGCTCAATGGACATTGCGCCTTATCTGCCATTTTTGCCGCCGGAACTGCGCCCCCTTGCATGGCGAGCGCATCCGCTCGATGGCAAGCTCCTGCTGTTCGAGCGCGACAGCGGATTGAATCTTCTGCTCGAAGGCGAAGAAACCGCCCATCTGACGCGCACCGCTCCGCGCACCCTGTTGATCGCCGTCACAAATGTGTGCAATCTAACCTGCCATTTTTGCTACCGTGATCTCAAACTCGCCTCGTCATGGACAGCCGACACCCTGCTTGAATTTTGCCGCGAAGCGGCGGAGTGGGGCGTATTAGAGGTCGCATTCGGCGGCGGTGAACCGATGCTGCTCAAAGGGTGGGAGCGCTTCATTCATGATCTATACGCTGAAACGCCGCTGTGCATCAATTTCACCACCAACGGGATGCTGCTCACCGATGCGTTTTTGCAGAACATCGCCGGGAAATACGGCAATATCCGCGTGTCACTCTACGATACGAACGACTGGGAGCACACGATCCGGCGGTTTGCGGCGAACCGGGCGCGTTTCGGCGTGAATTGGTTGATCACCCCGGAAGAACTGCCGCGCTTAGAAGTCATGTTCCTCAACCTGTTGGGAATGGGCGTGCGCGATTTCCTCCTCTTGAGCTACAAAGGGAGCGATCCGGCGCTGCACCTGAGCCGCGCACAGGTCGATCAACTGGCGGCGCTGGTGAACAAACTGCACGCGGCGGTGAAAGACTTGGCGACGCTCAAACTGGATGTGTGCTGGGGGGATGCGCTCGGCGGCGTGCCGCGCTTATTTGACCTTTCCGACTGCGGCGCGGGCGATGAATTCCTCTCGATCACCAGCGACAAGCAGATCAAGCCGTGTTCGTTTCATCACCATGCGATTCCGTTCAACACATTGAGTGATGTCCGCGCCTACTGGGAGAAGCAGCGCACACGCCGTCAAGCGGCGGCGATTGCGGGATGCGCTCGACTGCCCAACCGCGCCTTGACCGAGAAAGGAACACCACACGATGAAACTCTCCATCTGGCAGCAGTTTAGCAGCAATCACAGCGCAAGCTTCACTCTCGTCGGTGAGTTCGAAACCATTGAGCAGGCGAACACCGCCGCCGAAGAACTGCGCAAGCTGATCCGGGAAATTGGCGCGTGGCGGGAAGCACACCCGGATACGCACCCCTCCGACCTTGAGCCGCTCACCCCGCCGGAAGAAGCCGCACGCGAACGATTTGGCATTCCTTGGTGCATCAATCCAAGTACGGGCGAACCTGTCTCCATTGACTGGATTTACCGTCAGGCGGATGTGAACATGGTCGGCAGCTTTGAGAAATGTGTGATAGTTAGTAATGACGCAGACACATCGATAGGACATGTTCCCTTTGATGCGCTTATTCGTGTCTTGGGCGGTATCCCCTTCATGAACGGTGAATTGTCTGACCAGATGCTTGCCATCCGCTTAACCTGTACCGCCCCAAACGAGGAAAAAGCATCATGGATCGTGCGCGAGTTGAAGTCGTCACCACAGGCATACGAGCCTGACAAAATGCTGACACTCCCAGGGTTGGAGCCTGTCTATGGAGCAGTTCACACGGAAGGCTCTCGCCTTGTTTTTGATTATTTTCACCTTGACGCATATATGTTTGTCGTTCCGGACGGAAAAACGTTCAAAGTTGCTGAGGCTATTCCCATAGAGCAGCAGCTTGAACGCATGATGAAGTATCTCACCGAGCATGGTTGCACAGAAATTGCCTATCACTTTATAGAAAAACCTTGGTCAGATGTGGAAGTGTAAAGGATATTCTAATTCCAAGGTGCTCATCCATGAAACTCTCCATCTGGCAGCAGTTCAGCAGCAATCACAGCTCTTCGTTTACGGTCGTCGGACGCTTCGAGAATCAATCTGATGCTGACAGCGCGGCGGCGAAATTCCGCGAGATGCTGCGGACGATTCATACATGGCTTGTCGAACATCCAACTTGGGATTGTCTCGACTATGACGATGATTTACTTGATGATGATCCGTATGAGTTCGGATATATTACACCGCCGGAGCGGGCATTCGCGCGACAATATCAAGTGGAGTGGGAGCGGTCGATTGACTGGATAGGGGATAACCCTGATGAGCAGGTCCAACAGTTTGAGCGGGATGTGTTGATTTCGACAGAGTTCCTAACTGAAGTGAGCGCTAAGCCAATTCAAGGGTTGATGGCGAAATTTGGCGGTACCGTCTTTACACAGGAAGGGATTGATCTGGTTGTCCATCTCACCGCACTGTTCCCTGATCCATCTCAAGCACAACAGATTGTAGAGGAGGCGCAAGTGTTTACTTGGGATTATCAAGACGCTGCGAGTAAGTCGGGACAACCTCTCTTGAGGCGTGATATACCTTGGGGCAAAGATTCCCATCTATTGATCGGTTCGTTCAAGCGTGAAGGCAGTCGTGTCATTTATGATGGGCGTTTCTTTCGCATTCCTGAGATGCTCAATGTAATCAACTGGTTGAAGCAGCGTGACGCTACTGAAGTCACCTACACCTTGCCCGAAGACAGCGATGATTAGCCCGGTTTTCGAAAGGCTAACCCGTGAAACTCTCCATCTGGCAACAGTTTAGCAGCAATCACAGCGGTATGTTTTGGGTGGTCGGCACCTTCAACACTTACGAGGAAGCACAGCACGCGTTTGAGGAACTGCGCGCGATGCTGTTTACCATTGAAAAGTGGTATCGAGAGAATCGCGAACAATCCGAAGCGCTGATGCAAACGGCAGAACTCTCGCCGCCGGAGCGCGAATTTGCTCAGAAGTACAACGCGTCGTGGCCCATGCGGATCGATTGGACGGACTTTGCAGCTTACTGGCTTGAAAAGTATCCCGCCTATCAGGGCTATGATGCCCGTCGCGCAACTGAAAACATGATCGACACAGCAGTGACGATTGCCGGGCAGAACGTGATCGTCTCCAATCCGCATCAAACATGGATGACCCGTCAGCCGTTCTTGGGCATTCTTGAGGCGATGGGATCACAAGCACTTGGCTACGATCTCAAGTTCATCGAGTCTCCCGAAATCGAAGGCTTCACCATGCATACGCGGCTGACGTTCACCGCTCCCGATCTTAATGCCGCTGCACGGATCGAAACGGCGCTGCGTGATTATTTCAACGGTGACTTAACCGCGCCAGAGAATCCGCCGCCTTGGCACAACGACGAGGAAAATTATCAGCGGATACTTGGCACGAGCAAGCTGCTTAAGCTTGAACATGTTGCGATCATGCGCCGTGCTTGGGAGCGGAATTTATCATGGCGCGCCAGCACACCCGCCCTGATGCAGCGGCTCCAAAATGAGCGGTTGGCACTTCGCACAACGGAGGTGTCACTCCGTCGAGAAGGAGCGCAGTTCACGGTTGATGATCTGTGGTTTATTTTTGAAGCATGTGGTATCCCGGCGCTGATCGCTTGGCTGGAGGTCAACGACTGCACCGGCATCGCGTATCGTTATGTGCGTTCCCTTGATGATTCGGATGTCTCATAATGAAACTCTCCATCGCGGCGGGATCAATGGTTGGGTCGGCGCAAACGCGATCTACGGCATCGCCACGCAAATCGAGCCGTGAGCAAGACCACCCCATCACGCGACAGAGTGGTCTTCCATCGCCTCTAGTTCAGCGGTCTGAGCACCGTTGTACCGTGCTCCAGCGTGATCAGTTCGTCGCAGTGCTTGATCTGGATGGATGTGCCGCTCATCAGCGCATACACTGCTGACACCTGCTCCCGTTCCGTTGCGTCACGCGTAATGGTCACTGTTACCGTTTGCCCCTGATGCACGGCAGTAAAGCTGTATGACTCCCATTCATCGGGCAGGTAAGGTTTATAGTGAGGGATGCCGTTGACAGGATCGCTGCCTTTTTCGAGGCGCAAACCAGCAAACCCGTTGACGATGCACATCCACGTCCCCGCCATGTTGGCGATGTGGACACCCGCCGTCACGTTTCCGTGACCGTCATCCAAGTCCATACGCACGGTCGATTTGAACCAGTTATACGCGCGTTTGCGATACCCAAGTTCACTGGCGACGATGCTAAACGTGCACGGCGAAAGCGACGAATCGTGCGTCGTGATCTGCTCGTAGTAATTGAAGTTGCGCCGCTTCTCCTCTAAGGTCGCCGTGTCGGGCAGCAGGTAGAGCGCGAGTACGACATCGGCTTGTTTGCACACCTGATGACGGTACAAGACCAGATAATGAAAACGGTTGAGCAGTACATCTTTATCGTCGCGCTTGCCCCAATCCCAATGCCAAGTGGATCGGTTGAAGAATCCGTCATCTTGTGCAAATAAGCCTGTTTCCTTATCACGCGGGATATACATCGCCTCGGCGGCTTTCTTCCACGCGGTGATCTCGGATGGCTTAAGCTGTATCCGGTTGGCGATCAGGGCATACGCTTGCGGATCAGTCGTTTGCAGCCATTCTGCGACCTCGCAGGCGTAAGCAAGGTTGTTCTTCGCCATCAGGTTGGTGTACAAGTTGTTGTCCACCATCGCGGTGTATTCGTCGGGACCCGTCACCCCGTGAATGCAGAAGGCGTTGCCGCGCGCGGGCACATAATCGCCCAAATCCGCCCACAGGCGAGCCGTCTCAAAGACGATCTCCGCGCCCTGCTCCTTCAGATAATCGATTCTGCCGCTGGATGCCACATAATGCTTGATCGCGTAGGCAATATCAGCGTTGATGTGATACTGCGCCGATCCTGCCGGGAAAAATGCCGAACATTCTTCACCGTTGATCGTCCGCCACGCATATGCCGCCCCGCGCGGGTGTGACAGTTCACGCGCACGTTTCCGCGCCTGTTTGAGGATGTGATAGCGATACCGGAGCAGACTCTCACAAATATCCGGCGCGGTATACTGGAAAAACGGCGCGGAGAACATTTCCGTATCCCAGAAGTAATGCCCTTCGTAGCCTTCGCCCGTCAGCCCCTTCGAGCCGATATTGGTGTGACCATCGCGCCCCGCCGCTTGCAGCAGATGAAACATGCTGAAGTAAAGCCCCTGCATCAGCCGCTTGACTTCTTCGTTCGCCGCCGCTTGCGCCGATGGGGACGCGTCTTTCGGCTTGTCCTTCGCCATGTCTCGCGCCTTGATCGAGACGTCCGCACGCTTCCAATACGCGCTCACGTAGTCGTACTGTTCCGCTGCCAGCTTGTCAAAACCCAGCGCGCGAACGCGTGCGAGTTCTTGCTCCGCTTTCTCGCGCAGCGGCACTGCGGCGGCAGCAGCGGCTTCGGTCTGCTGGCGCGCCGCTTCGTCTTTGCCGCTGGTCTTTTCTAGTTGTTCACGATGTGCTGCGGGGAAGTAAGACACATAGGCGTACACGAGGAACTTGTACAGCGTGATCAGCACATCCGGCGATACATCTAAATCGTAGGTCACGTCGATGCAGTCGCACGCTGAGTCAGTTTTTCTGCCGTCTTTATCCTTGCACGTCACCTCACCGGCTTGCTCAACCCCGCCAACCATAAGCTGATGATCGACCGCGCTGACCAGCATCAGACCGGATTCTTTCGTCGTGTGCAGCAGAGCAGTTTTCGGTGATGTCTGCGAAACCGGATGCAGGACGCGCCCTTTTAGGTGACAGCCCACGCGCGGGTCTTTTTCGACGCTGACATTCTCCACATTCCCGTCAAGCTGAGAGACGATCTTCACCCGACCGGAGAACTTCGGCGTGAGCGTGAAGGCAATCGCCGCCGCATGTGGATGCGTGAAACTGACCAAGCGCTTGACCGTCACCTGAACTTCCCGACCATTCGGGGAACACCACGTAAACGCGCGTTCGAGGATGCCCGTCTCCATATCCAATGTGCGTGTGAAATCAACGAGTTCGCCCGTATCGAGGTGAAGTTCTTCGCCATCGATGCTCACACGGATGATTTTCCCGTTCGGGACGTTCAGCATCGTTTGATATTTCTTGGCGTATCCGTAGGCGGGTTCAGGATACTCGATGGTCATGCTCTCATAGAAACCGTTTAGATAAGTGCCATCGACGGTGTTATAAGGCTCGCTCCCTTTGTTGGGATGAATCGGGTGTTTGAGTCCCTCCTCAAATGAGCCGCGCATCCCGATATATCCGTTGCCAAGCGCGAAAATACTTTCGCCCTGATACGAGTGCTTGATGAAATGGGAAACAGCGTCCCCATCAATGGTTTCGACTACTTTTTTGGATTGCGAGTTTTGCTTCATTTTGGATTCGATGCCCTAGTCGTCACGCTTCACATCGGTAAATTGACCGCCGGTGGCGCGCACCAGATCGGCAAGTTCAACAGGAAAAATAGCGTTATGCGCGCCGCCAGCGGCATACACACGGGTAAAACGTTTGAGCGAATCATCCACATAAACGGGGATTCCGGCTGTCCGATGACCGAGCGGCGGCACACCTCCCGGCGCATACCCGAAGATCGCCGCGCACTGTTCGGCGTTCGCGGCGCGGACTTTCTTGCGCCCCACATCGTAGATCGCCGCCAGCTTCCGCTCATCAATGCGGCGGTCGCCGCTGGCGAGCACGAGTACTGGATGCTCGTCATTGATCATAAAACATAGACTTTTGACGATCTGCCCCAGTTCGCAGCCGATGTTATCCGCCGCTTGCTGTGAGGTCGCCGTTGTTGATTCAAAGAAGCGAATCTCGGTATCGAGATTGGCGGCGCGCAGTGCATTTTTTACGTCTTCGGGGGTGAGGGTATCAGTCATGAATTGATCCGGGCGGCTCGATTTGCAAACGATAAAATTATAACGAACCCGCCCCCGAAATCGATTCAGACAACTACAGCGCAGCCTCCGGGGTCAGGGCAGTATCGGGTAGTGAAAAACCCTCTTATCGCACCCAATGTAATTTTTATCACCCATATCTCATTTAATACAATATGATGAACAACACTTGAGATTCCCTAACGAACGCAACTTGACGTAGTTACTAGTTTAGTGGTGTGATCAAAACAACTGGAAAATCGCGTCGATGGCACACTAAGGAGAAAAACGATGCGCTTCCGCTGGATCACTGCTTTACTCACCCTATTTGTTCTTATGTTTGCCGGATTGAGCAGCATCGCCGCTCAAGACCTTGATCCCGACCTCAGCCCGAATTACGGCACGCTTTATTTAGGCGGAACAACCCGCATTGGTACAGTTGATCTGGTATCAGGCGGTGATGTTTCGATTGACAGCTTCCTAAATAATGCGTCGGACTGCAACGGTTGGGCGACTTCCAGCCCCGATGTTGTGATCGAGATCACGGACGATGTGGAAAGCCTAGCAATCAGCTTCACGGCAGACCCGAATGAAGTGAGCGCGGACAGCACGATGGTCGTGAACACGGGGCTGATGTGGCTCTGCGAGGACGACACGAACGGGTTGAATCCGCAGATCACTTTCAACAATGTGACCGCCGGAACGACGTACTATGTGTGGGTCGGGTCGTATCATGAAGGCGATTATCTCGCCGGTGAATTGTTCGCTGCCGTAACGCTGCCCGTCGAACCGGACATCACCTATCCTTATGCTGTCGTGTGCATCAAGAATTTCACGCTCGCTCCCGTGATTTATTCGTACCACTGGGGCAGCGATCCTTGGGAAACCGTCACATTGGAACCGTCAACGCAGCGCTGGCACGCTTTCGAATATCCGTCGGGGTCGCGGTCATCGCAAGATTTTTATATACGCTTTGACGAGAACTTCACCAGCTATGAATACTACCGGGAATACGTGTTGGAGCGTCATGCCGCCCCATCGCAAACGTGCGATCTGGGTCACACGTATGAATTCCAGTTCATTGACGATGAACAGACGCGCATGGATCTATTCGATTTAGAGCCGTAAGTGCGCAGTAGGGGCGAAGCCTGCTTCACCCCTCTCCATCGCAAACGATAGAGAGGGGGAGCAAAGCCCTTGTTTTCTCCCCTCTCAACCCTACGGTTGGAGAGGGGATGGGGGTGAGGAGCAGTACAGCAAGCTTCGCTACTTCACGAACGCCAAAACGCCCGCTTTTCCGTGCAGCGTCACCCGCTCATGATCAATCCGCTGCACAACCAGCGATTCGTCACAGCGATACCCGGTTAAGCTCACATCGGCATAGAATTCGCTCTGATCCGTCTTAATCGTCACCTGCCCGCCGTCGTCGTTCACTTCAACAATTTCCGATGTGCAGAAATGAATCACGATTCCCGGTTTGATCTGCCAATCAAGCGGCAGGATCGCCCCGCGCCGCGCCGCCAGCGTAATCGGATAGCCGCCCGTCAGCGTGACCGACACCGGATCATCTTGGTAATTGTTGACGAACAAGAAACTGCCGTTTTCGCCTTCGGATAGGCGCACGTCCGCCCATTGATTCATATCACTATCAAAGAGCGGCAAACAGCCC
>JAPKMU010000279.1 GCA_026645745.1 Anaerolineae bacterium | reverse complement strand
AGAACCACAGCGAAAGCCGACTTATGTTACTCCGCCCACGATAGTCACGAAGGCTCGTCCGCTTCCTTTTCAACTCACCTCCGATTTGCTCCACCAGTGGTTGATTCCCGCGGATTATCATGCTTCCCTCGTAAACTGCACGTCTGAGGACGATCTGCTAATCGTTGATATACCGCCTGAACATGTGGAACGGGTGCTGGATTGCTTATTTCCGCGTGAAGCCGAACGAATTGTTCAACAACCGAGTCTCATATTACATACACCGGAAGATCTGTTGAAATATGCCGATGGCGACTTAATCGGTTTTCTCCTGCGGCTAGACGCTGATCAAGAGAAACTTGTTGCTTGGTCACTTCAAGGCCCAACACTGATAAAAGGTGGTCCGGGTAGCGGAAAATCGACAGTTGCCCTTTACCGAACGGCAGGTTTGTTTTCGAGAACGGAGCGCGTACAACCGCGAGTTTTGTTCACTACTTATACGACTACATTAGCTGCAGTATCTGAACAACTTCTTGAACGCCTTCTTGGAGGCAAACTACCCGATGCGTTGGACATCACAAACGTTGACAAACTCGTGATGAAACTTGCATCACGTTATTTGGGTCATCGAGTAAGTATAGCCACACCGGACGAAGTAATGAGCGCACTTGTAAGTGCGCGCCAAGCAGTTGGCATTCCTGCGAGAAATTCACTAGAACGGGCATTTCTCGAGCGCGTGACTCGCAACTTGAGCAGTGCGTATTTGATGGATGAATTCGAATGGATCATTGAAGGACAGAACTGCACATCGGAACACGAGTATCAGAAAGCCGAGCGAGCAGGGCGTGGATATGCCTTTAACGAACCTGTTAGACATGTTGTTTGGGAAATCTATGCACAATACTCGCGGAATTTGGATGCTATCGGCAAGACCACGTTCTCAAAACTGCGCCTCTCCGCACTTGAGGCCGCTAGAAATGGACATGCCGTTGAAAAATACGACTACGTAATTATCGATGAGGCACAAGATCTGTCTCCTTCTGCCCTTGCTTTCTGCGTGGAGCTTTGCAAAAACCCAGCTGGAATTTTCATTACGGCTGACTCTAGTCAATCTCTATACAATCGAGGCTTTCGCTGGAACCGAGTCCATTCTGATTTGAAGGTTACTGGAAGAACGCGGTTACTTTCAAGAAACTACAGGAGTACTCACCAGATCAGTATTGCTGCTGCGGAATTGGTAGCCGATAAGAATGTGGCGGATGCGGAGGCTGTTCACCAAGAGTGCATATTTCAGGGGGAAAAACCGATAATTTCGGGACACGAAACGGAACAAGAGCAGGTCAAATGGTTGTCACAACAGATTCTGGTCGCCGCGCGTGCTCTGCGCCTACCTATTGGAGCAACAGCGGTCTTGACTGCTCACAATTCAACAGCTGAATATGTTGCGAATCTGCTGAATCAAACGGGCATTCCAGCGCGATACATGATGAGTCGAGAGGTTGATGTTCGATCACCAGAAGTCAAAGTAATCACGATGCACGCGGCAAAAGGGTTAGAATTCCCGATTGTCGCTCTCCCATTTCTCTCTGATGACCTAATTCCCGGTTCGGTGAGCGAACCGGATGAAAGTGTCGCTGTGGAACACTACAGTTCCGCCAAGCGATTGCTTTATGTAGCATGTACCCGGGCGATGCGCCACCTCATCCTTTCTTATCCTCGACAGTCACCATCTCGCTTTCTCCGCCTTTTGAGTCGTGAGAATTGGGAATGGCTTTCTTCCTGAGATCAAAATCCAGCGTTGACTGTCGATCTCAGACGATACATGTCCTTACTGTCATCGCTGTCATCAGATCGAGATCGCGTATTTGATTGATGTTTTTTGGGTGGAGAGAAATTTTCTGAATTTTGCCAAAATGCGTTTTCAAATGTGGTGACATGGTGACAGCGATGACACTTTGCTCCCACCTCTCATGTATATCATCACCGATTGCTTTAGTCTTCTTTCAAGGGCTTGTTTTCAAGATATAGTTATTGCACCAATAACCTGACCATCACTGTGAGCAGACCTCATGTCTCAACTGAGCGCCCCGCAGATCAAAACCATTGTTGAACTTGTTCAGCCCGCGTGCGACAGTGAGAATGAACGCCGTACCCTGATCGACCTGATTTTTGCGGGTGCGCCAAGCAAACCGGACATCGATACCAGCGGTGCGCCGCTGGAATTCACACGCCGCCTCGTCTTTCGCCTGATCGACTATGGCGAGATCGCGCCCGGACAGCCTGCTCTGTGGGCACTGCTGGAAGCGATTCGTCCGCAGGTGGGGGTCGATAAGCAGCAGCAGATTGACGATCTGCATGGTGTTGTCTTTGCCGCTGCCGTCCCCGCCGCTGACTACATCGTGGCGACCGAGGGCGGCAAGCTGATCTTTATCTCGTATTCGACCGTTGATGGCGCATTCGCTGACCGTTTGCGCGCCGACCTGAGCGCTGCCGGGTTGAACCTGTGGATCGACCGCATCGGCTTGAAAGTGGGCACGCGCAATTGGGAAGATGCCATCCGCGAGGCGCTCAAGCGGGCGGACGGCGTGCTGTTGATCGCCTCTCCCGCCTCGCGTCGATCACGTTTTGTACGCGATGAGTTGGCGATCGCGGAAGATAACGACAAACCCATTTTCCCCGTGTGGGCGGATGGCGACAAGTGGAGCGATGCGATCACGATGGGTTTTGGCACCACCCAGTATGTCGATCTACGCGGTGACCGTTATGCTGCCGGTCTGCGATCGCTGATAGAAGCACTGGGGGGTATTCCGCCGACGAGTACCGCACGTGCTGCTGCGCAGGTGGCTGAGATTGTCCCCATTACCCGTGAAGAACTGCCACCACCGCCGCCCGATTTTGTGCCGCGCAACCCGTACAAGGGTCTGAAAGCGTTTCGGGCGGATGATCGCGCCGACTTCTTCGGTCGTGAGGCGTTCGTAAACGATTTGCTCCAAGCGCTGCGGGAGAATCCGCAGTTTCTGGCGGTGATTGGCTCATCGGGCAGCGGCAAATCGAGCGTGGTCATGGCGGGGCTGCTCCCGCGTTTGCAGGATGGCGGGCTGCCGGGCAGCGATGGATGGGTCTATCTCGATCCGTTCGTGCCGGGCGTGCGCCCGATTGAAGCGCTGAGCATCGCGCTCGCACGCCATCTGCCGCACAAGGCGCAGGCTGCCATCGACGAAGACCTGCTGCATCCGTCGGCGCGCGGACTGCACCGGCTGGCGAAGCAAATCAGCCAAACGCGGCTCGTGCTGTATATCGACCAGTTCGAGGAATTGTTCACGCAGACGGCGGACGATGCCGAACGCCGCCAGTTCATCGATCTGCTCACTACTGCGGCACACGAGCCGGACAGCGCCGTTACCATCCTGCTGACGCTGCGCGCCGACTTCTATGATCGCCCGCTCGGGTATGCCGATCTGGGGGCGCTGTTCGAGGCGCATGGTAAGGCAATCCTGCCGCTGACGCTGGCGGACTTGTATGACGTGATCCTCAAACCCGCTGCGCTGGAGGATGTGCGGCTGACCTTTGAGCCGGGGTTGGCGGAAGACATGGTTTTCAGTGTGAAGGGCGAAGCCGGAGCGCTGCCGCTTTTGCAGTTCACGCTTGATCAGTTGTTTCAGCGCCGCGAGGGGTTGCGGCTGACCCGCGCTGCTTACGATGCGCTCGGCGGGGTGCGCGGCGCGCTGGCGAAGCATGCCGAGGCGACCTATCAAACGCTCGATGTGGACAGGCAGCGACTGGCGCGCGGGCTGTTCCTGCGCTTGATCGAACCGGGCGCGACGGAGCAGGATACGACGCGCCGACGCGCCCGCATGAGCGAACTAACGCTGACCAATAGCGAACAAACCGAGCGACTGCGCACGGCAGCAGATACATTTGTGCAGGCACGCCTGCTGACGACCGACAGCGCGGCGGGTGAGGATACCCTCGAGGTGAGCCACGAGGCGTTGATCCGCGAATGGGAGCGGCTGAAAGCGTGGCTGAATGAAGCGCGCGAGGATGTGACGCTGATGAAGCGCATCGCCGCCGATGCCGACGAGTGGCGGCGCAAGGGGCAGCCCGAAGATGCGCTCTATCGCGGGCGGCGGCTGCGCGAGGCACAGGAGTGGGCGCGAGCGAACTCTGCCAGCATGACCGAGACGGCATTTATCGCGGCAAGCGAAACAACAGAGCGGGAGCAGATTGCCGCCGAAGAACGGCGCAAACAGGAATTGATCGCGGCGGGTGACCGTGCGGAACGCCAGCGCCGCCGGGCACGAACGGCGATCATCGCCACCGGGGTGATCGGTGTCGTTGCGGCAGGTTTGATTCTGGCGGCGGTGCAGCGCTCGAATGAGGCTTCTGTGCGCGAGTCGGCAGCGCTGGCGCAGGTTGGCACTGCGACGGTGGTGCAGGGAGAAGCACAGGCACGCGCCGATGCCGCTGGCACGCAGGTTGCAGATGCCAACGCCACACTAACACCCATCCCCGGCACGCTGGCGGCGGCAAATGAGCAGGTTGTCGCGGCGAATACCGCTCAATTTGTGGCGGAAGCTCGCGCGGCGGATGCCAATACCCAAGTGGCGGATGCCGCCGCCACCCTATCACCTATTCCCGGCACGCTGGCGGCAGCGGATGACCAATTGAGCCGTGCGGCCGCCACATTGGGCTATGTGCAGGCGCAGGGGACGGAAGTCGCGGCTCAAGCAACCTATTTCGGCATTGAACAGGCGCGCATTGGCACGCTGGCGGCAGGCGCGGTGGTTATCCCGCCGGGGACGCTGACACCGGAACTGCTGCTGCCAACCCTGACCGGGATCGCGCAGCTTCGCCAGTGGGAACCGCGCATCAGTGCCGATGAAATTGAGGGTGTCCGCATCGAAATGGTCGAAGTGCCGCCGGGCTGCTTCATGATGGGCAGCGTGGCGGGCGGTGACGAAGGACCCGTGCATGAGCAGTGCTTCACTGAGCCGTTCTACATTGACCGTTACGAGGTGACACAGGGGCAGTTCACGGCGTTGAAGGGTGTTATGGAAGAAGATTTCGAGTTCTCCGGCGATAACCGCCCCGTCGAGAACATTAACTGGTTCGAGGCGCACGATTTTTGCGAGGCACGCGGAGCGCGACTGCCCACCGAACGCGAATGGGAATACGCTGCCCGTGGACCCGACAGCCTGACTTACCCATGGGGCAATATTTTTGTGCCAGAAAACGCGGTTTACAGCCGTGTGGAGTCGCAGGGGACAGCGGATGTCGTCGATGCCGATGGCAATCCTGCCCGCCCCAACGGCGCGTCGTGGGTGGGGGCGCTGGATATGAGTGGGAATGTTTACGAGTGGACGAGCACGCGCTATGATGATCTCGACTATTCACAGCGAACATTGGCTTTTCAAGGACTTTTCCCGTATCCTTATCGTTCGGATGATGGTCGTGAAGCGGATGAAACGCTTGCGGCTTTCAATCGCCGAACTTCAGAACAATCGTTCTATACTCTGCGCGTTGTGCGTGGCGGCTCGTGGTTCATCACTGATACAATCCTCCGCGGCGCGGCTCGCGACAGGTACTTCGCTGACTTCGTGATCAATCATATCGGTTTTCGGTGTGCCCGCTCTCGTTGACCGAAGCGATAGAACGGTTCACGAATCGCCCCTACGCCGGACGGCATCCGTAGGTAGGGGCGCATCGCGATGCGCCCGCCGCGTTTATGCCGTGTCGCACGCCCACCAATATGGCGTCAGAATTCAATCGGATGCACGGGCGGTTCACGAACCGCCCCTACGGATACCGTCATGCGTAGGGGCGCATCGCGATGCGCCCGCCGTGTCTGTGGCATGTGTTCTGCCCCTACGAGGGAGATTTCGTATGCCCGAACGACCACAGCGCCGTTCAATCCGGCTTCAAGGGTATGATTATCGCCGTGCAGGCGCGTATTTCGTCACCATCTGCACCTTTCAACGCGAAAGCCTGTTCGGAGAAATCGTTGATGGGATGATGCGCCTCAATTCATCCGGCGGGCAGGTTGGTTCTGCGTGGCGCTGGTTGGCGGAGCATCACCCGTATGTCGATCTGGATGCCTATATCGTCATGCCTAATCATCTGCATGGTATCATCGTGCTCACCGAAGCGGACGCGGCGATCAAGTCCAAGTCGTTAGGGAGGTTGATCGGCGCGTTCAAAACAGTCTCGAGCAAGGCGATTAATCAAGCACGTGACATGCCGGGTGGTCCTGTGTGGCAGCGTGATTTCTATGAACACATCATTCGTGATGAAGCCGACTTGAACCGCATCCGCGAATATATTCTCCACAACCCAGCACGTTGGTCTGAGGACGAAGAGAATGTGTTGCGTAGGGACGGTTCGTGAACCGCCCGTTCTGGGCGCATCACGATGCGCCCCTACAACGAGAACAATAATAACGGTGCCGACCTTGCACCCCGCTGTGAGTCGTCTGTTTACGGACAGCCGGGCGGCGTAAGAGCGCCGGATATTCCCGCCCATGCAAGCGGGCAAATACACAATAGCGCCGTCTGTTCTGGTAATCCGCAAGGACGAACGATCAGACGGCGCATTTTTATTACAGTGTCATCATTGTCACCACTGTCATCAGATCAAGAATCACACTTGAACACTCGTTTTGTTGATTCTCATGCGATCAAGTGTCACCGCTGTCATCGGTGTCATCACCAAGCATTTCGCGTTTGAGACACCAGACCCACACTCGATTCCCACGTAAGCGCTTCTGGATAGTCAGCCGCCCGTCGGCGGTGTTCGGGAGCAGCCATCCATCCTCGCGCAGTTGATCGCCAATCGATTTGGTGGTGAAGTTGAGCGACTGTGTGGGCTTGACCTCACGCAGCGAGATTTCGGGCAGGAGGTAGATGAAGCGGCGATCCTGATAGCCAATTATGGGCGCGCCGGGTTTCACTTCTTCGCTGCTGTCAAGATCGACAAGGCGCACATCGCCGCTCGCAAGAAGCTGCCCCAGTGTGTCAATGAACACCTGACCTGCGCGCTCCTCCTGCACAGCTTTGGCGGTCTGCACGATGCTGTCCTGCCACGCAGGCAATGTGTCGTCTGCATCCCGTCCCTCCAAGAATTGGCGCAGCAAGCGATAGACGGTGATCAGCGTTGCCCAGTTGCCGATCACGCGCCCGGTGTTCGCCTGCCTGCCGAGCTGCGCGGTCAGCTTGTCGCGATAACCTTTGACGCTCAATTCGTATTCCCGTACCAGATGGCTTTGCAGCGTTCCCGCTTCGACCTGTGTGGCGATCCAGCGGGCAAAGTGTGCGGTGAAACCGGGGAGTGCTGACCGATACGCCTCCGCCAGTGCCAACCGTTTGCCACCCGGATCACGCTTCTCCCACGGCGGAATTTCCAGCACGAGCATACGTGCCAAGATCGAGGCTTCGCCCTCGATGGTCGTTTCGCCGGTGGAGAGCAGCAGTCCACGACAGGGACGGTCCTGCCGCACCTTCGAGTCTTTGGTCAGCCGACCGCGTCCCATCCCGCGCGAGTAGGCGTGCAGAAAGCGCGTGAAGGTCTTTTCGTCGGAGTAGCACGGCTTCCAGTCATCGACCCAGAACAGCGCATCCGCGAGGGCGTAGCCTAAGACCTCAACCGTATTCA
>JAPKMU010000278.1 GCA_026645745.1 Anaerolineae bacterium | reverse complement strand
GCCGATTCGCGCTCGATTGAGCCGGAAAGTATTCAGGCGGCAGAGTGGGCAAACGAGCGACTGCCCCAACAAAGCCGGATGAGCGCTGACCGGATCAACACACTCCTGATGAGCGTCTATGGCAATCAGCGCATGATCACCCATCTGGCGGACGGGCTGTATCTCGCATCCGTGTATTATGCACCTCAGTTCGGGGCAGATGAATTCACCCTCATGCGGCGAGCAGAGGTGGAATACATGCTGCTTGACCGGCGCTTAAGCACGAGTTTGCCGATGGTTGGCATTTACTTTGAGGCGGGCGAACCCGACGGCGACCGCCAAAATGGCGTATTTCCGCTAGAGGCAATGCAGAAATTTGATGATTTGGAGGGTGCGAGCCGCATCTTCGACAGTGGAAACATCCAAATCTACGATGTGAGAGGGGTATATGAAGATCGCTGATGTGCGCCGCTTCGCGCTTTTGTTGGTACTGACGATACTTTGCGCTGCCGCTGTCCTCTTTAGCGGCGGGATAGTGCGGACACTGGCGGCAGTGCTGCTCGTGTTCGTGCTGCCGGGGTATACGATACTCGCGGCATGGTTTCCAGAACAGCGCACACTCGCATCGACATGGGTTTTATTTTCGATCATGGTGAGCGCGGCGGTCACGGGACTAGGCGGGCTGCTGCTGCACTTCACATTGGGATTGAATACGAGTTCTTGGGTAGTCTGGCTGACAACCATCATCGTGATTCACAGCGGAATCGCGTTTGTACGTCAAAACAAGGGACTCCCGAATTATGAGCGAGGGATTCCGGGTTTTCATTGGGGACAGATCGCGCTGATCGTGGTGGGCGTGATCGTGGTATTCGGTGCTATCGCGGTGGCGCGTCAGGGGATTCTCACACAGTCGCGTGCCAGTTTTACCCAACTGTGGATTGTACCGGATGAGGTGGAGCCGGAACTGCGAGTGCGCATTGGTATTCGCAATCTGGAGAACGAAGCTATGGCGTACCGCCTCGTGGTCATCACAGGCAGCGAGCCGATCAGCGAACAAAACTTGATGATCGAAACCGGGCAGGTGTGGGAGGGTTGGCTTCCAGTCGATGCCAACACCGCGCAGCCGATCCGCGTGAATCTATATCGACTGGATCGCCCACAAGAGATTTATCGATCAGTGACGCGGTGGACTTACCCACCCGGTATTGAGGGCGATGCCGACATCACCCGTTGAGCGCTAAAATTCACTCAGCCGAACTTGAGTGTCGCATTCGCGTGCGCAGACAGTGATACCGCATCTCCCAATTGACCGCTTTCTGCCATTTGCACCGGGATTAACGCATTTTCGCGCACAAACACGGGGATGCGATCAAGCGGTGTTTCGATAGGGTGAACGGTATTCCCGCTGTAGGATTTCCCTGTCCACAGGTCATACCATGTGCCATCAGGCAGATAAATCTCCGCCTGCGAAATGCCGGGTTCAACCACCGGGCAGATTAGCAAACTCCGCCCAAAGAAATATTGTGCATCCGCGACACGCGGATCAGGGTCGCTCCATTTGAGCGCCCGCATCATCGGTTCACCGCTCTGCGCGCTGTGCTGCGCTTCCTGCCAGATATACGGCATCAAATTAAGGCGCACATTGTTAAAAAAGCGGAAGATGGCGATTACACGCTCGTCTCCGGTACGCGCTTGGATATTCCAAGGTGTGCGGTCATTGCGCGGTATACGATGGGCGTTGTACTCGGAGTGATACTGGAAGATCGGGCAGAACGCTGCCATTGCAGTACTGCGGAGATACAATTCTGCTGACGGAATCTCACCGCTGAAGCCGCCAATATCCCAACCCCAGAACGAAATCCCAGATGCCGCTGCGGACAGCCCCGCCAAGACGGAATGGCGATAGGCATCCCATGTTGAATTTTCATCCCCTGCCCAGTGCGCCGGACTGGTTTGTGATCCGGTGAACCCGGCGCGGCTAAACGTGAGCGCTTGATTGTTCCGGTGTGCGTTAGCGAAGTCGTAGTACGCCTGTGTGTAATGCTTGGGGTATTCGTTCCACACGTCAACACCCGTGCGACCGTCACCAAAAATAGCTTGCGTACTCCATAAGTGCTCGCCGCCATCGGTCTTGAATCCGTCGACGCCCATATCGTCAAGTAGGTAAGCGCGCTTATTCAACCACCACGCGCGCGCATCCGGATTTGTGACATCCCACAGCCAGCCGTTCCTGAACCAGAACGGGCGAATTTTGTGCAGTGTGCCGTCGGGGTCATGTACACCGTAGCCTTTTTCGGCAAAATGAGCACGATCCGCGTCGTGCTGCGCATGCGGTTGATCCGCGAGTTTCATCGCGGGAATTTGCCAGAGAACAAGTTTGATCTGCTGTTCATGCAGCCGGTCGATCATCGCCTTGGGGTTCGTCCATTTACCCTCAGGCGGAAAGGTGAATTCGTCATAACGGAAATTGTGATCGCCGGGCTGTGGTCTGTACTGCGCATCATTCCAGATGTAGAAGGTGGTTTCATCGCTCCACGCTTCGATCACCACGACTGAAGGCGTTATATCATGTTCAAAGCTGGCGGCGACTTCCTGCTCAACCCGCGCTTGCGAGTTCCACTCGTTTGAACTCATCCACAAACCGAACGCCCATAACGGCGGCAGCACAGGTTTTCCGGTCAAGTCCGTGAATGTGCGAATGATCGAGAGCACATCGGGCTGTTGAATCCAGCACAAGCGCACATTCTGGTCATCATCTAGGTCGGCTTCGAGCATCCATTGATCGGGCGATCCAGCGCACAGATCGAACTGCATCCAGCGCGAACTTTGCACCCACAACCCGTAACCCGCCGACGACAACAGAAAAGGAATCGGCATGTATGCGCGCTTCCCCTGCGACTTGTACTGCTCATACACGCGCACATCGAGAACTTCACCGCGCTGGTTGAGCGCATTGTAACGTTCACCTAAACCAAAAAAGGCTTCAGCCGATGCAGCGGCGAAGGTCAAACGCACCCGCCGCGCGCGTGTACCCTCATGCAGCCATTCGATCTTTTTCAGCGTTGGCAGCATCCCGCGCGCTTCGACGGCGCTAAAGTCATTTGTCAGCGCTGCCGTGCCAAAGGAGTCACCCTTCTGCCATGCTTCCCCTTTTAGCGTGTAACTGCCATATGTCACACCGTCCGCCTCAAGCGTGTACGTCAAGGTGCTGCCATGCGGCGGCGCGGTGAGTTCTGCCTGCCAGACATCCTGTTCCGTGCGAACAAGACGCTCAAGGAATTCTGCGCCGACTCCATGTTCTGCGCGCTGCTGCCAATCGGCGATCAGCACCGCCTCAACCGGAACTTGATCGCTCCCGTCAACCTGCGTCAGCACGCGAATACGCTTGACCTGCCCCGGAGGTCGGGTGACGATACCCACAGTAAACGGCTCATTTGCCAGCGGTTGACGCGGAAAACGCTCTTCGGGCATCTGTTCATATGGATGTTCCTGCCCGAACGGAGTATGGATGACGTGCATCATGAGGTTTCCTCAAAAGGGGTAAAACCAATCAAAAGGAGCAGGATTTCCCCTGCTCCTCAACTTCACTTTCTAAACCCGTTACTGGAGAAGCGCGTCGATTTCCGCTTTTGCCTGATCGAGTGCATCCTGTACAGTCAGCGTACCATCAACCACCTGCTGAATGTAGGCGTTCACGATGTCTTGGAATTCGTTCTGGCGTTCGATCACAGGCGGCGTCACCGGATTTTCCAACGCGGCAAAAACAGCGGCGCGGTTGGCGGGCGGCGTCTGGGAGAGATATCCCTCAAAGTAGGCGGGCTGATCGAGCGCGGGAAGTTCCCAAGCTGAGTTCACGCGCACGGTGGCGGCGGTTTCACTGCTGGCGAGGAACTGTGCCCATGCAGCGGCGGCTTCGGCGTTATCGGTCGTCGAGCTAACGGCGACGCCATTGGCGAAGAAGTGATTTCCGTGCTGGTTGATCATCGGTTCAACCTGCACGTCCCATGCGAACGGTGCTTCGGCAAATGCGCTGAACATCCAAATACCCGTGACCAGCATCCCAACGCTGCCGCTGTTGAACAAGTCACCGTCTGAAACACCGGAGAGTTCTTCGGCGGTCGGCATCAGGTCTTCATTCAAGAAGCTGACCATCAGCTCTAGCGTTTCGGCACACGCGGGCGAATTGATCGTCGATTCGGTTCCTTCTTCATTGAAGAACTCGCATTCACCGTTCTGTGCGGCTTTCTTGTAGAACTCCCAGAACTGAACAGGCGAGAAAATACCCCACACATCTTCGCCCAGCGCGCGGATTGCGGTCGCGGCGGCACGGGCATCTTCCCACGTCCAATCAGCGGTCGGGTAAGCAACACCAGCACGGTCGAACAGATCCTGATTGTAGAACAGCAGCACGGTGGAGAATGTCACCGGGAGTGCCAACTGTGCGCCCTCATACTGGAAGGCTTCAAGCGCACGCGGATAGAACGGAGCATCCGCGCTCAAATAGCTGCTCACGTCAAGCAGCGTGCCGTTCGCCGCATAAGTGACGAAGTTTTCGTAGTTCAGCTCGAAAACATCCGGCGCATCGCCGCCGACAACATCGGCTTGCAGCAGTGTGAAGTAATCAGCAAACGGCGCGGTTTCGACTTCAACCGTAATGCCGGGATTCGCTTCTTCAAACGCGGCAATGATCGTGTCGAGATCTTCAAGATGATCCGGCGCGGCGGAAAAGGTGAAATAGCGGATCGTTGTATCCTGTGCCAGCGTCGGCGCAATCCCAAGCGCCAAAACCAGCAAACCAACCAAAAGCAGTTTACGGAACATTGTAGTACTCCCCTGTAGAAACAAACGCAACCATGTTGCGAAAGCAACCAAAATTGGGTCTAGCCTTTGATGCCGCTCGAAACCACGCCCTGAACAAACCATTTTTGCGCCAACAGATACACGATCAAGATCGGTAGCACGGTGATCACCGCACCCGCCATGACCAGATTCCACTCCGTGAGCGCACGGGGTCCGGCTTGCAAAGTTGCCAATGCCACCGGCAGCGTGATCACTTCTTCCTTGCGGGCAACAAACAGCGGAAGAAGATAACTGTTCCACGATCCCATAAAACTGAGAACGATCAACGTAGCAATCGCGGGCATGTTGAGCGGCAGAACGATTCGCCAAAAGATCGTGAACGGATTCGCGCCATCGACAAAAGCGGCTTCTTCAAAGTCTTTCGGCAGCCCCATGAACGATTGGCGCAGTAGGAATGTCCCAAAGGCATTGAACAGCCCCGGCACGATCAACGCTGCATAGGTGTTCATCCATCCCAACTGACGGATTAAGATGAACTGTGGGATCACCAGCACGACTGAGGGAACCATCATCGTCGCCAGATACAACGTAAAAATGAGGTTTCGCCCACGCCATTGAATCCGCGAGAAGGCATACGCCGCCATCGCAGACACCAAGATTTGTCCGCCAGCGGTCATCACTGCGACAAATACGCTGTTGAACACAATCCGCGCCAAATCCATTCGCTCGGCAAGGCTCGTGTAGCTCTCAAAAGTGAGCGGATCGGGGATTAAGCGCGGCGGCGTCTCCAAGATATACTGCTGCGCTTTCAGTGATGTGCTTATCATCCACGCAAAAGGCAGCAGCATCAGCACAACCAACAGCAGCATGAGCAGGTACACGGCAAGGCGTTTGATATTCATTTGCGGCGAGGTTCTACTCAGATTCATAGTGCACCCACCGCTTTTGTAACCGAAGTTGGACAAAAGTGATCGCGAAGATCAGCACGAACAGCACCCACGACATCGCTGATGCGTAGCCCATCCGGTTGTAACTGAACGCATTCTTGACGACTTCCGTCACCAGCACTTCAACCTGACGATCTGCTGCGCTGTCGCGCATCGGCATCAACCACACCTGATCGAACACTTGAAACGAATTGATTAGCAGGATGATGAGCACGAAGAACATGGTCGGGGTCAGCAGCGGCACAGTAATACGGAAGAACTGCTGACGCGGCGTTGCTCCGTCGATCCGTGCGGCTTCGTATAAGGTGTCGTTGATTGCTTGCAACCCACCGAGGTACATCACCGCGATATAGCCTAAGTCTTTCCATACACTCGTGATCACAATGGCGACCAACGCGGAGTCAGGAGTAAACAACCAACCGGGCGTTTCGATTCCCAGTGCGTTAAGGGGAGGATTAATCAAGCCATACTGAGGATTGAAAATCCACTTCCACATTAAGGAGACGACGACCCATGACGCAACCACGGGTAAAAATGTCGTCGTACGAACGACCAACACGCCGCGCAGTTTTTGATTGAGCAGCACTGCCAGCCCAAGCGCCAAGATGAAGACAGACGGAATGTAGAGGATGATAAACAGCAGTGTCGTCCGCAGCGCACTCCAAAATGCTGGATCAGCCGCCAACTCTTCAAAGTTTTGCAGCCCGATGAATTCCGGCGGCGAAAGCAGGTTCCAGTCCTGAAATGCCAGCGTAAACGACGACAGGATCGGCAGCACAATAAAAACGGACAATCCAAGTAGACTGGGTGCTAAAAAGAACAGTACCCACTTCCACTTTGTCCATCCGGTTTGCCATGCCGCCATCTTATTTCATCCAGTGAAAATTTATAGCGAAAAATTAATCGACCGCCCCAGCTTCGACAAGGGGTGACTCGAACAACTTCCCAATCACCAAACTTGCCGCACCACGCGCCCATGAATGATCATCGGCAAGCTCAACAATGACTTGTACATCATCCCGAAGCCCGCTGAAGGTATGCGCTCTCAGCGCTTCAAGCATCGGCTTGACCCGGTAATCGCCCGCGATTACCCCTTCTCCGCTGATGATCAACAAGGAAGGACACAGCAAGTTGATGACGGTAGACAAGCCGATCCCGATGATTTCCCCGCTCCGCGCCAGCGCTGAAATTGCCAGTGGATCTCCGGCGTCGGCTAATGCGATCACATCCTCAAGGCTGTCAGGCGGTGTCTCCGACGAACGCGACTGCCGTACATAAGCGACAACCGCAGGATCGGCGGCGAATGCCTCTAGACACCCGCGCTTTCCACAACTGCAAACCGGACCTGCCGGATCAAAGGTGATATGACCAATTTCACCCATCCCTCCCCTCGCGCCTTGATAAAGCTGGTGTTTGAGCACCAGCCCCATTCCGACGCCGCGCCCAATGGTGACTACTGCGAAGTTTTCGATATGCCGCCCCGCGCCGAAAAGCTGTTCGGCAAGGGTAAGGGTATTCACATCATTTTCGAGATAAATGGGAAGATGCAGACGAACGCGCATCAAGTCAGCCAGTGGAACATCTCGCCAGCCGAAATACGGTGAATAGTGGACAATCCCCTGCTGTGGATAGGTAACTCCGGCAATCCCAACGCCTACGCCGAGCAGTTTCTTGCGCTCGATTCCTGAGCTTTGAACCGTTTCCTCAACTGCATCCGCGAGCAGTGCGACGATATGTGAAACGTCGGTATCGCTGGGCATTGGCAGATCGTGATAATGCAGCACCTTCGACTGCAAATCAGTGAGGGCGCACACGATACGCCGATCCATCAATTTGATTCCGACAGCGCAGCCCGCATCAGGATTCAAGCGAAGCAAAGTCTGCCGCCGCCCTCCGGTGTAATCGCCTTCC
>JAPKMU010000277.1 GCA_026645745.1 Anaerolineae bacterium | reverse complement strand
GTGTCGATCGGTGATCGCGCCGAGATCATCGACCAGTTCCGCGAGTTTCTGCGGGATTTGTGCCATAGGTCTATCTGCCTTTGATCCTATCGAGATGAGTGTAGCGCGCATTGGGGGAAAAACACCCCTCCGGCTTGGTGACAACTACCGGAGGGGTTGTCCGATACTCAAAACCGACCTCTCCCCCACTCGCTTCGCTCGTCTCCCCTCCCCGAAAAACACCTTTCGGACGTGCGTACCTAACGGGAGGGGCGCAAACAGACTGTTAAGTTGCTCCCAGTCTGCAGCAGCGATTCCCCCTCTACCCGCTTGCGTGGGAGAGGGGGTGAGGGGTAAAAAACACTGCGTCAGTATCGGACAAGGCTCCGGAGGGGTTTAGTTTACTTCTCAATCGGAACGCCGACGGAGTTTCCCCATTCTGTCCAGCTTCCATCGTAATTGCGCACGTTCGGGAAACCGAGCAAATACGTCAGCACAAACCATGTATGACTGCTGCGTTCCCCAATGCGGCAGTAAGCGATGACTTCCTTCGCCGGATCAAGTCCCTGCTCCTGCTGGTAAATCGCGCGGAGTTGTTCCGCCGTTTTGAACGTCCCGTCTTCCGGGTTGATCGCCTTCGCCCAAGGCACATTCTTCGCGCCGGGGATATGCCCGCCGCGCAGTGCACCTTCGTTGGGATAATCGGGCATGTGCATCCGTTCCCCGGTGAATTCTTGCGGACTGCGCACGTCCACTAACTGCCCGCTGGAACGAACATGCGCCAAGACTTGTTCGCGGAAGGCGCGAATCTTATGATCATCACGATCCGCCGCTGTGTATTCAGTCGGAGCGTAAGTCGGAACGGTGCGCGTCAATTCGCGCCCTTCCTGTTCCCACTTGGTGCGCCCCCCATCCATAATCTTGGCGTTGCTGTGACCAAACAACTGGAAAACCCAGAAGGCATACGTCGCCCACCAATTATTCTTATCGCCATAAAACACGACCGTCGTATCGCGGGTCGCCCCAATCCGCGCCATCAAGGACTCAAAAGCGCTTTTATCGAGATAATCGCGGCGGATCGGATCATTCAGGTCGCGCGTCCAATCGACCTGTACCGCGCCGGGAATGTGACCGGACGGATAGAGGAGCGGGTCTTCATTCGATTCGATCACACGAACATTCGGATCGTTCAGATGAGCGGCAACCCACTCGGTCGAAACCAGCGTGTCTGCGTTCGCGTAGCCGCGCTGTTCAATGTCTACCATCATGCTCCCCTTGGATACCCCTGCCTGTTCAAGATGATACGAATGCACCGCCGAAAACTCAATCTTAGCCAAGATTTGTTACCCGCTTGTTACCGGGGTTTGAGGAGAGGCGTTGTAGGAAGGGGTGCGAACTCGAACTCACCCGTCAAATTTTGCATGGATAGGCGGGCGCGTTCAAGTTTCAGAATCAGGTGCGAATCAAGGGGAATCGTGAGGATAAACGCTGCACGTGCCAGCGCCCCGGCAAGCTGCCCCACCAGCGGTTTACGCTGCGCGACGAAGTAAACCCCGGCGTCATCCTGCTCACAGGCGACACGCCACGCAAACGGCGCACCGACCTTTGCCACAACTTCAACGACGGGCTGATCATGGCGGGCTGCAAAGATTTCGGCATCAACGACGTGGAGATAAACGGTGGTGTTGGTAGGAACGGCGAAATGATAACTCTGCGAACTGCGCGCCAGTTCAGCGAGTTGAGAAGTCGTCTCAACGGCGCGGATCAACGTTCGAAAATTCTGCATCGCAATCCCTTCGGGATAGTGAATGAGTAACGAGCAGCTATGACTCGTTACTCATTACTGCGCTTAGAACATCGGCAGAATCATACCCGAACCGATCAGGGAACTGATCCCTTGTCCGGCGGCAATCGCCCCAAGTGCCAGCGCGCCAAAATAGATCACTGTGATGATGATGAACACATACCCAAGGAGGATCAGCAGCCCGTCACGCTGAATCATTCCAGCGGCAAGCAGTAGAATCGCAATACCGGGCAGTGTGTTCGAAAACGGCACAAAACCAAACGGAACCATCAACAGGAGCGCGCTAAAAATCAGGGCAAGCCCGTTTAAGCGATTGAATGGACCGGATGTGAGCGGCATCATGCGCGGTCGAATGATCCGGTCAATGCGCGTCACCATCTTCGCGCCCTTTTCGAGCGTAGGAATAAGGTCTTTCGTCTCGATTTTGCGATCCAGCAAGCGCGCGGGCATCCAAGGCAGGCGGTTAAGCGTGATCCCAACGCCGATCAAGCCAATCGCCGCGCCGAATACCGTACTCACGCCGGGGATCGAGACCGGAATCAAGAAAGGAATGATCAAGAACATGCACAGCAGGAGGAGTCCCTGCTCACCAATTTGTGACATCAACTGGCGCAGGGTGATCGTGTCGCCGTCGAGTGAATGCGCGATTGACGTCAGGGTTTCACTGAGTGAAAGCTCAGAATCCCGGAATTGTACAGCCATTGAGTCGCCTCATCCGTGTGGGATTAATCTGATGGGATGATAACACAGGTTTGGCGCTCAACAATCGTTAATTTTTTAACTTATGATGCAGAATGCGCGCCTCCGGGTGAAGCGCGATCACACGGTCAGCCAGCACGCGAACCGCTTCATGCACCCCCTCGGTGATGCGTGGGTGTCCTAACGCGCTCACTTGAACGGTGTAGCCGCCGGGTTCAGCGCTGTGCCACCGGGGAATAATCAGCAGGGCAAGGCGCTGATCAATCGTCGGTTCGCTGATCGCCGTTTCGATCAACAGCGCGTTCTTCCCCAAAAACGCTTCCATGAGGTGAAGATGCACTTCCCCTGCGTGATGCTGTCCTTGAAGGTGATCGGCAAAGGCGGCGTTCATCGCTTCGAGCGTCAGCGGGCTGTAAAAAACCACATGGGACATAGGAAGTTCCTTCTTTACCGGCAGGTCAAGCGCCGGAAGTGTATTGCGGCGGCGAACGAAATAATACGGTGTGCGCCCTTCGCGGATCGCCGTCGCCTCGTATTTCGTCGTCACGCGCCCCGGCATTTCCCGCACCCATGCGTCGGGGAGCAGGTTATCAAGATGCGGCGTTTCTGCCAGCAGTTCCGCGCTCATTTCGGCATATTCTTGAATGTCGGTCGCCAAATGCAGTGTTGCGCCGGGGCGCATCCGGTTGACGATCCAATCCATCACTTCGCGGCGCATCAAGCGCCGGTGCGCCTGCCGCGTTTTGAACCAAGGATCAGGAAAGTTGACGTGCACTTGTGACAGCGATTCCGGTTCAAACAAATGAGCGAGCGCAGTTTCCGCAGTCGAGTAGATCACGCGGGCGTTGTCGAGTTTCTCGCGGGCGATCAAGCGTTCAGTCGTATCGAGACAGCGGTTTGAAATATCCACCCCAATTACATGATGATCGGGGTGGGTTTTCGCTAAATGGGCGAGAAACACACCGCGCCCAAACCCGATTTCGAGGATAATCGGACGTTCAGCGCCAAAGATCGCCGTCCAATCAGGACTCCAATCGAGCGTGAGACTGCTTAAGCGGGTTTGGGTCACGGATGATTCCTAACTGCCTTCGGTGGTTGTTCCGGCGGTATCGCGGGTATAAAAAGCGAGATGATCCTTGATGCGCTCATAACCGGGCTTGGGATCACGATACACCCATCCGATATTCTGCGCTTTTGTCCCGTCCGGGGTTTCCAGATCGATCCAAAAACAAATCCCTTTATAAGGGCAGGTGTACGTTCGCTCGGTAATCTTCAAGTGTGAGAGATCGACGGCGTTAGGGGCGAAGTACCAGTTCCCCTCAAATTTGAAGGCGTCCTGTCCCTCTTGCCCGTTGGCGATTACACGCCCGGATGCCCGTTCTTTCACGATGTATGTCATAGTGTCCTCGCTGCGTCTCTAAAACGGCTTATCCAAGTATAGAGTGCGGACGCGCCCTTCTCATTACCTGAAAACTGGGAGTCTTCACGAGTTCTCATCTCGTCGCACCACAACGTAGCGGTTACAGTCACGGGTATGCCCGTCAGCGCGGTAGGTCGTGACCAATTCCAGCCCGCTGGCATGGATCAAGCGTTCACTTTCGGCGTCGTCGATGTAATGACAGTAACGGCGCGCTACATCGGGCGGCATCCCCGCGCTCCCTCCCCAATCGAGCAGATAATCCCCATGCTCCACATCCAAATCGCCGGGGGTCGCAATCACCCGTTCGCGGAAGCGCTCGTATTCATGGAAACGCCATTCCGTCCATACCAGCATCCCCCCCGGCAGCACACGATCCGCCAGCGCATGAATCAACGCCGCGCGCCGATCCACACCGGGGACGTGATGCAGCAGCCCAAACGCGGCGATCAAATCAAATCCGGCAAGATCGCTCAAGTGCGGCTGCTCGATCACGTCGCGCGCTTCGAGCGTCACCTGAGCAGATGGATACGTCCCCAACGTGCGCCGTGCCGCTTCAAGCAAGCCTTCGCTGAAGTCGATGCCGTGATAGATCACAGGTACGGAAAGTCGTTTCATCAAAAATGCGCCAAATCGCCCGTTGCCGCATCCGACATCCAACACGCGCACCGCGTTTGACGGAACATTCAAGTAGGGCAGAAGCATCTGCCATCCCTTCCACGCTCCGGCGCGGGTCACATCGAAATCAGCAGCACACGCGGCGTAAAACTGGCGATTAATCATGTTTAAGGCATAAGCAGTTTCATCGTTCAAAGCATCCCCTCCAGCTTAGAGGCGATTATAATGGATGTTCAATCACGAAACCGAAGGTGAAAATCCTCCATGACTCACGTCCTCAAGCGCGTCAATGTCAGTTCCGTATTCAAAATCGCACTGATCGTCAACTTCATCATCTTCTTGATCGCCGGATTGTTGACCGTCGTATTACCCATGCTGTTGTTCGGTTCGTTTTCGCGGGTCATGGTCATCGGTGATCCTGATGCACAAGCAGCGCTCGATTTTCTGGGGACGGCGGGCATTCTCAGTACGCTGTGCTTCTACGGCGTATTTGTCGTCGTCGCCAGCGTGTTCGGCGCGGTGTATTTCGCCTTGATCGCGTGGGGGTACAATCTCGCGGCAGGCTGGATTGGCGGCGTGAAGATTCAACTGCTGGAAACCGGCGATTTCTACGAAGAAATCGAGCAGGATATCAAGGTCAAGCGCGGCTCGTATTAGATAGACAAACGAGTTGAAGCGCCCCGTCAATTCGCGCTTGACGGGGCACACCATGATCACCAAGCCAGTGGCTTGCTATCGCGGAAAAATCCCCCGTTGGGACCATCATCGGGCAGAAGTGCCGCCCAAACCACGCTTTTTGCCCCTTCGCTGACCGGGCGTGCGCCCATCGCTTCCATACCGGGCGCTGTCGCAGTCAAACCGGGACACACCGAATTGACCAGAATTGACGTGCTCGCAAGTTCGGCGGCGAGTTTTGATGTCAAGCCGTTGAGCGCCGCTTTCGAAACACCGTAGCTGGCGGAAGCGCCGCCATTTGTCGTTAAGCCGAACTGCATATCCCCGTGTGATCCTGCGCCGCTGGACACATTGACAATGCGCCCGTGCGCGCTCTTTCGCATCAGCGGCAAAAACGCCTGACTCATGCGCCACGCGCCGAACAAGTTCGTTTCCAAAACAGCGCGCACCGAGTCAATGTCCGCCACAGAAGCGGTCTCCGACCAATCGACGTAGGCGGCGGCATTGTTGACCAAGACATCGAGTACTCCAAACTCAGCTTCGACATCGGCAGCAAGGCGCTTCACGCTTTCGCCGTCGGACACATCGACCGCTTTGGCGAGCACGCTCAAGCCCTCAGCGGCGAGCGCAGCGGCGGATTCTTGTGCTTTGGCAAGATCGCGCGCGGCAAGAATCACGGTCATGCCATTTTGGGCAAGCTGTCTAACAACTTCGAGACCAATCCCACGATTTCCACCTGTGACCAATGCAATCGTCATTGTTGTTCCTCCCAAGACCGACTTTATCAGCTTCATGGAGGATACTTAGACTCAGTTAAGCAAAAAGGGAGAGGTTCTAGAGCCTGACTGACCACACCGCGAGATCATAGCCGGTGCGCTGAAAACCAAGCCGTCGATAAAGCCGCTGTGAACGCTCATTGCTCAACTGCGTGTTGACAGTCATCGACGGCACGCCGCGCCGTGTAAATCGCCGCAGCACATCACCAACCAGCGCGCCGCCAATCCCTTTCGCCTGTACGTTCGGGTTGACGGCTAAACGCGCCAGATGCGATCCGTCAAAATAGATGGTGCTGATCTGGTAGCCAACAATGGCATTCTGAATCAGAGCGACCGTACACGATGCCGCGCCGCGCACAGCTTGACGAATATCACTCAAGGTCATGCGCCAAAGCGCGTCAAACGCTTGATGATCAACCGCTGTGATCGCTTCGAGATCAGACGGTTCAGATGCGCGAATCGTGAGGTTTGGCGGGTTCAGCTCAACGGGCGACTCAAGCGACTCGCGGCGCAGGGTGACGATCCACTCTTGTTCGGCAAAACCAAGCTCCGCGAAAACGTCGCTCAACCATTCGCGCAGCATCAAAATCGCAACCCGCTTGACCTGCATGGCGCGTAAATCAAGCCGGAGGATATTCCAAAGGGTATGCATGATCGGCATCGGCGGCGCGTCATCGACCACGACCGCAACCCGTATCCAGCAGTCCCCATCCACAGGCTCGGATGCAGCAATCGCGCCGACCAAGCGCCGACCTTCCCACGCCAGCAGCACCGTCGCTTTGCCCGCGTCGAGCCATGCGTCAGTTTCGTGCCAATCAAGATGCACATGCGACCGGAAACTGCGATAAAGCAGTTCCCGCAGTTCTTGACGATAACGGCGTTGATACGGCATGATTTCGATGCCAGTGCGCGGCGATGAACCGTCAGAGCGAAGTGGAGTCATGACCCGCGACGGCGCTCCCGCGTCCGCAGTGCATACGGCGGCGCTGTGATTACACGCATGGTACAAACCTCATCATCCATCAAGCGCACGCGCACCCGTACATCCATGTCTTCAATCGCCTTCGAGACGGTGATCACCGTCGGCAGGCGGCGCAAATAGCGAAAGTCAAGGATTTGAAACAGCTTTTCGCGTGCCCAAGGGGTCGCATTTTCTGTGCCAAGATCATCAAGAACGAGAAACGGCGCGTTGCGCACAATCTGAAAGCGCTGATCAAGACTGGTGCGCGTATTCGGCTCGAAGGCGGTGCGCAGATAATCGAGCAAGTCCGGCACGCTGACGAATACGACTTCGCGCCCGACATCCTTCCAAGCATTCGCAATTGCCGCCGCGAGATGTGTTTTACCGCCGCCAACCGATCCGCCAATGATCAACCAGTGCCCACGCTGATCCTGTGTGTAATTCTGGGCGACCGCGTACACATTTTCGAGATTGCGGCGGTGATCCGCGCCTAAGCCCATCTCGATCTCAAAATTCTCAAAGCGCATATGCCCGTAAGCATTCAGGTTTCTATAAATCGGGTCACGGTCGCGTTCCGCTTGAATGCGGAAGTCCGGCGCATCGATCACACGGCGCACGGTGAGCGTGCGATCCAGTAAGCGGCTCTTGATACGCGCGTCCATGCGGTCAATGTCGGCGTTGGTCGTGATCACTGTTGGCAGACGCATGGTATAGCGA
>JAPKMU010000276.1 GCA_026645745.1 Anaerolineae bacterium | reverse complement strand
CCGATCAAAATCTGACCCGGCGTACGCAGTTCCCACACACTCGACCGTTCACCGCCCGTCGTCGGGGTGCGCCCTACAAACTCGATGGTCGTTTCTTCGCCCACGTTGACGCGCTGACGAATGAAGAATCGACCTTCGGTATTGAAGGGTTCACCGCTCACATAAGACAGGGATGTGTTGCGCTCCCACGGGCATGTTCCTGTGTTGAGCAGCGTGATCGTGCGGCGGTACTCGCGATTTGCCGCATGGTAGCCCTCATCTTCAGGAACTTGTTCAATGATGGCGTAGTCGAAGTCGCACGCGGCGATAGTCGCTGTCTGCATTTCATTAAACAATGTCGCCTGAATCAGCGTCAGCGTCACATCTACCGTAGGCGTTAGCGTGACGGTTGGGGTGAGCGTGATCGTCGGCGTCGGCGTGTCCGTCGGGGTTGGCGTTTGGGTCGGAGTCGGGGTTGCGGTAAAAGTAGCCGTTGCAGTAGGTGTATTCGACGCGGTTGCGCTTGGTGTTAACGTGAACGTTGATGTTGCTGACGGCGTAATCGAAGGCGTCGGGGTATCCGACGGAGTCAATGTCAGCGTCGGGGTGTCAGTGAAAGTAGCCGAAGGCGTAACCGTAAATGTTTCGGTAAATGTTGGTGTGATCGTCGGCGTTTCGGACGGCGTCGGTGACGGGGTAATCGTCGGGGTATACGATGCCAAAAATGGCAGCACTGCCCCAATACCGCCGGGAGACGCAGCCGCAGCCGCAGCAATCATACCACCGCCGATCAGACCGATTAACAGCAGCCAAAGCAGCGGCGATGAGCGGCGGCGCTCCGGTACAGGAACGGTGGGCGCAGTAACGGGTGTATGCGGTCCGGTAGCGAGCTTCGCGTGTGTCCCTGTCTCAAGCCGCGCACGGAGCGGTGTTGTGTCTGGTCGTGGTTCGCCCGTAGAAAGAGGAGGAACGTCGGTATCGAGCAGTTCACCGCGTTCGATCTTCTCAATATCCGCGATGACCTCATTGGCAGTTTGGTAGCGCGCCGTCGGCTCTTTCGCCAGCAGTTTCAAAATGAGGCGATCAACGGATTCTGGAACTTCGGGATTAAAGTCACGCGCCGATGGGATCGGATCGTTTAGATGCTTGAGGATGATCGCCAGCGGCGAATCGGCGTCATACGGCAGTCGCCCGGTCACCATTTGGAACAAAATCACACCGAGCGAATACAAGTCAGAGCGCTCGTCACCCGGTTCACCAAGCCCCTGCTCCGGGGACATATAGGCGGGCGTTCCAACCATACCGCCGCTTTGGGTAAATTGAACACCCGTCACGATTTTGGCGATACCAAAGTCCGTCAAGACAACGCGGCGGTCTTTGTCGAGCATCAGGTTGGCAGGTTTGACGTCCCGATGAATCATATTCTGAGCATGCGCATACGCCAGTGCCGATGCTGCTTCACGAACGATCCGCAGCGCTTCTTTGAGCGATACCCGTTCCTGTTGGGCATTCACGTGACTGAGCCGTTCTTTGAGGGTAGGTCCCTCGATCAGCTCCATCACCATGAAATAGTTCTCGCCGTCGGGATCGTTCTCGAAGTCGTACACCTGTACGATATTTGAATGCTTCAGGCGGGCGATGTTGCGCGCCTCGCGCTCAAAACGATTCTTAAATTCCGGGTCATCCGCTAGGAACGGGTGCAGTACCTTAATGGCAACGTAGCGCCCAAGCGTGGGATGCAAAGCCCGGTAGACTTCTGCCATCCCACCGCGTCCGAGGCGTTCTATGACCTCATATTTACCAAACCGTCGCGTTGACACGTTCGAGTAATGCCCTGCCTGCAAATAAATGCGCTCTGCCGCGATGCCAACCAGAGTATAACCATAGAAACGCATTTTCGTAAAAAATTGGGGGCGGATTTTGGATCAATTTCCGCCCCAAATGTAAAGAAACGCTAATGTTAGCCTGCGGCAGCGATTCCTTGGATGCCGCCTTCGGTCATTTTCTTGGCATCCAACAGCGCGGCGGCTTCGTCGCGGCTCAACAACCCCATTTCGACCACGATCTCGATGATGCTGCGATTTTCCGCAAGCGCACGTTTGGCGACAATCGCGCCGTTCTCGTAACCGATCTTCGGATTAAGCGCGGTCACGAGGATGGGGTTCTTCGCCAGCCAGCCTTCAGCGCGTTCGCGGTTAGCAATCAATCCGACTGCGCATTTGACGGTGAAGGCGCGCACCGCACCAATCATCACGTGCATCGCTTCAAACAGGTTGTGGGCGATGATCGGCATCATGACGTTGAGTTCAAGCTGCCCCGCCTGTGCTGCCAGCAGCACCGTCGTATCATTGCCCATCACATGGAACATCGCCATATTGAGCATCTCCGCCAGCACCGGATTGACCTTTCCCGGCATAATCGACGAACCGGGCTGCACGGGCGGGCAGGTGATCTCTGCGAGTCCGGTTGTTGGACCGCTGGAGAGCAGACGCACATCGTTCGCAATACGAATCAAGTCTTGCGCGGCAGTGCGGAGCGCGCCGCTGAAGAATGCCGCGTCCTGATGTGACTGCATCGATTCAAACAGGTCATCCGATTCATAGAATTCGATGCCGGTCAATTCGGAGAGCTTTTTCACCATACGCGCATGATACTCGGTGTGCGCGTTTAAGCCCGATCCGTTTGCCGTGCCGCCAATCCCCAAGCGCCGCAGACCCGACGCCGCCATATTGATCTTTTCGACATTGCGGCGGATCGCTTTCGCCCAAGCCGCGACTTCCTGACCTAGTGTGATCGGCACAGCATCCTGCAAGTGAGTGCGACCGCTCTTGACGATCTCGCTCCACTCTGCGGCTTTTTCCTCAAACGCGCTCGCCAATCCTTCGAGCGTCGTGGTAAGTTCTTCCAAGCGCCACAGCGCACCCACGCGGATCGCGGTCGGGATCGTGTCATTGGTGCTCTGCGCCATATTGACATGATCATTCGGATTGACCGGTTTCTTACGGGTATCGGTCAGCGAATAGCCGAGGATTTCATTGGCACGTGCGGCGATCACCTCGTTGGTGTTCATGTTGTGACTAGTGCCCGCACCCGCCTGAAACGGATCGACCACAAATTGAGCGTCAAGTTTTCCGGCGATGACTTCGTCGCCCGCTTGCATGATCGCCCGCGCCATGTCTTCTGGCAATAAGCCGAGATCAAGGTGAACTTCGGCGGCAGCGCGCTTAATCATCGCCATCGACCAAATAAATGCACGATAAGGTTTAAGTCCGCTTACGGGGAAATTTTCGACCGCGCGCTGCGTTTGTGCGCCGTAATACGCGCTCACGGGGACGTTGACAACACCTAAGGAATCTTTTTCCTGTCGGAAGTCGGTCATGGTGTAACTCCTGTATTCGCCACAGACAAAAAAAGGCGCTGCATATTGTAGCGCCTTTTCGCCGTGTTGTGAATTTCGGCGCGAGTGCCGAATGAGCAATTTACCGGTTTGCGTACTTCTGGGCGACAACATCCCAGTTGAGCGTGTTGAACCACGCGCTCACATAGTCGGGGCGTTTGTTCTGATACTTGAGATAGTAGGCATGTTCCCAAACATCCACCCCAAGGATCGGGCGTCTGCCCTGCATGATCGGGGTATCCTGATTCGGGGTCGATTCAATCGAAACCGATCCATCGGGTGCGGCGACGAGCCACGCCCAACCCGAACCGAATTGACCAACAGCCTTTGCCTTGAGCTGATCCTTGAACTGATCATAGCCGCCAAAGGCAGCATTGATCGCGTTCGCAAGATCGCCCGTCGGGGTGCTGCTGCCGCCGGGAGTCATGATTTCCCAGAAAAGGCTGTGATTCCAGTGACCGCCGCCGTTGTTGCGAACCGCGTTGCGAATGCTTTCCGGCACGCGGTCAAGCGAACGGAGCAGCGATTCGAGTTCCATCTCTTGAAATTCTGGGGCATTCTGAAGCGCATTGTTGAGATTATTCACATACGCTTGATGATGCCGGTCGTGGTGAATCTCCATCGTCATCGCGTCGATGTGGGGTTCGAGCGCGCCAAACGCATAGGGAAGCGCGGGCAGTTGATGAGCCATGCGGGTTACTCCTTATTGTATATGGGGTGAACACACCATAGCGGATACGGCTATTCTAGCATGACCTCCGTGTCGCAAGAGGACTTAGAACCAGTGATTTGGGTGGGGTCTCATGGAATGTTAAAGTAGGCTGCACCTTTTTCAACCTCACACGATACAAAAGGCAGCCTCATGACGACTTCCGCCGCTGCTCCCACAAATGAGCGGCGTATTCCGGTCAGTGTTTACTTGTTTCTGCTGGCGGGCATTGCTGCGACATCGCTAGCCGCGATTTTTATTCGGTTTGCACAAACGGAAGGCGTTCCATCACTGGTGATTGCCGCCGGACGCTTGAGCATCTCGGCGCTCATTTTGACGCCGTTCGTCTTACGTAAGCACCTGCCCGATCTCCGCCGCCTCACAACCTCCGATTTTTTGCTGGCAGGCGTTTCCGGGACGGTTCTCGCCATCCATTTCGCAACATGGGTGTCGTCACTCGAATACACCAGTGTGTTGATCAGCACGGTGTTCGTCACGACGGGTCCGCTGTGGGTCGCCTTGCTGGAAGTATTTTTCCTTCGCGCAAGATTTCGCGCGTTAGTGTGGATCGGGCTGTTCGTCGGTCTCCTCGGTGGTTTGCTGATCGGCGTGGGCGATGTGGTGTTTGGCGGCACGGTGGAGACAAGTGGATCGAATCCTGCGCTCGGCGCTGTTTTAGCACTCGCCGGAGCCGTCGCGGTCGCCGTATATCTCGTGATCGGGCGTAAACTGCGGGCAAAACTGGCGCTGCTGCCGTATATTTGGCTCGTGTACTCGATCACCGCCGTCGTACTGGTGATCATGACCATCTTCAATGGACAATCCTTCACCGGCTACAGCAGCCAAAGCTATCTCTGGATCATCTTGCTTGCGCTTTTCCCGCAGTTGATCGGGCATACATCGTTCAATTACGCGCTCCGTTTCGTTCCTGCAACGATTGTCGGTATCATTACACAAGCAGAGCCTATCGCCAGCGCGATTGCTGCAATGATTCTGTTTAGTGAGATTCCGACTGTGGCGCAGGTGATCGGCAGCGCGGGGATTCTCACCGGGGTTGCGCTCGCGAGTTGGGGTCAGGCACAAAAGCCCGCCCCGCCCGCTGTTGAAACGGCAGCGGAGAGCTAACAAAGCGAGGGAGTACGATGGCAGACCATGCACATAATCGCAGCACCCGACGGCGGGGGATTATGGCAAGCCTCCTACCCATTGTTGCGGCTGTAACAATCATGCTCACAGGGGTGACCGGAGCGGCGATCCTGATCGGTCAGGTCACACAAACGGAGTTGATCGCGTACAAAAGCGGCTCGAATGCCACAATCATTTATCTTGCCGATGTGCTTCACCGAATCACATACCCGATCTTCCGCGACCCGGCATCCTACGAAACATGGTTGGCATGGTCACCTAACGGGGAGCGATTGGCGTTTGTGACACAAACCCCGACCAGTTCTGAAATCTATGTGATGAATCTCGATGGTACTGGGTTGGTCAATATCACAAACGATCCCGCACGCGAATCATTTCCCGCGTGGATCGATAATCAACGCTTGATTTATTGGACTCTGCGCGAAGCGGGCTACCGCCGCGTGTATGTTGTCGATGTCAACACAGGAGAAGCGCAGCCGTATACAGATCGCATGGTTCCGAACGCGGATTCGCGCTATTCGTGGACGCGCGACGGGCTGCATTATGCGTTGGTCACATGGCGGCATGGTCAAGAAGAAATTTACGTGCGCGATATTCGAGCGAGTCAAAGCGTGCGCCTGACCGACGACCCCGCACTCGATTACAATCCGGTCTTCTCACCTGACGGGGAACGGATCGCGTTTTGGTCAAACCGTGAAAATAGTGAGATGCGCTTGTATGTGATGAATGCTGACGGATCGAACGTCAGACCGATAACGCCGCCCTACCCCAGTTTGCATGAGTACGCGTGGTCGGTCACATGGTCGCCGGACGGCACACAATTGGCATTCATTGGATACATTGATCAGCGGTTAGCCATGTACACGGTTCCCGCAAGCGGCGGAGCGATCACACAGGTGCTGACGCTTGACAGCGCACCGAGTGATCCTCCGCCGATCCTTGCATGGCGTTCTGATTAACGGCGGTCGAGGTCAAACCCTAAATAATCACCGGGTCCTGCCCAAATCTCCCAGCGCGGAATATCACCCGGCAGCATGAGCGGACTCAAGAAGCTGTTGAGCGTGCCATCACGCGCAAGCTCTTGCAGCGTGTATTCGACCAGCAGCCGGAAATCGATGTCGTTGCGTGGGACTGCCATTGCGACGAAATCGCGGCTGAACCACAGGGGGATGCCGTCCGCAGTCGCCGTGAGTTCGAGCGCTTCAGGATTCGCCTGAATATGCGGAATCAGACGCAGGCTGTCCCCGAAAACGGCATCGTAGTTGTTATCGACCAGCATGCCGTATGCAGCATCCTGTTCGCGTCCAATCGTGTAGTAATCAGTGATCCGTGCATTTGCGGCGGACGCAAGTCCCGCGAAAATGTCCCGCGCCTCTGAATTATCGGCAAATGTACCAATCCACTTCCCGCGCAAATCCGCCACGCCGCCGATATTCGCGTTCGTTTCGACCATCAAACGATAACCGTGTACGAGATAATGCCCGGTATAATCAACACGTCCGGCATTATTCCAATCGGGATCGACACCGACCGCGAGATCCGCAGCGCCGCTGGCAACCAGATCGATTGGGTTTTGCCCGTTGTCATCAAGGTCAATTACGCTCACCTGCCAGCGTTCCGCCATCGCGTTGACGATCAAGCGGTTGAGTTGATCCAATCGCCGCTGACTTTCCGACGCGTCTTCGGGCAGCGCGGTCAACCCCGCAACGCGTACGATGGGATTGGCACGTCTGTCCCAAATTGATCAAGCCGGGGCGCGTCACTGCCGACGTTATCCCAGATGATGAACTGCGCATCAGGATAATTGACTCCACCAAAAATGCCCTTGTGAATCTGATTCAACCGATCATTCAACCACAAATACTGAAGCGTGCGGTTCACGGCATCACGCAAGTTCACATCCTGCCGCTGCATGGCAATCGCGTAGTATTCTGGCTGCACAGGTTCAGCAACAATACGCCCATCGAGGGGCTGTGTGATGTAGCGGGAAAGCCGAATGCGGTCGCTCACCACACCATCGATCTCGTTGGCGCGGAGTGCGCCGACCGCTTGATCGAGTGTGTAGAACGTGCGCACGTTCACGTTGTACCCAGCACGGCTGATCCAATCACGCACGGCTTGTTCGGCGCGTGTGCCAATCACCACGCCAACGATACGATCTGCCATGTGCGCCAGAATCGTCGCGCCGTCGCCGTCGCGCACCAGAATCGACTGATCGCCCGGGTAATACGCTTGGCTGAACTCAACCCGTGAATCAAGATCACGCAAATGCGGCTGCGCGGCAATCAGCAGATCGATTTGACCAGAAGCGACAAGATCGATCCCCGTTTGGCGTGTGACCTGCACGCCTTCAAGCTGCACGCCCCAAACCTCCGCCAACGCGCGGGCAAGATCAGCGTCAAAGCCGACGACATCGCAGC
>JAPKMU010000275.1 GCA_026645745.1 Anaerolineae bacterium | reverse complement strand
CACGCCCGCAGAGATGCGCCCAATGGCGGAAGCCTTTCATCAGCAAGGCTGGACGGTGAGCGGCATCTTGCTCCCCGGCTTTGGCGCTCAAATCGAGACACTGGCACAGCGCACCCATCAGGAATGGACTGCGGCAGTCCATCAAGGGCTTGCTGATCTGCGCACCCGTTTTCAGCGCGTTGTGCTGGTCGGGTTTTCGCTTGGCGGAGCGCTGTCCGTTCAAGCGGCAGCATCCGGCGGCGCAGATGCGCTGGTTGCGATCAGCCCGTTCGTGCGGATCAAGCATGTGCTCTGGCAGGCGCTCCCCGTCCTCAAGGTGATCATCCCCAATTTTAAGCCGTTCAGCTTAATCAAGCCGAATTTCAGTGATCCTGACACGCGACAGAGCATGCGCGCATTTCTTGGGGATGTCGATCTAGACGATCCGACCGTGCAGCAGGGTATCCGTGACTTTGCCATTCCTACCCATATGCTCGATCAGATCCGCGCCGCTGGCGAACGCGCTTATCGCGCCGCGCCGCGTATCACGATTCCGACGTTGGTGATTCAAGGACTGACGGATGAACTCGTCCCGCCAGAAAGCACACGCGCCTTGACAGCGCGCATCGCCGGAGCCGTTTACAAAGAAATCCCCGGCGATCACATTATTACGCGCTTAAGCGCAGCTCATCAGCTTGCGCTAGAATTCGCTTCACACTAAGTTAACGAAGTCAAGAAGGCGAACGTTTATGCAGGTAATGACCCGCCCTCTGCAAAAAGTGACCGCGTTCATCACACGCGAAACGCCGGAGGGACGAGAACTGCTCGTCTTTAAGCATCCGTTCGCAGGGGTGCAGCTACCCGCTGGAACGGTCGAACCCAATGAACCGCTCGAAAAAGCAGTGCTGCGCGAAACCCGCGAAGAAACGGGCTTGGTGATCGCACCCGCGCAAGTCAGCAAGCTCGGCATCGTCGATTTTCATTTCCCTGCGGGCGAAGGCATTCTCCTACACGATTCGATGCTGCAAAGCGCTCCTCAGCGCGATGCGACGTTGATGCGCCATATTCTCGCACGCGGCTTGACCGTCGAAGTTGGGCAGCGCTTCAACAGCTTCACCCGCGTCACCTACCGCGAGCGTGACACGAACGGAAAGGATCGAACGTGCCAGACCGGATGGGTGCCCGACTCATCGATTGGGAGCCAAGTGGAGCGCCATTTATTCCACCTTAAGGCTGCAAATGATACCCCCGATCAGTGGTCGCATATCGCCGATCATGGGTATATCTTCGAATTGTACTGGGTGTCGCTTGACAGCGATCCGGGACTGCATCCAGTTCAAGCGGATTGGCTGACAGCAGCAAAAGGTTACGGTTTATAGGTGGGGATATTCTGAATGCCAGCATCGCCTGCATGGACAAGACGCGTACTCAACCCAACGTGGTATCATGGTTATTACGCGCGCCCGCCCTTCTTTGAGGGTTGGTACTACAAGATGGTTACTCCCGATCAGCGAGCGCGTTATGCCATCATCCCCGGCATATTCTTGAGCGATGATCCGAGCAAGCAGCATGCGTTTGTCCAAGTTTTCGACGGGGTTAGCGGCAGAGCGACATATCACCGCTACCCCGCCGATCAATTTCAGGCTGCCCGCGAGCGCTTTGATGTTCGCATCGGCGCAAATCACTTCACCGAAGACCATCTAACGCTCAGTATTGATGATAATCTCCGCCGTGTTGCTGCTGATCTGCGCTTTGAAGGACTCACCCCTTACCCAGTCACACGCTTTTCGCCGGGGATCATGGGTCCATTCGCGTGGCTTCCCTTCATGGAGTGTTATCACGGCATCGTCAGTCTTGATCATCTCGTGAGCGGTGAATTCATCGATGATGACAATCGAATCGATTTTGGCGGCGGACGTGGATACATCGAAAAAGATTGGGGACAGTCGTTTCCGGCGGGGTGGGTATGGATGCAAACCAACCACTTCGAGACACTGGGGACATCCCTCACGGCGAGCATCGCCATCACACCGATGTTGGGTAGTTGGTTTCCCGGTTTCATCGCCGCATTGTGGCATAACGGCACGCTTTACCGCTTCACGACATACACAGGAGCGCGCACCGAACGGCTCGAAATAGGCGATCAAACCGTGTTGTGGGTGATGCGCGGCTTGCGGCATCGTCTAGAGATTTACGCGCAGCGTGCCAATGCCGCTGATCTCCCCGGACCGACGCGGCACGATATGGAAATGCGCGTGCCTGAAACGCTCAACGGGGCAATTCGCGTGTGCTTGACCAGCTTAGACGACACACGCCTCCCCATCTTTGAAGGTGAAGGCGTGTGCGCAGGTTTAGAGATTGCGGGCGATACGGAAAGACTCCGCGCCGCCGTCGATACATCGGTGAAGGGAACTTAATCAGCGGCAGCAGGTTTTCGGCGGAAAACGAATGTCAAGCCGAGCAAAATGATCGGGAGAGCGACTAATGCGCTGCCCGTGAGGATTTCGCCGCCGATGACGACGCCGATCAAGAGTGCAACCGCCGGATTCACGAAGGAATAACTGGTCGCCAGCGCAGGCGATACCGTGTGCAGCAGATAGAAATATGCCGACATCGTGCCAAGCGATCCGAACGTGATCAAATAGGTGATCGAGAGCGCTGCGCCGGGGGTGACGCTCACGGGGAACGGCTCACCCCGTAAGATCGCCATGCCGCACAGGATCAACCCGCCCATGAGCATTTCTGCCGCGTTGCCCATTGCACCGCGCGGCATGTCGAGCCGCTTCATCAACAGTGAACCGAATGCCCATGCCGCCGTTGCGAAGAGGATCAACGCAATACCGCCGGGATTCGCCTGTAAATTGCCTTCCATACCCAACAGCACCGCGCCGATCAACCCCAAACCAACGCCGATCCACTCATAGCGGGTGGGTTTTTGCCGCCAAATCAAGCCGAACAGCATCGTCCACAGCGGCGAAGTCGCTACCAGAGCCGCCGCCAGCCCGGACGAGACGGTTTCTTCCGCCCATGCCACGCTGCCCATGCCAAAGCCGAGCAGCAGCAGTCCGATGATCGAAGCACTCAACCATTGGCGACCCGTCGGCATCGGTGGGCGTTTCGCGGCAGGTTGAAGCCGTAAGAACGCGAATAGAACACTCCCGGCGATCACGAATCGAATCCCCATCAGCCAGTATGGGGTGAAGCTCTCCAACGCGAAGCGGATCACCAGATATGTTGTTCCCCAAACGATATACACAATCGCCAGTGAAACAATGATCAGCAGGCGGCGGTTGCCCGTCTGGGCGCTGGGCGCAGTGACAGCAGGTGCGCCGACCTGAACGGTGCGCGTCGTCATGATAGACTCTCTTGTGTTAAGAACCGGATGACACCATGATTCTATGCTATTCCTGTGCTGATTGACAGTGATTTTGCAAACTGTTATCGTGATGATCAACGGCAAATAGAAAGTAGAAAACGACGATGGCTTTCGAAATTGATGGTGTAGGATGGGGTCTGCTGCGCCGCTTGCAAGAGAATGCGCGGCTGTCCTTCAAGCAGTTGGGCGAGGCAATCGGACTCACGCCGCCCGCCGCCGCTGAACGCGTGCGCCGCCTTGAAGAAGCAGGCGTGATCAGCGGGTATCATGCCGAAGTCGATTTAACGCGCGTCGGGCTGCCGATTTTGGCGTTCGTGCATATGACATCGACCAACCGCCAATCAGAACGTTTTCGTGATGCCGTTGGGTCGATTGTCGAGATCGTCGAAAGCTACTGCGTGACAGGCGACGAGTCGTATATCCTCAAGGTTGCTGTGCCGTCTGTGCCGCACCTTGAAGCGCTCTTGTGGAAGCTCAAAGACTACGGCGAGGTGCGGACATCCCTTGTACTTTCGTGCCAAGTTTCGCGCCGCACCATTGATTCCGATTCACTGCTTCCCTGAGGGAATTTCTTCTCAACTTTGGATGATCGTCCAGCCTTTTTCGGCGGCGACGGCGCGCAGTTCGTCGTCAGGATCAACGACGAAGGCACTACCGAGAAGCGACAAAAAATACCGATCCGACAGCGTATCGCCAAAACCCACCGAACGCGCTAAGTCGATGTTATGCTTTTGGGCGACTTCGCGCACGCGCACTGCTTTTTCTTCGCCTGTGAGCGGTTTTTCCGCTTTCCCTGTAAATACGCCGTCTTTCAAGATTGGGCGTGTGCCTTCGCCCTGCCAGCCGAGCGACGCGGCGAATAACTCAACCCCTTGCTGAAGCGCGGCGCTGACCAAAAAGACAGGCATCCCTTGGGATTCGTACTCACGGACGCGCGCAATCGTCTTGGGCTTGAGCGCAGCATGCAGCAGCGGAATCACGCGCTCCATGACCGGCTGATTCACGGACATTGGCAGATTACGCATCGCGGTCATGATCGCCAAATAACGCAAAATGCCGCCAATTTTCGACTTGGGCGAAAACGGTTTCCCCATCAGGTTGAGCAAACCCGTTTGAAGCTGATTTGTCATGGGAACTAATCCTTCAATATCGCTGAAAACGGCGGGCTGTGCTTGAGTCATGCGGCATCCTGTTCGGTGAGTGTAATTGGTGCTTGTACTCATGAGAACACACGCGGCGGCTGAATGGTGCTCACCCGCCGCTGTTAAGAGCATCTCAACACTCTGTAAATCAATCGCATGCTAACTTTAAATCAACAATTGATTACATTCTTCACCTAAGGAGCAAAGTTATGCCCGTCGAAACCGTATACAGCGCCGATTGGGCAACCGTGCGCTACGACCCCGCAGGCAAGTATGTGTTTCATACCTTCCATAAACCTATTCATGGGCAGCACCTCCGGGATACGCTTAATGCGGGACTGGAAGCGCTGATCGCACATGGGGCGCATAAATGGCTTTCCGATGACCGGAACAATGCCGCGCTCGAACCTGAAGATTTTGAGTTTTCGCTGACAGATTGGGGACCACGCGCAGCCCAAGGTGGCTGGAAATACTGGGCGCTGGTCGTGCCGGAAAGCCTGTTCGGGCGTGCTGATATGAGTGAGGTCGTCACTGCTTACTATAATCTTGGCGTTACAGTCAGGGTGTTTGTTGACCTTGAAGAAGCACGCGCTTGGCTGATCAGCCAGTAGGCGTACACGGCGCGGGTTAATGTTCACCCGCGCCGCTGCTGAACCCCGTCCATTTGCACAAACCCATCGCAATTTCACATTGACCCCGTACAATAGGCGGCTGGATTTGATTTTGCTAACCGCCATCTCTCTTAAGGAGTCCCGCCATGAGTCTGCCCGCGCTCGCAGAATGGACACCGACCGCACAAGGTCTGCACTGTGCCGTTCAAGTGCTTGCCGGGGTGCAAATGCTGCTCTACGCTCATGATCCGCATTACAGCGAGGTCGCGCTCCAACCTGTGCCAGAAGGAATCGCCACCGGAAAACTGCCGGATGGCGGACGGATCACGCTCGATATGCGGCAGGCGGCGCTGATCTACTGCCAAAGCGATAACACGGAAACTCAAGTTCCACTCGCGGGAACTTCACAGGCATATGCGAACCGGGCGCTGCTGCAAGCACTCCGCGAAACGATCCTTGCCGGTACGTTGAAAGGTGCTGACACGGAGACGCTCGTTGAACGATTCACCGACGCGGTACGCGCAAAGTACCCTGAACTGACGTCACATCACACCGAATATGCGAATCCCGACCCGTTGGCAATTGATCCGGCGCTCGCGCGCGAATACGCTGTCGCGCTTGACACATTTTTTACCGGAATTGCCCGCGCACGCGCACGGATTCAAGGGCACTGGTCACGGTTGGTCGTCTTTCCTGAACACTTCGACCTCTCGACGATCTGGTATGCCAGCCCGGATTTTGATGAGCATCAGCCGCATATCGCCCTCGGATTTGCGCCGTTCAGCCCCGGCTTTGATCGCCCGTATTGGTACGCTTATCTTTACCCGTATCCGCAAGATGCCGTTTTTCCCGCACTCCCCAAGCCCGCGCGATGGGTGCATGAGCCTTGGCGCGGCGTCGTGATCGACTACGATGCACTCGTGCATGAAGACGATCCTGTGCTGGCGATTGAGCAGCTCACCAGCGCCGTTTTTGACATTCTGCGTAATTTTCAGTCGTAAAGGTCAGTGTATGGTCGCGCCTCCGCCTATCCGCACCGATGACAACGCATTCGCCAATCATACGATGCGCGTGCGCGTTCCCGGCATTATCCGCGACACAATCCGGTTGAATCCTGATTTACAGCCCGAAGCGCTGGATCGCCTGCATCTGCTGGCGGTCGAGATCGAAAACGATGCGCCGCTGCCGATGCTTCAGTATCCCGCGCCGGATGCGGCGGATTGGCTGGCGGCATGGCGCGCCCGTGACGGCGATACTTGGCAAAATACCGACTGGTTCTTTGCCGAGACCTACTTTTACCGTCACTTGATCGAAATCGTGGACTGGTTTCGACTTGGGCGCGATCCGTACTATCCCAAAAAGCGCGAGGAGTACGAAAGCACCGCGCTCTGGGGAACAGTGCGCCGAACGCTCGATATCCGCGAGAGTGACCTATCCCCCGAAGACAAGTTGATCGCCCTGCTGCAATCCGCCTTGTGGGGCAACAGCATCGACTTGAGTTATGCGCGTGCGGCGTCGCATGGTGCATCGCGGCGGACGGATGATCTTGTTATCGATGAGACAGCGCATCTCGTTAATCACCTCGCGGTCGCGCCAGAACCCGGTCAGATCGATGTGCTGCTCGATAACACAGGCACGGAATTGATGCTCGACCTGATTTTGGTTGATGCACTGCTTGATGGGTGGGCGTCGAATATCATCCTACATGCTAAACAGCATCCGACGTTTGTCAGCGACGCGACTCCGGGCGATGTGCTAGAAGCGTTCTTGCTGCTGCGTGAGCGCGGTGGCAGAGAAGGCATGTTGGGGGATCGCTTGAGCGCGGCGTATCAGGCAGGCATGCTGGAGATACGCCCTGATTGGTTTTGGAACAGCAGTCATTTTTTGTGGAAGAAGCACGATCTTCAAGAATTGTTCGGCGCATCCAGTGTTGTGATCAGCAAAGGTGACGCCAATTTTCGGCGCATGGTAGGCGATGCGCTGTGGGAACCAACCACACCATTCAATCGGGTGCTGCGCTATTTTCCTGCACCGATGGCTGTCTTGCGCACGCTCAAAAGCGACCCGATCATTGGGCTGCGCGGTGATCAAGCAGAGGTGCTCAGCGGCATTGATCCTGATTGGCGGCACAGCGGTCAGCGGGGAATGCTGGTGTTTGACTCATAAAGAATGTGAAAAATGTCACAAGAAACTCTTGCCAAATGTCACGAGTCGTTGTAACGTGTGATTGTTCAGAAATTCACAACGTAACGATTGTCAGGAGTATTTCGAATGGCAAAGCAGCCGCTTCCGCCCATGCCGCCGGGACAGCTATTCTTTGGGCACATGCGCCAGTTCAACGGCGATACGCTGGGCTTCATGAAGCAGCAGGGCAGCTATGGCGATCTCACCGCGTTCCGTTTCGGTCCGTATACGGCTTACATGCTCAATCACCCGGATGTAGTGCATGAAATCCTCGTCACCCACCCCGAAAAGTTCAACAAGACGGATGGGCTTAAACAAACGCTTGCCCCGGTGCTTGGGACAGGCTTGTTTACGTCCGACGGAGAGTTT
>JAPKMU010000274.1 GCA_026645745.1 Anaerolineae bacterium | reverse complement strand
TGTGTCAAGGCGGCGGCTTCTGACGCAATATCGTTCAGCAGCGTCGATGATTCAGAAAGGCGCGCCAGCAGATACGTCCGGCATTCCGACACGGTATCGCAGTGAAAATAATCGATGGAGATGTGAAAGAAGCGGCAGATTCCCCGCAGCGTCTCCAAGCGCGGGTACTGCGATCGTCCTTCGAGCAGATACGAGAGGCTTTGATCGGAGATGTTCGCGGCTTTGGCGAGGGTCGCCATGCTGTAGGGCTTGCCGTGCGGATCGCGCAGCATGTCGACCAGAATATGAAACTGCTGTTGAAAAGAAATCGACTCAACTGCCATCGGAGTCATCGTCCTCAGACTCAAGGTTCGGCAGGGGCGGGAGTTCGCCGCCTTCTTTACGCTGCTTCTCGGCTGCCTGTACCCAACGGATCACGGTGAGAATGTCCTGCTGGGCACGCGGCGGTAGACTGCTGGCACGCAGGGCGATCTCATTCAGTGCTTTGACGTCAGGCTTCTCGGTACGGTTGGCAATGAGGGCGTAGCATTCTTCGGCGGTGCGGGTTTCGAAGTAGCGCAGGGGGATATTGAAGAATCGGCAGAGGGCGCGTAGGGTGTTGAGCTGCGGGTTTTTAATCTTGCCTGTTCGCATCTGACTGATCGTGCCAAGGCTGATACCCGTCGCCTCCCCCACTTCCTGAAGCTGATACGGTCGTCCTTCAGGGTGGCGCACATGGTCGAACAGAATATTCAACTGTTCGGCCACAGAGAGGTAGTCCTCCATCATCCCGTTTTTCCTTGCAGAAACACTTGACACCTCTGCCAACAATTCTATAATGAGTTCATCCGATGTGACAAGGGTCATGTCGGACGCGCTCATTCTAACACGTTCCAGCCCCTTCGTTTTTTCGATGTACCGTCCGGCGCAAATCAGAAAAAGAGAATTACGAAAGGGACCCTCATGAAACGCAGCGTTCGTGTCGTGATAGTCGCGGCACATGATCTGACTCGGAATGGAATCGCAGCGCTGCTCAAGGGTGGGGAGAGTGGGATTGAGGTGGTGGGGGTCTATCGCAGCCTAGAAGAAACTGAATCGACCTTCAAACCGGATGACTCCGCCGTACTGCTGCTTGAAGATGCGCTGCCGCCGCGTCAATCGCTTCACCCGATTTTGCGCCGTCTCCGTCGGGATTATCCAAATTTCCACCTTATCGTTCTAAGCAGCAAACTCACGTCACGGTATCTGCAAAGCCTGTTTGACGGCGGTGCTTCGGGGTTCGTCTATCTGGAGGATCGTCTAGAAGACACACTGCCGATTGCGATTGAAACCGTGATGTTAGGTTCTCTCTATACGTCGCCGCAAGCGTCCACCGTACTCGTGTGGTCGAGGATCAGCCGGGGAAATCTGGCGCTGAATAGCACAGACATGGAAGTACTGCGCCTGCTCAATAAGGGATTATCGGTGAAAGAGGTTTCGGAAAGGCTGGAATATCACATCCGTTCCGTCTACCGCATTCGCCAAAAATTGTGCGTGGCACTGGAGGTTCCGACCTCCGATCACCTGATCGATGCCGCACGCCAAAAAGGATTATTGGGGAAGGTCAGCAAGTAAAATACAGTCGCCCAAAACTGTCATTTTTTGACAGCGATTTGTCACACAGTCGCCCTCCGGATTTTGCCGCCTGTGTTACGCTGTAGAAAAAGGCGTAACACAGACATATGTCCACACACATTTTGATTGCAGACAGCAGCAGCTTAACGATGGTCGGCGCGGAATCACTGCTTAAGGGACGCGCTGACACGGTGATTCGCAAGGCAGAAAACGGCGATGACCTGCTCATGCTGGCACGCCGGATCACGCCCGATTTGATCCTTTTAGGCGACGGTTTTGATCCCCTGTTTGATACGCTTCACCTCGTCGAGCGGCTCCGGGAAGTAGTTCCCTCCGTCCGGCTGATCATCATGGGGAGCTTAATCGACGGGCTGATCATCCGTGACCTGTTCACACTGGGGATAAGCGCGTATCTGGCGTTAGCGGATAACCTATCCGAATACCTGACGCAAGCGGTGGATGCCGTGTTACAGAATCGTCCCTACCTCTCCCCAACAGCCAACACTGAATTCCTGATCGCTATGCAAGGCAAAAACCGTAACTGGTATCTCGACGCGGAAGCGCGCGGCATTCTTCGGCTGCTGGCAAGCGGCTGCACCCCGCACCAGATCGCGGTTAAGCTGAATCTGAAGCGGCGGCGCGTGTATTGGGTGATCGAGAAGATGCGCGTGCGCTTCGGGGCAGCGACAAACGAGCATTTGATCACACGGGCGTGTGCTGAAGGCTTCGCTGGTTTCCCCGACTAAATCAGCAGTACCGATCTCAAAATGGACGATTCCCAAGCCAAACCCGGAATCGTACAGTCGTCCGGTCACCCCGCTTTGTTAGGCTGAAACCAACGTCTACACATCCGGAGTGATTCCATGCGACGATTGGTGCTGCTCATGCTGGCGGTGCTCTGCATAGCGGCGTGGGCAGCCGCCATTGTCTTACTTCGCGCCCAAACTACGTCTGGTGAGGTGGTGATTCCCACATTAATGGTGCTGCCGTCGCTCACGCCATCTCCCACCAGCACACCCTCCCTGACCCCTTCCACTACGCCAACAATCACACAAACGCCTACCCTTACTCCCACACCTGAAACACCGACGGCGACGCTTGCCACCCGCGTCATCGAGATCACGGCGTATATGCCCGGCGTGTACGTGCCGCCGTCGCTCACGCCCATCCCGCCGGGCGTGCGGATCATTCCCGCACCGCCTAACCCATTTGAACCGCTCCCCGATGCGACCCTCAGTGCGCCGCCGTTTGCAGGGTGGTTCAGCTTTGAGTCGGATCACCCGCTCGTCTCGTACTTTCCCGCATGGGAGCGCCGCCTCGCGGACGGAGCCAGCCGGGGGCAGTATCACCGCACCGAAGCGCCGAACGCCCGCACCCAGTTCCCGTTTGAGGGGGAAGGACTGCGGCTTCGCTACGTCGCCGCGCCGAACATGGGCGTGTTTGAAGTCTTTGTCGATAGCGTGCGCGTCGCGGTGATCGATGGGTATGCCGAAATGCTCACCTATCCCGGCACAGACGTGTACTTCGTGGGATCGGGATCACATACGCTCGAACTCCGCCCGAACGGAGAGAAGAATCCGCGCAGTGAAGGCTTCACGGTCGGACTCGATGCGGTGCAGGTGTATCGGGCGGACGCGCACACGCTGATTCTCCCACCCGCGCCGCCCGTTACCCCGTCGCCAACTCCGCGCGATGCTGCGCGGATTGAACTCCTCAGCGCGCCGCCGTTACCTGCTCCTACGAATACGCCAATCCCGCCACAGAATATTTCTGCCAGTCTCGTGATCGCCTACGACGAGAACGGAAACGGCACGGTCGATCCGGCGGAAGGCGTGCAGGGGATTTCGGTGCGGCTGGTCAATGCGACCACCAATCAAGTGATCGGGAGCGGCTTCACCGATGCGCGGGGGTATGTGAAACTTGAAACGGTGACGCTCTCACCCATTCGGCTCGTCGTCCCGTATTTCGGGGAGTCGTGGGATGTGCGCGCTCCGTACAACGTGCTGTTCTCCCTAGCGGGCATCGGCTGGGGGATTCAGCGCGGCTTCATCATGATGGGCTACTCGATTGAGCTGCTCAATCAGTGGCTCGTCGAGAATGCTTTTTCGCCGCTGATCGCGCAGACGAACGCCAGCCTGCAAATCGCCGTCTCACTTGCGTTCGTGGTCGCGCTGCTTGTGTTGGGCATCACCTACCTGCTCGCCGTGTTCGCGCGAATGCGCGTGGTTGATCCCAAAAGCGCGATCGCGTGGTATCTGGCGGCGGCGCTGTTTTTCACGCTTGGACCGGAACTGTATCGCGGGATGAGCGACTTCCGCCGCACGATCAGTCAAGGCTTGTATGCGAGTACGCTCTCCGGCTTGCAGTCGGTCACAGGGGCAACGTTTTCTTCGCTTGGGAGTGTGCAAGGGGTCGATCTCCCCCTGCTCCCGCTGTGCGACAACCTCGGCACGTACATGCCCGGCGCGACGGTGACGACGATTGACGGACTCGACGTGGCACTGTCGTATCTGCGCGCGGACGGGATCGATGTGATGGGCTACTTTCCGCCGTGGCGCGCGGTCGGTTGCCAGCCGCACCCACCGAATGATCCACTCACGGGACTGTGGACAGCCGATGTCCTCCCTTGGGAATGGAAACGCCCCGGCTCGTATTTCGATAACACAATGCGGGGCTACTTCTTCTCGTTCCTGACCCCTGAACAGCGTCAGCATTCCCTCGCGATGGCAACCTCCGCCCAAGCGCGCATCCTGACGGCGTGGCCGCTCGTCTTGTTCGGCGTCGCGGAGCAGCTCGTGTATCTGCTGCTCACGATCGCGCAGGGAATCACCTTCCTGTCGTTCGGGATCGCGGTGATGTTCGCGTTCTTCAAGAAAACCGAAGCGATTGCGCGCTCCATCATTGATCTGTGGATCGAACTCATCATCCAAACGATCGTCATCGCGCTGATTCAGGCGCTCGTCGCCGCGTTCTTCCTGATCGGCGCGGCGAGTGGGAACAGCATGGTCGTGTTGGGGATCGGGCTGCTCTGCCTGATTTTCATGGTGATCGTGCTCTGGTCGGGCGTGAGAGCGGTGTGGAATGCGTTCAACCGCCTGTTCTCCGCCTTCGGGCAGGCGACGGGCGGCGCGGTCATCACCCCCGGCACAGCGGCATTGATGACGACAGCGGGGGCGGTCGGCGCGGCGGCAGTCGGAACTGCTGTCGCAGGCGGCGCGGTGAGCGTCGGCTCGAATGCGCTGGCGGGAATTACCGCGCTCAACAGCGGCGCGACCAAAGCGCAGGCGGCGGGCGTGACGTTCGGCGGCAACGACACGCTCACCGGCGCGGCGCGGGCGATTGTCCGCATTCCAGCCCTCGATAACACGCCGCTTGGTGACGCGGCAGAGCAGTTCCTTGAGGGCGCGGTCACGCGGCGAGCGGCGCGTGAACTGCCGGGGATTGGACGAGTCGCGGGTCCGCTGATGGGCGCGGCACTCCTGAGCGACCGTGATCCCGATCACGCCGAACGGGATGAGAAAGGGCGGATTGTAGCGCGTCCGATGCTGATTCCGGCGGTGGGTGAACACCTGAAATCGTGGGTCACGCCGGGCGGCGATGACACGTCCCTGCGAACGGGCGTGTTCACCGAAATAGCGGCAGCTGACTCACGCGGGGAAGAAATCGAAGAAAAGATCGGTCAGTCCGGGGGCAAGAATGATGCGGTTACACAAGCTGCCTCCCGTCTGCAATCCAGCGCGGAGGCGTTGGAGCGGATCGGTACGCTGCGCGTGTCCGGGTCAGCCGACGTGAGCAGCGTCTTAGGCGACGCGATCCGACTACTTGGTGACAAGGGCGGCTCCGGCGTGGACTACCTGACAGCGGGTAATCTGATGGCGCGGGCAATGGGAGTCGATCCGCAGCAAGGTACGCCGCCGATTGGACAAGACCTCGCGCGGTTTGGGTTGTTCCTCGATCAGGCGGCAAAGGCGGGACTTTCCCCGGCGCTGACCGAACGTATCGCACGGGAAGTGAAATCCTCCGGGGAAGTTTCGGCAAATACGCGTACGAGGGTGATCAGCGAATTGGGGCAGTCGCCGGGATTCACGCCGAGCGAAGCGGAACGACGCTTGGAACGAATCGAAATCGCGGCGCGGATGCTGCCGGAGGCGATCACGGCTTACGGCAAGGTGAGTATTCCTGAGGACGACGCATGAGCGATCAACTTCGCTTTCACACACTGGATGAACTGAAAAACCTGTCGCTGGCGGAGCTGCGCGCCTTGTGGGAACTCGTACCCACCGACCGGCAGCGCTCATACCGGGCAGCGTATGATCGGGAGGTGAAAACCGCGCACGCCGAAGGTTCGGACGTGAAGGAGCGCAAAATTGCGCTGGCGCTGCTCAAACGCTATTACGAAGCGGGGCTGGTGCCGGTGGGGCTGCGCTGGGCGCGTGCGCCGAAGCGGGTGATCGAGGCGGCGCGGCAGGGGGAGCGCTACCGCGAGCCAGAAGCGGCGGCGGCGAAAACCGGAAGTCCGTCGGGCAAGGTGCTGATGGTGCTGGGTGCGCTCTTGCTGGGGATGGTGCTGCTTCTGCTGCGTGGGACAGGCGAAACGTCTGTATCCCCTGATGTGACGGCGACGCTTCCCGCCGGCGTGACGGCGACTCCACTGGCGCTCGAAGCACAGGATGAGGTGATTGAGGGTGGCGATGCGAGCCGTGCGCCGCTCTACCCGATCAGCCTGCAAGTGTCTGCCGGGGACGGGGCTGCGCCGCGTGTGTGGGTGGTGCAGCGGCGGGCGGTACGTGCCAGCGAATGGAACTTCGACCCGAACCCAGATACCGCGTCGTTCCTCAACGGGATGGCGGTGCGTCGGGTGATCGGCATTCCGTGGTCGGAGGACAACGCCGCGTGGTTTGAGCAGATCGGCGCGGGAGCGGCGTTCCGCGTGCAAATGAACACCGGCGCGGTGCTGACCTTCACGTTTGAGGACAAGCGCGCCGTGCGCCGCAGCGATACGGACATCTTCCGGCAGGTGACACCGGGACTGGTGGTGCTGCTGCTTGGCGAGACGGATGCGGAAGGACTCCCGACCGGCACGCGCACGCTAATCACGGCGACCTATCCGGTTGATCAGGAATTGGGACGCGCCGGGGAACTGATGAGCGCGCTGGCACTGCCGCCTGTTGAGGTTACGCCTACACCCCTGCCGACCGCGACCCCAACACCACTCCCGTTCAGCGGGTTGGATGTGCAGATTATCTGGGTGGCGACGAGCGCCGGGCAGATCACGACGCGGCTGCGGCTTTTCAACGGTGGGGATATGCCGCTGACGATCACACCGGAGGATGTGTGGTTGGCACTTGGCTACGCGGAGAATCCGCAGGGTCCGCGCATCCCGGCGGAGGGACTCGTTCCTTTCGATCTGCTGCCTGGTCAGGCAGCGGACATGACGTTCGTGTGGCTGTGGTCGCGCGAGCCATATGCTACTTTTGCAGTAGGAGGGTATCGGTTTGCGATACAGGTGACACAATAGAGATTAAAGGGCGGGATGCAAAAACACATCCCGCATTTTATTCTTGCTCAAGAATACGTTTTGCTCTTTGATGTAAATCGCGGATAAAACGTTCTTTTCGCTTGGGATGACGATAAAGCTGAAGGCGTTTGTTGACTAACTGCCGTATTCTTTCACGACTCAACCCTAAGCTGTCTCCGATTGCCTGCAGCGTTTCTGCTTCTCCTGACACCAATCCGTAATGTCGTATCATCACGTCATTGCGGCGCTCCCCGTCATGTTTATCCGTTGTCTCATAGATCAAATTGAGAACAGCCTCAATAAACGCTGTTAAATGGTGTGTTTTGAGACGTTGAATTTCGGGATCTTCAAGACCGCTATCGCCCAATATTTGGCTTAACCTTTTTCCCTCACCAAACACATCGTTAAGCCACTCATTGATAGCGTCGAGTAATCTCAGTGTTTTCTCACTCACAGCGTTTTGCCCTAAATGGAGGGTTTCTGTAGATATTTGGCTAAATAATGTCGGGTAATCTCATTACTCTTTTTTCGCACATCCAAGTACAAAAGCTTGGGGTTAG